>NZ_QOVX01000016.1:0-115276 GCF_008365395.1 Neorhizobium sp. P12A | reverse complement strand
GAAGGCGGGCTTTATATCCCGCGTGCCAGGCGCCGCACGCAGCATCCAACTTCTCATCCCGCCAGAAGCCCTGCCCATTCTACGATAACACAAACCGTCATAATCTCTGTGGCGAGGTACTAGATTGACGAAGGTGGTCTTACCGGCGCCGTTCGGGCCGATCAGGGCGACGCGATCGCCCGGCGCCATCGACAGGCTGACGTCATTTGTGACTGTGAGGCCGCCGAAGGCCTTGCGCAGCCGGCTGACTTCGAAGACTGCGCTCATCGCGGCGTCTCCCTGCGTCCGTTCAGGTAGGCAGCGGCGGTGCCATAGATGCCTTTGGGTGCAAACAACACGACGGCGATCAGCAGCGCGCCGACGATCGTCAGCCAATGGAAGGGATTGACCGAGGAGACGTAGTCCTCAAACAGTATGAAGACGATGGTCCCCGTCAGTGCGCCGAACAGCGATCCCGTGCCGCCGAGCACGAGCATGACCAACGCTTCGGCCGATTGCGTGAAGGACAGGCTGTCGAGGCCGACAACCTGCGTCGAGATGGCGTTGAGCGCGCCGCCGATGCCGGCGACCGCGCCGGAAATGACGTACATTTTGATCAAGGCAAGCTTGGGTGAGGCGCCCATGGCGCGGATGCGCAACGGGTCCTCCTTGATACCGCGGCAGAGCATGCCGAAGGGCGACCGCACGAGCAGGCGCAACAGGAGGATGACAACAAGCAGGAGCGCTGCGCCGAAGAGATAGGCCGTGTGTCCATAGAGATCGAATTCGAAGATGCCGAACAGGGGATCGGTGGAAATGCCGGAAAGCCCGTCGCTGCCGCCCGTCTAATCCGAAGCCTTGTTGGCGAATTCATGGAACAGATAGACGAGCGCGATGGAGAGAACGAGCTGCGGCAGCCCATGCGCCCTCAGAATGATCGCACCGCAGATAAGCCCTGCAATCGCACCGCCGACCATGCCAGCCAGCGTCATCAGCAATGGATCGGTAATGCCGAAATGCGCCGAGGCGATGCCCGCAGCATAGGCGCCTGCGCCGAAAAGGGCGGCATGGCCGAGGGTCGCGATACCGCAATAGCCGACGACGAGATCGAGCGACAGGACAAGCAGCGCGATCGCGATCAGCCGCGTCAACAGCGCCAGATTGTCGGGAAATAGCAGGTAGCCGAGGCCTGCAAGCGCCGCAGCGACGACGACAGCGATCAGATCGTGGCCGATGGAGCGACGCTGGCGGGAGGCGGCCGCATTGCTGGAGTTGAGGGTCAGCGCCATCATTTTGCCCTTCCGGCAAGGCCGCCAGGGAAGAGGCAGATCACCACGATGACGGCGAGATAGAAGAAGAATTCTCCGTATTCCGGCATGATGTAACGGCCGGTCGTGTCGATTGCGCCGAGAAGCAGGCAGGCGGCGAGTGCACCGGGGATGGAGCCGGTTCCACCGACGGAGACGACGACGAGGAAGGTCACCATATAGCGTAGCGCATAATAGGGCTCGACCGGCAGCAGCTCCGCGCCGACCACGCCGCCGAAAGCGGCAAGCCCGACGGCGATGGCGAAGCTCACGGCATAGACGATCTCGGTGCGCACGCCGAGTGCGGCCGCCATTGCGGCATTGTCGACCGAGGCGCGCAATTTCACGCCGAAGCCGGTCTTTTCGATCGCATACCAGAGTACCGCCGCGACGATTAGGCCGCTGATGATGGCGAAGACGCGCTGGGTGCCGATGCTGCGGAAGCCAAGATTGACGGAGCCTTGCAGCTCAGGCGGCAGCGGGATTGTTTTTAAGGTTGGTCCAAAGACATAGTTGGCGATGCCGATGATGCAAAAGGTGATGCCGATGGTCATCAGCACCTGCGTCAGCTCCGGCGCCCCATAGATCCGGCGATAGAGCAGGCGCTCGATCGGAATGGCGATCACGATGGTGCCGACAACGGCGAGGATCACGGCAACGCCATAGCCGAGCCCGAGATCGCGCGCCGCATAGGAGGCGATATAGCCGCCGATCATGGCAAATCCGCCATGGGCCAGATTGGTCACACGCATCAGCCCCATGGTGACAGACAGCCCAATCGAGATGACGAACAGCACCATGCCGTAGGCCAAGGCATCAACCGCTATGCTGAGGACAGTTTGCATCTGGTTCAACGTGTTCCTTGTTTTATCGAGAGCGGGCGTCTTGGGCCTGATGCCGCGCGGCCCCCTCATCCGCCTGCCGGCACCCGCCTGGGTCGACCCACCGGTCTCGACCTGTCCTTCGGCCCCCCATGGGGAGAAGAGACTCGCGACTCTGGCTTTCGCCCCAACTGGCGGTAATCACCGACGTTTCCCGCTCTCCATTTGGGGAGAGGGTAGGGTGAGGGGGCTCACCCGCGACGATCGCCGCTCTATCTCACTTCCCGGCCTTCAACCCCGGATCCCCCTGCTTCTCGAAGGTCTGGATCTCCTTGTTGTAATAGGTCCCGTCGGCGGCCTTGGCGACCTCGCGCAGATAGATGTTCTGCGTGATATGGCGGCTGTCAGGATCGATCGTGACCGGCCCGCGCGGGCTGACCCAGGAGAGGCCCTTCACCGCATCGACCGCCTTCTGGGCGTCCTGTTTGCCGCCGGTCGCCTCGATCATCTTGTAGATGACATGCATGCCGTCGAAGGCGCCTACCGCCGGGAAGTGAGTTCGGCCGGGTTGCCGATCGCCTTGTCGGCGGCGGCGACGAAGGCCTTGTTTTCCGGTGAATCATGCGAGACGGCGTAGTGGAAGGTCGTCTGCATGCCGAGTGCCGCGTCACCGAGCGCCGGCAGATCGCTCTCCTGCGTCAGGTCGCCGGGGGCGATCAGCTGCACGCCAGCCGCCTTCAGGCCGTTTTCGTTGTAGGACTTGACGAAGCCGAGCGTGGTCGGGCCCGATGGCAGGAAGGCGAAGACCGCCTGTGCACCTGAGTCCTTGATGCGCTGCATGATCGGGCTGAAATCATTGGTCGAAAGCGGCATCCTGATCGCGTCGACCACCTGACCGCCGGCGGCGGTGAAGCCGGCCTTGAAGGCGCTTTCGGCATCGATGCCTGGACCGTAGTCGCTGACGACGGAGATGACCTTCTTGATGCCCTTGTCGAAGGCGACCTTGGCCATCGGCGTCGAGGTCTGCCATGTCGTGAAGGAAGTGCGCACCACGAGCGGGCTCTTCTCAACGATCGCCGAGGTGGCGGCGTTCATGATCACCATCGGCACGTTGGCCTGCTTCAGGATCGGCGTGACGGCCATCGCATCGGGCGTAAAGTAGAAGCCGGCGAGATATTGTACATGCTCCTTGACGACGAGCTCCTGCGCCGAGGATTTAGATTGGGCGGGATCAGCCTGCGGCACGTCGCGATAGATGATTTCGACCGTGTCGTTGCCGACCTTGTTGCCATTCATGGCCATATAGGCATCGATGCCGGCCTTGAAGTTCTTGCCCTGGAGGGCAAAGGGGCCGGAAAACGGCCCGATGACCCCGACCTTGATCGTGTCGGCATTGGCGATGCCGCTCAATGCGAGCGCCGCTGCGGCGGCGATGATAAGACGCTTCATTTTCCCTCCTCCGGGGCACTGGCTCTTCTTTTGTCCAGGCCTCTCCAAATAGTCCGACCGCCGGCCAGGTGACGATATCATCCGTCCACCGAGGGCAAAATTTCTAGTCGGCATTTCCGATCCGAATGATGCTCTTTATCAGTTCCTGCGCCAGTCGCAGCGCCGCGCCGCATGCAGTCGCCATTTGCGGTAGCACCATCCATTCCAGCGTCCAGGCCGCGCCGGAGCGCTCCTGCTCGTGCACCATTGACTGATGCAGTGCCGAGATCTGGACCGCATTGAACCGGGCAAGCGCCACCAGCGTCTCGGCCGCAACCGGGTTCTGCTTGTGCGCCATCGCCGAGGAGCGACCGCCGCCATAAAGCGCGATCTCCGTTCCCCCCTGCGCCATCAGCGCGATATCCTGGCCGATTTTTCCGAGGCTGCCCGTGATCAGGGAAAGCAGGCCGCCAAAATCGGCGATCCGGTCGCGTTGGCTCTGCCATTGCCGGGCGTCGGTGAGGTCCAGCTCCTGCGCGAGCGCCGCGCGAACCGCCGCGGCCTTGTCGCCCAGCTGATCGAGCGTACCGGCTGCGCCGCCGAACTGCAGCAGAAAACTCTCGTTGGTCAGCCGCTCGCGGTATCGGCCTAGAGGATCGCTCCAGGCGCGCAGCCGGTCCGAAACGCTCATCGGAATGGCGGCCTGCATGCGGGTATGAGCCATCAGCCTGTGCTTGCCGAACTGCCGCTCAAGCCCCTGCAGCATTTCCCCCAGCACGGATAGCCTTGCAGATAGGAGAAAGCAGACGGCCTTCAGCCGGATCATCAGGCTGGTATCGATGACGTCTTGGCTCGTTGCGCCGAAATGAACGAAGCGAGCCTCATCGCCGCCGACAGCATCACGCAGCTGACGGACAAGTGATGGTACGACCACTCCGTCAGACGCCGTGCCCGCCTTTAGAACCGCGATGTCCGGCTTGAAGGACGAACATATCTCTCCGATGCGCGCCGCCGCTCCCTCCGGGATAACGCCATGACGCGCCTCCGCCTTCCCCAGCGCCGCCTCGAAGGAGAGCATGGCGCGGATATCGGCATCCGCGGAAAAATAGATCCCCATCTCCTCGTCGCCGAGCAGTCCGGACAGATAGGGATGATCGAAGGGCGAGACGCTCATGACGGATTTCAGATGTCCAGGAACACCGTTTCCTTTTCGCCTTGGAGATGGATGTCGAACGTGTAGATTGGGCCGTCCTTCGTGGCAATCATCGTCGCCAGACGCTCGCGATGTTCGATGCGGGCAAGCAGCGGATCGGCCGCGTTCGCTTCTGTCTCCTCCGGGAAATACATGCGCGTATGCAGGCCGATATTGATGCCGCGGGCAACGATCCAGAAGGTGATGTGCGGGGCCATCTTGCGGCCGTCCTTATAGGGCACGATGCCGGGCTTGACCGTCTCGAAGCTGTAGACGCCATCTTCGGCACGCGTCGGGCAGCGCCCCCATCCGGTAAAGTTCGGATCGGCGGTGCCGCGCATTTCCGACGGGCTATTGTAGAGCCCTGACCTGTCGGCCTGCCAGATTTCGATGACGGCGTCTCGCACGAGGGAGCCGGCGCCGTCGAGGACGCGCCCGGTCACGGTGATCCGCTCCCCGAGCGTCTTGTCGTTCACCATCGTAGTGCCGAGGTCGCTGTCGTAGACACCGGATATATTGCAGAAATTCGGGGTCAGGCCGATATGGACATAGGGGCCGGCCGTCTGCGACGGCGTTTCCTTGAGGTAGCCGAGTTCCTGGGCCATCAGTTTCCCTCCGGTCTGTTTTCGAACATGGTCGAGCGGCGGCCGCGAAGGATGATGTCGAATTTGTAGGCGCGGGAATCCATGGGGATCGTATTGCCCCAGTCCAGCGGCGCGATCAGCTGCTCGATGGCAGCCTTGTCGGGGATGGTGCCGACGATCGGACATTTCCAGATCATCGGATCGCCCTCGAAATACATTTGCGTGATCAGCCGTTGCGCGAAACCGTGGCCGAAGATCGAGAAATGAATATGGGCAGGACGCCAGTCGTTGACGCCGTTCGGCCAGGGATAGGCGCCGGGTCGGACGGTGCGGAAGAAATAGTGTCCATCCTCATCGGTCACGGCGCGGCCGCAGCCGCCGAAATTCGGATCGATGGCGGCGAGATAGGTTTCCTTCTTGTGGCGATAGCGACCGCCGGCATTGGCCTGCCAGAATTCTACCAAAGCGCCCGGCACTGGCCGGCCGCGTTCGTCAAGTACGCGGCCATGAACGACGATGCGCTCGCCGATCGCGCTTTCGCCCGGCTTGGCGAAATTATGAATGAGGTCGTTGTCCAGCTCGCCCAGCATGGAGTGACCGAAGACCGGGCCAGTGATTTCCGAGATCGTGCTGTCGAGCGACAGGAGTGCCCTTTGAGGGGAGCGCAGTACCGAGGTCTTGTAGCCCGGTGTCAGGGCCGGCGCATGCCATGCGCGATCCCTTGCAAAGAAGGCGCCCGTTTCGGGCTTGCGGTTCGGTCTGTTGCTCATCTCATGCCTCGCCTCGGGTCGTCTGATCGGCGTCCATTTGCTCGAAAACCTGCTTCGCGATCTTGATTGCATGGTTGGCGGCCGGCACGCCGGCATAGATCGCGACGTGAAGCAGCGCCTCGCAGATATCGTTTCGCGAGGCACCCGTATTGGCCGTTGCGCGTACATGCATCGCCACTTCTTCGTCCTGCCCCAGCGCCGCGAGAAGTGCGATCGTGACGATCGACCGTTCGCGCTTCGTCAAGCCGGGCCGTGACCAGACCGTTCCCCAGGCACCTTCCGTTATCAATTCCTGGAATGGCCGGTCGAACTCCGTCGATATCGATTGGGCGCGGTCGACATGGCTGTCGCCGAGAACGGCGCGGCGCGTTTCCATGCCGCGGCGGTAGCGTTCCGAAATGGGCGAGGGTTCGTTCATGAGCCTTTGTCTCCATGCATGGCAAATTCGATGAAGGCGCGAATGACCGAAGTCAGCGCCTCCGGCTGCTCGACACAGGGGATGTGGCCAGCATCCTTTATGACTTCGTAGCGGGCATCGGGAATGAGCCGCGCCAGGGAAAGCACGAGGTCGGGCGGGGTCGAGCCGTCCTGATCGCCGACGACGCAGATCGTGGGAACCGCAATCTTTGCGGCGGCCTCGGTAAAGTCGGCGTCGCGGACCGCCTCGCAGGTGGCGATATATCCCTCCACCGGCTGGCGCTCGAGCATGTTGCAATAGCCGGCATAGGCGATGTTTTCCGGGCGGCGGAAGGCGGACGTGAACCAGCGCGCCATGATGCCGTCGGTGATGCTGGCAATGCCGTTTTCGCGGATAGCCGCGATCCGCGTATTCCAAGCTTCGGCCGTGCCGATCTTATGGGCGGTATCGCAAAGGATGAGGGCGCGAACCAGATCCGGCCGGCGCTGATAGAGCGACTGGGCGATCAGCCCGCCGACCGAGAGGCCGCAAATGATCGCCTGCTTGACCGAGAGCATATCGAGCAGGCCGGCGAGATCGGAGGCATGGTCCTCAATCGTGCAAGGAACCTGTCCGACATCGGAAAGCCCGTGGCCGCGCTTGTCATAGAGCACGATTGCGAAATCGCCCGCCAGACGCACGATAACGTCCCGCCAGATACGGAAGTCCGTGCCGAGCGAATTGGAAAAGACGATGACGGGCTTATCCGCCGGCCCGCCAATGAGCTGGTAGTGGATCGTGACATCGTTGATCCGGGCAAATTGCACTTGAAAATCTCCTCTTGCCGAGACTGGCAGTTTCATCTGGTTAGGTAAAATGATATTTTCTGACGCTTTGATAACTGATAGGTTATGTTTTGCGATGCTGGATAGCCGCGTAAAGTTTCGCCATCTGCAGACCTTTGTCGAGGTCGCGCGCCAGAAGAGCGTGCAGAAGGCCGCCGATCTCCTGCATGTCAGCCAGCCGGCCGTGACAAAGACCATTCGCGAGCTGGAGGAGGCACTGGGCGTGGCTGTCCTCGAACGCGACGGCCGCGGCATCCGCATCACGCGTTATGGCGAGGTCTTCCTTCGCCACGCCGGCGCGGCCCTGAGCGCGCTGCGCCAAGGGCTCGATTCCGTCAGCCAGGAGCGCTTCGGCGAAGCGCCGCCAATCCGCATCGGCGCCTTGCCAACGGTTTCGACGCACATCATGCCGCGGGCGATGGAGCTGTTTCTCAAGGAGGATACGTGGAGCCGGATCAAGGTTGTGACAGGCGAGAATGCGGTGCTCCTGGAGCAGCTTCGCGTCGGCGATCTCGATCTGGTCGTCGGGCGTCTGGCGGCAGCAGACAAGATGAGCGGTTTCTCCTTTGAGTATCTCTATTCCGAGCAGGTCGTTTTCGTCGTGCGCTCGGGTCATCCGCTTCTCGAAGCTGGCCGCTCGCTGTTTTCCGATCTCGGACGCTACACGGTGCTGATGCCGACGCGGGCCTCGATCATTCGGCCGTTTGTCGAAAGTTTCCTGATCGCAAACGGCGTTGCCAACCTGCTGAGCCAGATCGAGACCGTCTCAGATTCCTTCGGACGCGCCTTCGTTCGGTCGAGCGACGCCATCTGGATCATTTCAGCAGGCGTTGTGGCCAGCGACATCGACGACGGATTGCTGAAAGCCTTGCCGATCGACACCAGCGAGACGAAAGGTCCTGTAGGCCTGACGATGCGCACCGACGCCATTCCGTCGCTGCCGCTGTCTATCCTCACGCAGACGATCCGGCAGGCGGCCGAGGAAATATCGAAGAGGCTTTAGCCCTGAAGCGCGCCGCCAGGGGAGGGAAGCCCATGAAAGGCATCGGCTCCTTTTCAGTAGGGCAGCCCCACGTAATTTTCTGCCAACGCGGTCGAAGCTGCTTTTGAATGGGTGAGATAGTCGAGTTCAGCCTCCTGGATCTTCTGGTCGAAATCGCTCGTGTCGGGAAAACGATGCATCATGGTCGTCATCCACCAGGAGAAGCGAACGGCCTTCCAAACCCGGGCGAGCGCCCGGGCGGAATAGGCGTCGAGTGCGGCATCCGATCCGTCGCGATAATGCTCGAGCAGGCCAGCAAATAGGTAATGAACGTCACTGGCAGCAAGGTTCAGACCTTTGGCTCCCGTCGGCGGGACGATATGGGCCGCATCGCCGGCGAGAAAGAGACGGCCGAAGCGCATCGGCTCAGCCACGAAGGAGCGCAGTGGCGCAATCGATTTCTCGAACGACGGCGCAGGCTTCAAGGCTTCGGCATGATGGGCAGGCAGGCGCCGGCGAAGCTCATCCCAGAAACGATCATCGCTCCAATCCTCGATTTTTTCGTCCAGCGGGCACTGGATATAGTAGCGGCTGCGGGTCATCGATCGCATCGAACAGAGCGCGAAGCCACGGGGATGGTTGGCATAGATCAACTCGTGGCTGACGGGTGCGACCTCCGACAGGATGCCAAGCCAGCCGAACGGATAGATCTTTTCGAAGGTCTTGATCGCGCCCTCGGGAACTGCCTTGCGGCTGGTACCATGGAAGCCATCGCAGCCGGCGATGAAATCGCAATCGATGCGATGCGAGATGCCGTCCTTCACATAGGTGACATGGGGCCTGTCGCCGCCGAAATCGTGCGGGCAGGTATCGTCGGCGTCATAGATCGTCGGCGCGTTTCCGGCTTCCCTGCGTTCCATGAGATCGCGGGTCAGTTCTGTCTGGCCGTACACCATGACGCGCTTGCCGCCGGTAAGCTCATGGAGATCGATGCGATGGTCGCGACCATCGAAGGTGAGCGAGAAGCCGTTATGGGGCAGGCCTTCGGAATGCATGCGGCTGCCGGCCTTCGCCCGGTCCATCAGCCCGACCGTTCCCTCTTCCAATACGCCGGCCCTGACACGGCCGAGGATATGGTCCTTGCTGGCGCGATCCAGGATGACGTTGTCGATGCCGGCCTCCGTCAGCAACTGACCAAGCAGAAGCCCCGCGGGACCGGACCCGATGATGACGACTTGGGTGCGCATTCTTTCCTCCCGCGCTTGCTTTTATTGCAATTGTGATGGCGGAAGGAGGCCGCAGCAATGGACTTTTCGCGCCTGAAATTGCAAAAATCGAACATCCGCGGTGGGAGTACAGGCGATGAATTCCGTGCCAACCTATGATCTCTATGGCGAGATCAGCGGTGCAAAAACCGAACTCTGGCTACATTGCGAGACGATTCCCTCGCGGAGCCGGCTTCATCACTGGGAGATCCGGCTCCATCGCCATGAGCGCTTCTTTCAGATTCTCTACATCAGCGCCGGTGCAGGCGATGTCGTCTTCGGTGACAACAGGCAGGCCATCCGTCCGCATTCCGTCGTGACGGTTCCGCCGGGCTTGAATCATGGATTTCGCTTTTCGAAGGATATCGACGGTCTCGTCGTCACCACATTGCTTTCCAGTTTGAAGACGATACCGGGTGACGCGAGCCGTTTCGGCGAATGGCTCGCCGAGCCGCATGTGACATGGCTTGATCCCAGCAATGAAGACGCGGCCTATATCGCCATGACGCTTCGCCGTCTCGGGCGGACCTTCGACGAGCGCCGCCAAGGGCGCAATGATCTGCTGGACGCCTATCTGACATCGGCCCTGCAACTAACCTTTCGCCTGTCGTCGCAGGAAGGGGAAAGCCAAGGCTCGGCGCGGGAGAACGAGCGGCGGATCGAACTTCTGAACGATCTCATCCAGCGGCACTTTCGATCCCGAAAGCCCGCCTCCTTTTATGCCGAAGCGCTCGGCATCTCACCCACGCATCTCAATCGCATCGTCCGGCCGATGACCGGGCAGGGGACGCATGAACTGATTACCCGCAAGCTTATCGACGAAGCAAAGCGGGAGCTGGTTTTCACCTTCGCAAGCGTGCAGGAGATCGGTGATCGTTTCGGCTTTGCTGATCCGGCTTATTTCTCCCGCTTTTTCCTGAAGGAGACCGGAGAGACGCCGCGGGCCTGGCGCATCGCGCAAAGGAAGACCCTCGGCCTATAACCGAGGGTCCGTTGAACGTGGCTGGCCCAGAGATCAATTGGGTGGCGTCGCGCCATCGAGACCTACGGAAACGCGGTCTGCTGCGACCATGTTATCGCCGCTCATGACGCCCTGTACGGAGACACCGGCACCGGCCTTCAGGTCGTCTTTGGTCGTCGGGGCGAGTGCGACGATCTTCGTGCCATCAGGAATGCTGATCTTGCGCTCTCCGCCCTTGTAGGCGAGCGTCAGGGTGGGGCCGTTTACGTCCTTGACGGCGTTCGCAACGGTGGCGTTAGTCATCGAGCCGTTTGGCTTGACGTCCCAGGGACGGTCACCTTCGCCCGTACCCTTCATCGAAGCCGGGAAGATGACCACCTGAACCGCACCGTTGACGCCGCTGGCGGTCGGCTGCGAGCCGACACCGACAAAGTCGCCCGGCTTGATGTCAGCGGCAGAGGCGTTCTTGACCCCAAGGACGTTCATGCCGGACTTCATCGTGACCGTCACGTCCTTGCCATCGGGGCTCTTGATCTTCAGCGTGTCGCCGTCGAGGCTTTCAACTGTGCCATGCATGCGAATTCTGTCTGCAGCACTGGCACCATGAATTGTTGTGAGCGCAACGAGGGCGCCGCTCGCAAGCATGAGGGCAGTCTTGCGAAAATAGCTGGGACCCATGGTATTCCTCCCCGATGGCCGCCAATCGGCAGGCCGTTAAATCAAATTGTGCGGCCGACCGAATAGCGATGAGATCGTCGAAATCGATCCTAAATAAACAAAGCCATTCTAGCGGAGCGTTTCGGCTGCGCCAATCAAAGCTCGATCAAGGAATAGTGAGGAGAGGCATCAATTGCGAACCGAAGCGGGAAGCTTCGGTTCGATTGGCGATCTCATCAGGCGATTATTCAGCCGGCGCTCCTGCCATCCAGATCAGTTCCCATACATGGCCATCCGGGTCTTCGAAGCTGCGGCCGTACATGAAACCATGATCCTGCTTGGGATTAGGATCGGCAATTCCGCCGGCCTTGACGGCTTGATCAACGACATTATCCACGTCATCGTGATTTTCGACCGTCAGGGCAAGCAATACCGCGCTGGATTTTTTGGTGTCGGCAATCGGCCGCTCAGTGAACATCTTGTATTTGTCATGCGTCAGCAGCATTGCGTAAATCGTCTCGGAAAACACCATGCATGAGGCAGTCTCATCCGAGAACTGCGGGTTTTTGGTTCCTCCTACCGCTTCATAAAACGCTGTCGATTTAGCAAGATCGCGAACCGGAAGATTCACGAAGATCATCTTGGTCATCTGTCTATTCCTTGTGATCTGTTGACGAGTACTGGTCAGTCCAGTACCGTGTCGCACGACTAACATTAGAGTACGGTACTGTCTAGTACCGGTCGAAGGATTTCATGAAAATCGAGAATGAAACCAGATCCGCACGTAAGGACCGCGAGATCATCCAGGCAGCTACGCTAGCCTTTGTCAGCAAGGGTTATGATGGAACGAGTATGGAGGAAATCGCCACCAATGCCGGCGTCTCCAAACAGACCATCTACAAGCATTTCAGAGATAAGGAGACGCTTTTCAGCGAGGTCGTTCAATCGACGGCGACCCAAACCAACGATGTCGTCGAGGTCGTGACAACACTGCTGTCCGAAGTGACCTATATGGAAGGCGGCCTGCATCAGCTCGCCCGACGCTTGATGGCGATGCTGATGGATGACGAATTGCTGAAGCTGCGGCGTTTGATCATCGCCAATGCCGATCGCATGCCTCAACTCGGTCGCAGCTGGTACCAAAAGGGCTTCGAGCGGATGCTGGCTTCAATGGCATCCTGCTTTGAAAAGCTCACAAGTCGCGGGCTGATGCAAACCAGTGACCCCCATTTGGCAGCCAGTCACTTTTTCGGAATGCTGCTTTGGATCCCCATGAACGAGGCAATGTTTACCGGAAACAGCAAGCCTCGTTCAAAGGCAGAACTTGAACGGCATGCGGATGCCTCGGTCGAGGCATTTCTTGTCATCTATGGGAGCGGGCGAAATAATCGCTAATCGGATACAAAGATGATCAGACGCACAATCCAGCACGACTGCTTCGCCCTGGATGCATCCAACTCCGGCGAAATCGCCAATGTCAGGGCCGCTCGCCTTTGCTAAGCCGGCTTTCGATTTCCTCAATGACGGGGAGCAGATCGGCGACTGTGTCGATGATGTAATGGGCTCCTCGTTCTTTCAGGGCGGCAGAAGCTGCAGACTTCGGAGCGTTGATCTGGTGACTGGGCCGCGAGTTCGCTCGGCGTCAAGCCGGCTTCGTTACCGCTGAGCGCGACGCCGACCGTCCAGCATCCGGCCGCCACGCCTTCGTCGATACCGACGCCGGTGTCGTCGACTTTGACGACGGCATGGGCCGGCCAGACGCCGAGATCGAGGAAGCATTTGTACATGTTCATCGGCGTCGGCCGGCCTTGCGGAAGGTCACCGGCGCAGACCAGATTGTCGACCTCGTAGCCCTGTGCCTTTGCCAGTGGCCTCCGACGCTAATCCAAAAGGATGATCGCGTTAACCGAACCAGACGCCCACGCCACAACCGCGCCCTTCGCAGTCCCATGCTCGATATCCACTTCACTGGGTTGAAGAGGAAGTCTCCGTCGCCGCCCGGAAAGGCTTCGCAATCGTCGATGCGAGCGCGCGTCTCCGTTCCCCTCAGAGGATTGGCTTCCCGCCCGTAACTGCAATCGTCGCGCCGGACACGTAGCTGGAGAGCGGGTCCGCCAACATGACGTACGATGTCGCAAGCTCGGCTGGCTGTCCCGGGCGCTTCATCGGAACCTGCTTGCCGAAGTTCTTGACGTTTTCTTCGGGCATGGTCGACGGAATGAGCGGGGTCCAGATGGGGCCGGGAGCGACTGCGGTTGCCCGGATGCCTTTATCCGCCAGCATCTGCGCGAGACCCGCCGTGAAGTTCTGAATCGCTCCCTTGGTCGTCGCATACGCGAGGAGATGCGGGCTTGGGCTGTCGGCGTTGATGGAAGCCGTGTTGATGATGGCACTACCGGGCCTCATATGCTCGACCGCGGCTTTCGTCAGATAGAACATCGCATGGATGTTCGTTCGGAATGTCAGCTCCCATTCCTCGTCTGAAATGTCCCCGATATCGGAAAAGCTCGCCTGATGGGCAGCATTGTTAACAAGTATGTCTATGCCGCCGAGCTCCGCCACGGCCGTGTCGATGATGTGACGGCAGTGATCGGACTTCTGGATGTCACCCGAAACGAGCACTGCTTTACGCCCGGCCTTCTCAACCCAGGATTTCGTCTGCTCCGCGTCACTGTCCTCTTTAAGATATGCAATGAGCACGTCCGCTCCCTCGCGGGCGAAGGCGATCGCAACGGCGCGCCCGATGCCGCTATCGCCGCCTGTGATGACTGCCTTCTTGCCGTTCAGCCGTCCGGAGCCTCGATAGGTCTCTTCGCCATGATCGGGTAGCGGGGACATCACATTCGTTATGCCCGGCATCGGCTGGCGCGGCGTGTCAAATGGCGGGCTCGGATAATTGGTCATATCTCTTCTCCTTGGGGTCTACGGTGGAAGCCGGACGCTTCCGATGCGTCCGGGGGGCTTTGCGATCAGGCGCTGCGGGCCGGGGCTTGGTGCCGTCCTTCGGCGAACTCCTCGACTATCTTGGCGCAGAAGGCTGGAAGATCCTTCGGGTTGCGGCTGGTCACGAGGCCCTTGTCCGTGACCACCTCCTTGTCGACCCAGTTTCCGCCGGCGTTGCGGATATCGGTGGAGACGGTCGGGTAGGAGGTGAGCGTGCGGCCCTTGACGACATCGGCTTCCACCAGAACCCATGGCCCGTGACAGATGACGCCGACCGGCTTTTGCTGCGCGAAGAAGTCGTGCACGAAAGAAACGATCTTCTTGTCGCCACGCAACTTGTCGGCGCCGACGCTACCGCCCGGAATGACCAGGCCGTCGAACTCCGTAGCCGAAACATCGGCAATGGCCTTGTCGATCGAAAACGTCGATCCGGGGTCGAGATCGTTGTTGACGGCCTGGGCTTCGCCTGCCTCAAGACCAACGACAACGACCGTCGCTCCGGCATCCTCGACGGCCTTTTTCGGCTGCACGAATTCCGGCTCCTCGGTGCCGCGGGGGGCGAGCAGGATTGCGATCTTTTTGCCTTCCAAGGTCATGTTTCTCTCCATTGTTGTCGTGAAAGAAGTGCTCAGCCGAGATCCATCATTTGTTCAGATCTGTGGCCATCTGCAGGTGATGCTCAAGCGCCGGGCGGGTGCTTGCGGCCCAGGCCTTCAGCTCCGCGTTGTCGCCGCCATCCCCATAGCGTTTGAATAGATCGACGGCGTCCTTGTGGGCGCTTTCCTGGTCGGAGTGGTACTGCTTGGTGAAGTCCGCGCCCTGCAGGCTCTTCAACTTGTTCAACATGTCCTGTTGCGAGGATGTCATCGCTGTCGGAATCGTCGCCTGAACTTTGCCGCTCGACACCAGCCCCTTGAGTTCGCCGGTCGTCTTCTCATGGTCGGCAATCATCTGCTGGGCGAAGGTCTTGGTGGCGGCATCGGAACGTTCAAGGGCGAGCTTGCTGGATGAGATTTCGAACATGTCGCTTGTGGCTGCCTCGGACACGAAGTCCTGCGTCTTCGGCGCCATGCCGAGAACCGAATTGACGCCGGTCTTTTCTGCTGCGGATTGAGCAAATACAGGGGCCGCGATCAAAAGGGCGAGGCCAGCAAAGGCGATGGTCTTCTTCATCATGTTAAAGCTCCGGTTAGCGGGTTGCCGAGCCAAAACCTCTTTGCAGCGACAATGTTCCGATGGCGCGGTGCCAACGCGCGGTCGGAAGACAGAGTCGACAACAGCCAGGGAACAATCGTTCTGCAGCGCTGTTTCCGCACTAGAAAGCAGGGATCCCGGACATCACAGGAGTTTCATCATCATGCAGGCTGTTCGCATTCATCGCTTCGGCGGACCGGAGGTCATGACGATCGAGGAGATCGATCGTCCCATCCCGTCCGCGAACGAAGTTCTCATCAAAGTCCTTGCCGCAAGCGTCAATCCCGTCGATGCGAAGATGCGTGAGGGCAAGTATCCGGTCGTCACTGAAAAGGACTTGCCTTATGTGCTCGGCCGCGACGTCAGCGGACAAATCGCGGCCGCTGGCGACAACGTATCAAGCTTCCTCATCGGCGATGACGTCTTTGCATTTCTCTCCCCGGATCACGGGGGGTACGAGGAATTTGTACTGGCCAGAGCAGACGAGGTGGCCACCATGCCAAAATCGCTGGATGCGGTCGGCGCGGCCGCCGTGCCGCTTGCCGGGATCACCGCGTGGCAGGGTCTCTTCGATCACGGCGGTCTTCGCTCGGGCAAACGTGTTCTCATCCATGGCGGTGCTGGCGGTGTCGGTCATTTCGCCATCCAGCTCGCCAAGGACAAGGGCGCCTGGGTCGCAACCACCGTATCCACCGCCGACAGGGAATTCGTAAGCGACCTCGGGGCCGATCTGGTGATAGACTACAAGTCCGAAAAATTCGAGGACGTGATCGAGCCGGTGGATCTGGTGTTCGACCTGATTGGTGGGGAGACACAGGATCGCAGCTTCGATGTGGTCAAGCCGGGAGGTGCGCTTATTTCGACACTGAAGGAGCCGGATAAGGCCCGCGCCGCGGAATTGAGCATTCGCGTGGGCAGATACACGGCGCAACCAAACGGCAGCCAGTTACAGGAAATCGCGGAATTGATCGATCAAGGCAAGGTCAAGGTCGTGGTCGCCGGCACATTTAAGCTTAGCGAAGTTGGACAAGCCCAAACGGCCCTGAAGGAAAACCATATCCGCGGCAAGGTGGTCCTGAAAGTTGCCGACTGATTGCGAGAACCCCGAGACGGCTGCGCCCAACGAGGGATTCGACCAAACTGTTGAAGCCCTCTTTCCGTTTTCCCTACTGCGTAGAGGCACTTTGCGGTAACGATTGCAATGTTCCCTGTGAGTGCCCATATGGATGACTTGCTAGACACCCGTAGGCTTGTCGCTGTGATTGGCTACAAGGCAAATGTGCGCCCACCGAACGTTTCGCGACGGGTAATTCTCCAATCAACCTGATGACGTCTGCTGACTGGCAGGCAAGGAAACCTATTGAATAACACAAAGATCACTGCCGCACCCGCGGTCGTGAAGCCGCGTGAGCGCGATGAGACCGTCGTGCCGCCGACCATGAACAGGAAAATATCCCCCTGTCTCCTCACCCGTCGTGAACTGCAGGAGCTCATCGCCGAGCAGCTCGGCTGACCGGTGGCACCTCAAACAAGAAAGAAGGAGAATTCGATGCAAGTGCTCGTCAGAGACAACAATGTCGACCAGGCCCTTAGGGTGCTGAAGAAGAAGATGCAGCGCGAAGGGCTGTTTCGGGAAATGAAGGAACGGCGCGCCTATGAAAAGCCGTCCGAACGTCGCGTTCGGGAAAAGGCGCAGGCGATCAGCCGTCATCGCAAGGCCGCACGCAAAAAGTTGCAACGGGAAGGGTTGATCGCCGCGCCGAAGCGCAAAGCTCCCGTTCGCTAGAACTAATCTCGTCGCTCCGCTTTGGGCGGAGCGGCATTGTTTGAAAGGATAAAGATGGAAGAGCTCACCAGCATAACGATCTCCGAAGAGCGCCTGGAGGATTGCCGTGACGTCATCGAGCCGGAATTGCAGGACTTGATCCTGAGTGCTTTACGGACGGGATTTTCGCGTGAGGAAGTCCTGATCGCCGTCAGCGAACTGGTCGCCGAGGACTTTGCGACCGTGATGAAGACGCCGAGCGTCCATTGAGACGACAGGCAGCTTGAGAACTAAATATGAGCATGACGAAACAGCATACACATTCCTGGGGCGGGCGACCTAACCTCGAATCCTGACAGGGATTCCCTTCGATGCTGGCGTCTTCGACAGTTCGTCGTGATGGTCGATGGCATTGAGCACGTTGCATTCCGGATAATAGGCAGCGATCGTGCCTGGGGGGAGGTCGTGGAGCGTCACGACGAGCCCGCCGAGTTCGCGTCGCTTTCCATCGCCGAAATCGCTGACAAGCGTAACGGTCTGTCCGGGCTGCAATCCTGCATCGGCGACATCGTCCTCGCACATGAGCACGACGTCGCGTGTACCCTCGATACCCCGGAACCGATCGGAATAGCCGTAGATGGTCGTGTTGAACTGATCGTTCGATCGAATGGTGATCAGCCTGAACCGACCCGGTTCGTCTTTGAATGATAGCGCATTGAGGCGGTCGGGCGTTGTGAAAACCGCCTTCTTCTCTTCGGTGTTCCAGACACGATCATGGGCGCTGTTGCCCCGATAAAAGCCGCCCGGCTGGAAGAGCCTTTGGTTGTAGTCCTTGAAATCCTTCGGATAGGTGAACTCGATCAGGTCACGGACGAGGCCATAGTCTCCCGTCCAGTCGTCCCACCGAATCTTCGGGTTTGGATCGAGAGCGGCCTTCGCGATACCCGCGACGATGGCAAGCTCGCTTTTCAGGTGGGGCGAGGCAGGCGTTCTTTTTCCAAGGCTGCCGCTAATATGGGAAAAGCTGTCCTCCGTCGTCACCGCCTGCCGCCCTGTTGCCTGCTGATCGAACTCCGTGCGCGACAGACACGGCAGGATGAAGGCTTCCTTGCCCGGAAAGAGGTGGCTTCGGTTAAGCTTGGTGGAGATCATCACCGTCAGGTCCTGGGCGGCCCAGACGCACTCCATCTCCTTCTGGTCCGGCACGGCGCGCAAAAGGTTGCCGCCGAGACAGATAAATCCCTTGATCCGGCCCTCCATCAGGCCCTTCACCGCATCGACGATCGTGGTGCCATCCTTGGTCGGCGGGTCGAAGTCGAAGAGCGTCTTCAGCTTGTCCATCGGGATCAGCTTGGTTTTTTCGGCGATGCCGACCGTTCGCTGGCCCTGCACGTTCGAGTGGCCCCTGACCGGACAGCAGCCAGCGCCCTTGCGACCGATATTGCCGCGAAGCAGCAGCAGGTTCACGACCATGGCGACGTTCAGCGCCCCTTGCGCATGCTGGGTCAAGCCCATGCCGTAGACGCCGATGACGTTCTTCGCCTCGATATAGGTATCGGCCGCCTGGCGAAGCGCTGCTTCCGGCAAGCCGCTTTCACGTTCGATGTCGCTCCAACGCACATCACGGACGACAGCCGCGAATTTTTCGAGGCCCGTCGTGTGTTCGGCGATGAAATCGCAATCGATCACCCTGTCTGTTCCGGCCTCCTGGGCATGGTCGTCGGCTTCGATCACGCGCTTGCAGAGACCGAGGATGGCCGCGATGTCGCCGCCGGCCTTCACTTGCAGATACTGATCCGAGATCTTCGTCTCGTGCCCGGTCAGCATGGCGATCGGATCCTGAGGATTGACGAAGGAAACGAGGCCCTGTTCGATGATCGGATTGAAGGTGACGATCTTCGCTCCGCGCTTCTTGGCCTCCTGCAGCGGGTGGAGGAAGCGGGGGCTGTTCGAGCCGGGGTTCTGGCCGAAGAAGAAAAACGCATCTGCCTTCTCCAGGTCTTCCCAGACGATGGTTCCGACGGGCGAGCCGATGACCTTGTTCAACCCGACGGACGTCGTCTCGTGGCACATATTGGAACTCTGGGGCAGATTGTTGTTGCCGTAGGCGCGGGCAAGAAGTGCGTAGAGATAGGATGCCTCCAGTCCGGCATGTCCCGAAGAATAGAAGACCACGCTCTCCTTTTCGAGACGCTTCAGCGCGGCTCCGATGTGCTGAAAAGCCTCGTCCCATGTGACTTCGACATAGCGGTCGGTCCCGGCATCGTAGCGAAGAGGATGGGTCAGCCGGCCCGTCATTTCCAGGTCGTGATCTTTCCACCCCCGGAGTTCTTCGACGGTATGTTCGGCCCAGAAGTCCGGCGTGCATCGGCTGTTGGTGAGATCCCAGAGCGTCGCTTTCGCGCCGTTTTCGCAGAATTCGAAGGGATGGTAGTTCACGGGCTTCGGCCAGGCGCAGGAAACGCACATGAAGCCACCCGGCTTGTTCTGGCGGCGCAGGGTGTCGATTGCTGCTGGTGTCGGCCAGCTCTCGCCATAGATGCGGGCAATCGATTTCAACGAGCTCCAGCCGCCAGCCGGACCTTCGGAATGGGTAGTCGGATATTGATCTGCCATGTTCGCCTCACGGACATTCGCTTCTGCAAATCAAATCTCCGAAGCGATCGTAGGTTCCTCAAGCGTCCGATTGCGACCCAGATAAATGGCAGCGGGCGGCCGCGAACCTGTCTGGTGGCGAACGGAACAAGAGAACGTGTCACTGGTTAAGTCCGGCAACGTAATGACCAGGAGAATACGGATGCCCCTCACTGCGCTCGCTCTCAACGGAACGCTCAAGTCCAGTGGCGGAGAAAAATCCTCGACGGATCGTATGTTGGGACTGATTGCAAACGGCTTGGAAAAGCAGGGCGTTGCGACCAGGACCATCCGTCTTGCCGACCACGACATCAAGCCGGGCGTAACGTCGGATGAAGGAAAAGGCGATGCGTGGCCGGATATCCGTGAGGCTGTGCTGGCGGCCGACATCCTGGTGGTCGGAACGCCGATATGGTTGGGCCAACCGTCGTCGGTCACGAAACGTGCGCTGGAGCGCATGGACGCGTTTCTCTCGGAGACGGACGAGCAGGGCCGGATGGTGTCCTATGGACGCGTCGCCGCGGTCGCCGTCGTCGGCAACGAGGATGGGGCGCATCATGTGTCCGCTGAACTTTATCAGGCGCTGAACGACGTCGGCTTCACGATCCCGGCTAACGCTGTCGCCTACTGGGTAGGGGAGGCGATGGGCAGCACCAATTTCGTCGATCTGAAATCGGTGCCGAAGGTCGTGACGAAGGCCGTCGACATGCTGGTTCGCAACACCGTGCATCTCAGCCGCCTGCTTAGGGAAGAACAGTATCCGGGCCAATGATCGTCGACCGCCCCCGAGATGAAGGAGAAGTTACCATGGAAGATCCCACCACGAAATATCCGAAACCGACCTTCGAGAAGCAGTCACAGCCCTTTCCCGGGCTTGCTGGCAAGATGAATCCTAAGCCGGACCATGGCGAAGCCTCCTATCGGGGATATGGACGCCTCGCAGGGTTGAGAGCTCTGATTACGGGCGGTGATTCCGGGATGGGGCGAGCCGCTGCTATCGCCTACGCGCGCGAGGGAGCCGATGTCGCCATCAATTATCTTCCCGACGAGGAGCCCGATGCCAGGGAGGTAATTGCGCTGATTGAAAAGGAGGGACGCAAAGGCGTTGCGCTACCGGGGGATCTTCGCGACGAAGCTTTCTGTGAAAGGCTTGTTGCCGACGCCGCCGAAGCTTTGGGCGGGCTTGATATCCTCGTCAGCAATGCCGGTCGTCAGCAGCAGGCTTCGTCGTTGTCGGAGATCACGACCGAAGGATTCGACGCGACCATGAAGACAAACGTTTACGCGATGTTCTGGATCACCAAAGCTGCCCTGAAACACCTGAAGCCGGGTTCCGCGATCATCGTCACGACCTCAGAGCAGGCCTACGATCCGTCCAAGGATCTCGTCGATTATGCGATGACGAAGGCGGCCGGGATGAGCTTCACGAAATCGATGGCCAAGCAGCTGGGTCCGAAGGGTATCAGGGTCAATGGCGTCGCTCCGGGTCCGATCTGGACGCCGCTGCAGGTCGCGGGTGGAGCCACCATGGAGAAGCTTGAGAAGTTCGGCGCGATGACGCCACTGGGACGTCCAGGCCAACCTGCCGAGCTCGCCTCGATCTATGTCCAGCTTGCCGATCCGACCGCAAGCTACGCGACCGGGCAGGTCTATGGCGCTGCCGGCGGCAGTGGCCAGCCCTAACTGGCCGTGCTCGCCGGGAGAGCGCCCGCAGCCTTTTCCGGACAGAATGAAGCGGTCGGGTCTTCGCCTGCCCACAATTCCAGCACGAGGCGGAACTCCGACGTGTCCGAATGGTTTTGCTTCCGCGCTGCGCTATATGCGCCCGAAAGCTTCGAGGAATTCATGAACCCCACAGTCGCCGGTCTCCAGCAGGCCTCCACCGAAGGCCGATACCGCATCCTGGTCGATGCCATCACCGACTACGCCATCTATCTCCTTGATCCGGAGGGCTATGTCAGCAGTTGGAACCCCGGAGCGCAACGGTTCAAGGGCTACAGCGAGCAGGAGATCCTGGGTGAACATTTCTCGCGCTTCTACACTCCCGAGGACAGGGCGGCGGGAATTCCGGCGATGGCATTGGCAACGGCGGCAAGGGAAGGAAGGTTTGAAGCCGAAGGCTGGCGTGTCCGCAAGGATGGGAAACGCTTTTGGGCACACGTGATCATCGATGCGGTTCACGACCCTCGCGGACAGCTCGTCGGCTTCGCGAAGATCACACGCGACCTCTCGGAAAGGAAAGCGACCGAAGAAGTCCTGAAGCGGAACCAGGAGCAATTCCGCCTGCTGGTGCAGGGGGTGACCGACTATGCAATCTACATGCTGGACCCGGAGGGCCGCGTGTCCAGTTGGAACGCAGGCGCGCAACGAATTAAGGGCTACGCTCCCGACGAGATCATCGGCGAACATTTCTCGCGCTTCTACACGGACGAGGACAAGGAAAAGGAACTTCCACGAAATGCGCTTGAGACCGCGGCGCGGGAAGGCCGCTTCGAGAGGGAGGGCTGGCGTGTACGCAAAGACGGAACGCGCTTCTGGGCCAGCGTCATCATCGACGCCATTCACGCGGACGATGGGAACCTAATCGGCTTCGCAAAGATTACCCGGGACGTGACGGAAAAATGCAATGCACAAGAGGCGCTGGATAGGGCGCGGGAAGAGCTGTTCCAGTCACAGAAGATGGAAGCCGTCGGGCAATTGACCGGAGGCATCGCCCACGATTTCAATAATCTCCTGACGGCGATCCTCGGAAGTCTCGAAATCGCAAGGAAGAGGGTCGCCGAAATGCCCGAGGTCCTCGGGCTCATCGACAACGCCATGCAGGGCGCCCGTCGCGGCGCGTCGCTGACGCAACGGTTGCTCGCATTCTCCCGCAAGCAGGAATTGAAGCTGGAATTGGTTGACCTCCAGAACCTCGTCAAAGAGATGGCCGAGCTGTTGCAGCACTCAATCGGGCCGGCGGTCGAGATCAGCACTGTATTCCCCCTGTCGCTGCCGCTGGCCAGAACCGACCCGAACCAGCTCGGAAGCGCGTTGCTCAATCTTGTGGTGAATGCCCGAGACGCAATGCCACGCGGCGGCATGATTACCGTCTCGGCGCGCAAGCATGTACTGGATAAGGGAGACGTTCCAGATCTCCCCGCGGGGGAATACGTCTGCCTTTCCGTCAGAGACGAGGGCGAAGGCATGGATGCGGAAACGCTGGAAAAGGCGACCACACCATTCTTTACGACAAAAGGAATCGGCAAGGGGACTGGCCTTGGTCTTCCAATGGTCCAGGGCGTGATGGCGCAATCGGGCGGCAGACTGACGCTGAAGTCTGTGCGCAGTCAGGGAACGACGGCGGAACTCTGGATGCCAATAGCAGACAAGCAGAAGGTCGAGAATCCGCCCGCCGAGCAAACGTCAGTCGATCCCGTGGGACCGCTCACCGTGCTCGTGGTCGACGACGATAGCCTCGTTCAGATGAACACGGTCCTCATGCTGGAAGACCTCGGGCACGCGACAATGCAGGCGCAGTCCGGCAAGGAGGCACTGGAAGTTCTTGAGCGCGGACCGGTGCCCGACGTCCTGATTACAGACCATGCCATGCCCCACATGACAGGAGCGGATCTTGCCAGAGAGGTGGCGTCTCGTTACCCGAACGTAAGGATTGTCCTTGCGACCGGATATGCCGAGCTTCCGGATGGCGCCGAGGTGGACGCCCAGCGTCTGTCAAAGCCGTTCAACCAGCGGCAGCTAAAAGCCGCCCTTGCGACACCGGTTGCGATAAGTTGACGGCGCCGTCTTCATTGAAATCTATTGGATGTGTTCGCGGCCGGGCATAAGAACGGTTTCGGATTCCGAAATCAGCGGCGAACGGTGCGGCAGCGGGCATGGGTGGCGAACTTCATGCCAGCGCGTTACGCGAACGATCAATGGCCGGCATGATGTTCGTTGCGCTTGCGTGTTGCCGCAGCCTTCTTCGCCGATGCTGACCTATCAGCCTCGGATCGGGAGGCCGCGGCGTGACCGCCGATCTTTCCGCCTTTCTTCGATGAGGAAAGGTCTTCCGCCTTGCCGCGGCCTGATCCGGACTTCTTGCCGCCGCCGCTTTCCTTATTGACGGTTGCCCACGCGCGGCGCTCGGCCTCGCCATGGGACACGCCACGATCCTCGTAGCCTTCCTCGATATGTTCGGCCTTGCGCTTCTGCTTGTCGGTGTACGGGGATTTGTCTCCCTTTGGCATTGTCGCCTCCGTGTTCGTCGGTTTCCTTTGCTCTCGCTAAACTTCCGGGTACGGCACAGGTTCCCAACCGTCGACTTGTGCGGATTTTGCAGCTTCCTCCTGGATGGTGATTCAGGCAGTCGGGTTCAGCACTTCGAAGCTATCCAGCTGGTGGGATTTTTCGATGACGGAAATGATCCGCTCCGGGTCGTCTTCGGCAGTGCCGGTCCATTTGAGTTCGTAGGTCAGCAGCAGCACGCCTTTCTCGGAGGAGCGGCGTTTTTCCATGAAACGCGCACGGCACCCGATCGATTGAAGCGCAGCGATCAGATCGGCAACCCGTCCAGTCTTCGAGCTGATCACCATTCGCGCCTTCTGACGTCTCGGCAGTTTTTCATCGAGCCACTTGAACGGTGACAGCACCAAAAAGCCCACCACCGCGCCGACGCATCCAAGAATGATCTGGCCTCCGCCGACACAGAGGCCAATCGCGGTGACGATCCACAGCGTGGCAGCGGTCGTCACCCCCGTCACCAAGTCGCCGCGCTTCAGGATTGCGCCGCCGCCGATAAAGCCGACGCCGGTCAGAATTCCAAGCGGAAACCGCAATGTATCCATGACGGCAAAGGACTGTTCGGATTTTCCGACCGTCGCCAGAAGAAGATTCGCCTGGATCATCGCAAGACATGCAGCAAGTCCGACGAGTATCGTCGTGCGGAATCCAGCTGCGTGCCCGCCGACCTGCCGGTTCATTCCGGTGACGCCCCCGGCAAGCACCGTCAACAGAAGCCTCAGGCCGATATCCCACCAAGTTGGCACGGTTGGCATCAAATCGAACATGGATCACATCTCCTTCCGAAGCCGCGACGTCGCGCTCTACCGCGATCAGCAGATCGACGATCGCGACCATTCTGGTCGGGACCTATGTCGGCCCATGGTGAGCACGGGTGAACGCGACAGCCTCAGAGAGCTTCACCGACGACGACGCGGACGATCACTCACATCGATGAAGAAGGCACGAGACCGATCGTAGGTTTCCGGCCGTCCGGCTCGCGTGCGGGATTCAAGGCGATTATGACCTCTTCCTCGTTCCACCCGGCCCCGATCGCGGAGGAAATGATCTCCGCTTCTTTCTCGACACTTGAAGACTTTGACACTTCGTCCAGACGCCTGCGCGCCGTTTCCAGACACTGCCGAAGATCGTCTGTTCTGGCGGGATCATTGATTGCGTGGCTCGGGGATGCAACGTAGGTCATCGCGGTGTCTCCAGCGAAAATTCTTCAGGCGGTTCCGTGCTTTGGGCGCTCAAGCTGGCGCTCCAGTTCAACGCTCTCCGATGGACGATAGCCGCTTCTCAATTTGCGCCGAGCCTCCTCGATCTCCTTGTCCGACGCGGTGACAGGCGCGCTGCTGTCGTCAGGAATGCCAGGGCCGCTCTGCGCGATGCTTTCGTCCCGCGGGCGGTCGTTCGGGCCGTTTGTGATCTTGGACATCTTGCTCTCCTTTGTCGGACAACGCCGAGACCAGCATGGTGTTCCGGAGGGCGGGAAAGCGCACGGTTTTCGCCCCGGCGCGCCAAGTGTTGGAACGATGATGGCGATGGGAGGTTTAGGCTCCGAAGCCCTACCCAGGAGAGAATGATGAGCGAGGAAGAAATCCGAAAGGCAGCCTATTGGAAGTGGGAGGACGAAGTTCGTCCCGAAGGCGCCCACGAGCGCCACTGGCTGGAGGCGGAAGAGGAACATCGCAACGCTGGAGGAATGCCGCAGACTATGCCCTCGGATCACAACAGCGGCGTGTCGGCGCCATCCGGCGACGACCTGGAAACGAGAACGCATAAGCTTGCCCAGGAATATCTGTCGCTGGGCGGCAGAAGACTATCGAAGATCGATGACAACATCACCGATGTCCGGCAATGGGAGTCCGATCCTCCTTCAGCTGAGGAATTCTGGCAAAACCGGATCGAGACGCTTCCGGTAGGAGATCGCAAGCAGGTCGAAAATCTTCTTCCCAGCATCAACGCCCGCTGAGGATTGAAGGTGACCGATCCGCTCGCCCCCGTCCCGCCTGGTGTGTCCGGATGAGGCACAGCTTCGAAGTCGAGCGGAGTGCGCTTGTCCTGCCGGGAACTATGAGAGCGGTGGTCGCATTTCGACTCTCGATCGCGATCGAGAAGAGCCATGGCCGATAATCTTTCAAAATACCGTGCAAAACGTGATTTCAAGAAGACCGCCGAGCCCAGCGGCGAGGTGACAGTCAAATCTTCGAACCGCCGCCGCTTCGTCATTCAGAAGCACGACGCCACCCGCCTTCATTACGACTTGCGACTCGAACTGGACGGAGTCTTCAAATCTTGGGCGGTGACCAAAGGTCCATCACTTGACCCTCAAGACAAGCGGCTCGCGGTTGAGGTCGAAGATCACCCGCTCGACTACGGCGACTTCGAAGGCACGATCCCCAAGGGACAATATGGCGGTGGCACCGTCATGCTTTGGGACCGAGGTTATTGGGAGCCGGAAGGAAAAAAGAGCCCCGCGCAGGCTTTGGCCGAAGGCGATTTCAAATTCACTCTGGAGGGTGACCGGCTTCATGGCAGCTTCGTGCTGGTCCGCATGCGCGAACGCGAGGGCGAAAAACGTACCAACTGGCTCCTGATCAAGCATCATGACGATTTCTCCGTGGACGAGGACGGTGCGGCGGTCCTGGAGGAGAACGACACATCCGTCGCATCCGGCAGAACGATGGAAGCCATCGCGGCAGGAAAAGGGAAGAAGCCAAAGCCCTTCATGACCGCAGGCGGCGTCGTCGAAGCGGACGCTGTATGGGATAACAGTGAGGGGCTGGCGGCCGATGAGCGGAAAGCAGGGACCAAGGCGATGGTCAAACACAAGCCAGGCGAAAAGGCCGAAGCTTCTGCCATGCCGGATTTCATCGCTCCGCAGCTTTGCGAAACGCTGGATCGACCGCCTTCCACCACGGGGTGGGTCCACGAAATCAAGTTCGACGGCTACCGCATTCAGATGCGCGTTGAGGATGGCAAGGTAACTCTGAAGACCCGCAAGGGTCTTGACTGGACGAACAAGTATTCTGCGATCGCTCGATCGGGGTCGAGCCTTCCCGACGCCATTATCGATGGTGAGATCTGTGCCCTCGACGAGAATGGCGCCCCGGATTTCGCGGCTCTGCAGGCAGCACTCTCCGAAGGCAAAACCGATGATCTCGTCTATTTCGCCTTCGACCTGATGTGTGACGGCAGTAACGACCTAAGGCAGTTGCCGCTGTCCGAGCGAAAGGAGCGTCTTTCGGCTTTGTTGTCGGAAGCTGCTGGCGACGATCCGCGTTTGCGCTTCGTTGAACACTTTGAAACGGGCGGAGATGCTGTCCTGCGGTCTGCCTGCAAGCTTTCGTTGGAGGGGATCGTCTCCAAGAAAGCTGATGCCGCCTACGAGTCCGGTCGGACGAAAATCTGGGCAAAATCAAAATGCCGGGCAGGGCATGAGGTCGTCATTGGCGCCTACGCCACCACAAACGGCAAGTTCCGGTCGTTGCTGGTGGGTGTCAATCGTGGCGAGCATTTCGTGTATGTCGGCCGGGTCGGGACCGGATATGGCGCGAGCGTCGTCGATAAACTGCTGCCACGCTTGAAAGAGATTGAGCGGCCGAAATCTCCATTCACCGGCATTGACGCTCCCAAGAAGAACCCGGACATCGTTTGGGTGAAGCCTGAACTGGTCGCAGAAATCGAGTTTGCCGGATGGACTGCCGACGGCCAGGTCAGGCAGGCGGCGTTCAAGGGACTTCGCGAAGACAAGCCTGCGGAGGAGGTCGAAGCCGAAAAGCCAGCCGCCCCCGCCGAAGCGAATGTCCCTGATCCCGAGCCAACGCGCGCGAAACCGTCGAGGCTGCGCAAGGGCGCAAAAGTCGACGTGATGGGTGTCCTGATTTCGAGTCCCGACAAAGAGCTATGGCCGGACGCCCTTGGCGGTGAGCCGGTCACGAAAGTCGACCTGGCGCACTATTACGAGGCCGTGGGTTCTTGGCTCATCAATCATATCAAGGGGCGGCCCTGTTCGATTATCCGGACCCCTGACGGTATCGGTGGCGAGCAATTCTTCCAGCGTCACGCGATGCAAGGGACATCCAATCTGATCGAGCAGGTCAAGGTGTCCGGTGACAAGCAGCCCTATCTGCAGATCGATCGGGTTGAAGGATTGGCGGCGATCGCCCAGATCGGCGGTACCGAACTTCACCCGTGGAACTGCGAACCAAACCAACCGGAGGTTCCTGGGCGGTTGGTATTCGACCTGGACCCTGGACCGGATGTCGATTTCGCGGCGGTGATCGAGGGCGCACGCGAAATCCGGGACCGCCTGGAGGAGCTCGGTCTTGTCAGTTTTTGCAAAACCACAGGCGGCAAGGGGCTCCATGTGGTGACGCCGCTGCTGGTGCCGAAAGGTAAAAAGCTGACATGGGATGAAGGAAAAAGTTTCGCGCATGATGTCTGCGTAGAGATGGCACGCGATAATCCCGACCTGTATCTTACCAAGATGTCCAAGGCTGAGCGCAATGGGCGCATCTTTCTGGACTACCTGCGGAATGACCGAACGTCGACAGCGGTAGCGCCGTTGTCGCCTCGTGCGAGACCCGGAGCGACGGTCTCGATGCCGCTCAACTGGACACAGGTCAAAGCAGGACTCGATCCGAAACGGTTCACGATTCCGACCGTACCGGCCTTGCTCAAACAAAGCACGGCATGGGAGGACTACTGCGACGGCCAGCGGTCACTTGAGCAAGCGATCAAGCGTTTAAACAAGGGCAAGACGCGAGCAGCCCGCGGATAGGAGCTTTGACAGGACTGTTATTGCTGTAAAAATGGCCATGCAATCCATAGTCGGTTTATTTTGCAGTAGCTACGCTGCAGAGTTTGATGTGCCGCGAGGCGGGCGACGACTCCAGGTTGAGGTCGGTACTGCGGAATTGGCAGCGTTAGGAATTTTCCCTCCAGGACTCTCCGCGATATTGTTGAACTTCCGTGTGTCTTTAAAAGTATTGAACAAGATCTCAAGATTGTCCCGCACCGAGAAGTCGACCGTACCCGCCTCCGACGTTCCGTTGCGGTGGCATATCGCGATGACCGCAACGTTTGCTTCCTCAGGAATTCAAGAATCATGTCCTTTCGTGTGATCTTCGCCCATTGCCTCGTCCCTCGCTTGCGAAAAGCGAGAGCATAGGGCAAAGCATTGCACGAAATGAGAGGCTACTGTCGCGATTGTCCGGCGAGACTTGCGAGGCATCCGCTGATGAACGCCGCAAGAGGCGGCACTCGAACTGTCAGGTTTCGGAGGTCGTCGCCGTCATCGTTCAATCATCTTGCCAGTCGAGCAATGAAGTAGCCGATATAGCCCGCTGCCACCACCATCATTATGTCTCGCTCTATGGACGGACCTGAGCGTGGGGTCGTGGACCTCACGGCTTCTCGCACAGCGCTTGCTGCCTCGCTCGCGTCTGCGGCCCGACCAGCATCGCGAGCGCAGGAATCCGTAGATCTTTCATCATCAGTGGCTGCACTGGATGTCTGGTCATCGACCGCGCCTAGATCATAATCCAGTGGGCCGACTCCGTTTAGGATGTCTTTGTCATCTAATGAGTCCTTGGGCATTGCGTTCTCCTTCGCTGCAGGGAGAACTCCATACCGCTGCCTCGGTTCCCGGACGAGCAAACGAGCTTGTCTTAGTCCACAGCCGCTCGATTTCGGACCTGTTGGCGGCGGCCACATCCTCCCGGCTATAGGGAAGACCTTCGAAAGCAGGCGGCCATTGAACGGGTTTCGCTCAGCCGACCTCGGTTGCAGGCAAGGGCGATTTCGACATGGCAGTTCATCAGGCGAATAGCAGCGAGAGCGCTACCCGAAGGTCTTTGATATCGCAATCATTCTGATGGGAAACTGTGTCGGTCCATGGTCTGCCCCGGTAAATGCTCCCACTTCAGCATGCCTTTACCGAACACAAAATCGCCTGCTACGACTGTCACATCGATGACGTGGGCGCGAGACCGATCGCAGGTTTTATACGATCCTGCTCGTGTTCGGCAACCATGATGCTCTCCTTTCGAACACAACTCCCTGGTCGTGGTGGTGTTCCAGGTGGAGGAAATGCGAGGCAATTCCTGCGAACAGGCACATTTCTCGCAGTCGCGCATCGAGGCCGTTATCGACACAGCGATTGGATCGGTGGCACCGCAAGAATGCTGGCGCATGAAAATTTGCGCCTCTGGACAGCGAGCCGTGCGCGCAAAGACTCTCGGACAGTGCCGATGGTACCCCCAGGTGCGATTTCCAACTGGGGGCCGATCAATTGTTCGGGATACCTGCCCGAAGCCACCTGCGTTGGTGCTGAGCTAGAGTGGCTGGCACTTTCGAGAGCGAGCGGGCTCGGCCCTGACTTAGCAGCCGAGCGACGGAACAACTCGTTTCCTGACCGGTTAGCTTGGCGACCGTCGAATCGAGAGAGATCTCGAAACAGACTTGGAGATTCCGTCCGAGATGATCAGACATAGGATGGCCATCCCTACATGGTCAGGTCAGGGCAGTTGTCCATTTCCCTTCTAAGTCGGGAAGCGAACGTTGACGGGTCCCATTTGTCCGTCAGAGCGAGAGCAACAGCCGCTTGTAGCGCGAACCTGCCACGCTCGTCGTGAATGTCGTGATTGTGCTCGTCGCACCATTGCCGGATGGTATTGGTGACGATTTCGATTTGCTCATCTTGCGAGCTGAGAAGGGTCAGCAAAGACATCACGGTGCTCCTACTTGGACTGGACCACGATAAATCTCCGACGGTCACTGCTGAGGTTTACGCCTACCGACATTTGCGAGCTTATGATTGCCTATAAGAAATGCAAGTGCATTTAAAAATGACAGCTAACAGCCTTGACCCCTCTGGCCTCGCTGAGCGCCCCGTCGAGATTGGCTTCCACAAACCGGCGCTTGGTCCGGTAAATCGTCGATCCACTGACGTTCAAGGTTGCCGCGATCACCTCGTCGCTGAAGCCTTCGTCCGCTGCGACCAGGATCTGGGCGCGCTTGATCTTGCGCGACCTGTGGCACCCTGCGCTCAACAAAGCGGCCAGTTGGTCACGTTCCGGTTGGCTAAGCTCTATGTGAAACTTTATATTCATCGACACCTCCTTCAGCGTGGAGACGCAGATGAATCCCAAAATGAGTCCCTCACTTGACCCGCAAGCTGCAACGGCAAGACCGAACCTTACGCAGATCCAAGGCCAGTACCTGGCCTTCATCTACGCCTACAGCCGCATCTTCAAACAGCCTCCGGCCGAAGCCGAAATGCGTCGCCACTTCGGCGTTACGGCTCCGTCTGTTCACCAGATGGTGCTCACCCTCGAGAAGGCGGGCTTTATATCCCGCGTGCCAGGCGCCGCACGCAGCATCCAACTTCTCATCCCGCCAGAAGCCCTGCCCATTCTACGATAACACAAACCGTCATAATCTCTGTGGCGAGGTACTAGGCTACGCGGTCAAGCTTCTCAGCGATGCTGTGTGCAGCGCCGCCGATGAAACTCACGACGCGACGCTGCAGCTTCTCACGGATCGGTTTTCGGTCCAGGTGGAAGTGCTCACAGCCGAGAGGTTCCTAAGGCGTCCATAGCTGCATCACTCCGTCGCCGGCGTTGACGATCAACGGCGGCCTCCTAGCTAATTAAGGATGGAGGAGCGATGAACAAACCGCCTGATTTCCGAGCAATGTCCGAAGCCGTGCAGAACTGGTATCACTACTACGGAGTGCCACCGGACGAGCAGTCCTCACAGTTTCTCTGCACCGCGGTGATGAACCTCTACAACGAAGGTTATCGGAGCGTCGACGACCTCGCGACCGCCCTGATCGGCACCTACATCGGCATTTCGTCCACGAAGGTAAACGCTCCCACGTCCTCGGCCATTCACTAATGCGGGTAGGCTCCCATGAGCGACAATACTGTCTCGAAGTTCTTCTCCGAGTTCGCCGGCGCCGTAGCCGACCGGTCAGGCACGCCCGTCACCTTCGTGCTTGCCGTCGCCCTGGTCGTCGTCTGGGCCCCGTCCGGGCCGTTCTTCGGCTATTCCGAGAACTAGCAGCTTTTCATCAACACCAGCACCAGGATCATCACCTTCCTGATGGTCTTCGTGCTGCAGAACTCGCAGAATCGAGATGGCAAGGCACTACAGGCGAAGCTTGACAAACTGATCCTGACGTCGCAGGCACAGAACAAGTTCGTCCGCATAGAAAAGCTCGAGGAGGCCCAGTTAAGGGAGATGAGCAGGACGCTGGCGGAAAAGGGCGAACTCGTCGAAGACGTCACGGACGACAAGGCGAAAGCGCGCGAGACCGGTTAGGCCTCTTCTGTTCGATTCTCGATGATCGCCTCAAGTTCCTTCCGGGATTGAACCGGAAACCATCTCCGGCGACCACGCTTCATCCCTTTCTTGACAGTGCCTTGAGCGTCACAACGCACTTCGTCTCCGACTCCCTGTCGATGCTCGCGAAGTCTTCGCCATACTTCTGGCTGGACCCATGTGATTTCCGTCGCCGAACGGCCAAGATTATCACGGTGCCTGCGGGCAGGGTTCTCGGCAATATGTCTCCCGGCTCCCATGAAATTTATCTAAAGTTGTAGAGTGCTTTCGGGTCGGCTTTGGACCGCGGGCTGTAGGGCAAAACGAACGGCAACGGATTGCGTAGATGCTACGATCACAATCCGAGGTGTCTTTCCGACCAAGGTCCTACCTATGGAACCCGCCCCAAACTTGTCCGTTATCTGGCCACGGTCAGAGGACCGGTTTAGATGGAGGATCAAATGCTTCGCAAGATAATTGTAGGTGCGGCGGTGTCTGCAGCCCTGATGTCTGGTTCGGCTTTCGCCCAGTCTTCGACAGTCAAAGGTGCTGCCGGCGGGGCTGTCACAGGGGCAATCGTCGGAGGGCCGGTTGGAGCTGCCGTGGGCGGCGTTGCTGGTGCAGCTATTGGCACGGCCATCGATCCGCCGCCGCAGAAGGTGGTGACCTATGTTCGGGAAGCTCCGGCGCCTTCGGCCCGGGTCGTCGTCAGGGAAAAGGTCGTGGTCGGCCAGCCCCTCCCTGAAACCGTTGTCGTGAAGCCCATTCCCGATGATCCGACTTATGCCTACGCCGTTGTCAACGACGAGCGGGTGATCGTCGAGCCGTCGTCTAGGAAGGTGATCCAGGTCATTAAGTAAGCATATGGGAGGCGCGGCACTTGCCGCGCCTGCTTCTCGCGCCCAACGCAGGATATCAACATGAAGGCAATCGCAACAGTGGCATTTGGTATGGCGAGTTCCGTCGGCGCGTGCATCACTGCTGCTTCGCTCGCGTCATTTGTCATGGCGGATCCACGGTCGAGCGAATCCGCTAGCCTGTCCGCCCCTGACTTATGGACGACGTCCCCGGTTCGCGTCGAACCCAGCAGCCAGCACTACCAGCGGTTACCCGCCGCCTATTCAACCTATGTCACTCAAGCGCCGACAGCCGAACATCGCCAAGAAGGCCCATTGCAAGAGAGGACCGAGGCTGCCCGGCCGGTCATGTCGACGGCGCACCTCGATTGGTGCGCTGCTCGTTACCGTTCTTTTGATCCCGCTACCAACAGCTACTGCTCCTACAGCGGCGAGACACGTAGCTGCACGTCTCCATATGCCGCCGCGCAAATCGGCCAGGAAGGCTCCGTTGCTCAGCTCGCCAATCGCGGTCACGAAATATCCGCGCTTAGTCGTGCCGATGCTGCCTGGTGCGCTGCACGGTATGCATCCTATAGGCAAGACGACAATAGTTATCGGCGTTACGATGGTCCGCGTCGCAGATGCGTCCCTCCTTCACATGCAGACATGGCGTCGGCGCGAAACGATACTCACCGGTTTTAGACCGTCACGCAAAGTCGGGGTCTATGATCCCGTGATTATTCTCTAACGGCGTTCCAAAGCGGCGCCCTTGACGCAACCAATGTTTCGTCATTCAAAAGCGGTTCGAGCGCCCATGCGACGAGACGTTTAGAATTAGGAAAAATCCAATGGCGGGACTGCTTCAACTGTCGTCGAATGTATGGCGGGCGGAGCGGGCTGACGAATTTGCGATCGTAATTGACGCAGACGATTATTTCGCCGCGGCCCGGGCGGCCATGCGATCAGCCCGAAAGTCGATTTTCCTCGTGGGTTGGGATTTCGATGCATCGATCACCCTCGGCCGCCCGAGCGAAGATTATGAGGGGCCTGCACACGTTGGGGATTATCTTCTTTGGCTAACCGAGGAAAGCCCGGACCTGGAAATACGGCTTCTCCTTTGGAATCCCGGTTTTCTGTCGAACTGGGCGAAACTCTCAAACCTTCCTTATCTTTTGCGGTGGAAGCTCCACGGCCGGATAACCGTTCTTCTGGATGGAAATCATCCCGTCGGCAGTTCGCACCATCAAAAGATCCTTGTCATTGACGATGCGATCGCTTTCTGTGGCGGTATCGACGTCACCGCAGGGCGCTGGGATACACGCAAACACGTGGATGATGATCCGCTCCGCAGGCGTCCGAATGGCGCCTCTTACGGACCTTGGCATGACGCTTCGAGCTTTTGTGCGGGACCGGCTGCAAAAGCGCTCGGCGACCTCTGCCGCTCAAGATGGCGATCCGCGGGCGGCCAGCAATTGGCACCGGTCGATTTTCCACATGAGCCGCCATCCCTCAAGGGCGCCGTCTCGTTTGGATCTGTGACCCTCGGCATTTCCCGTACAAGTCCTGCCTATGGAGATCAGGCGGGCGTTGCGGAGATAGAACGGCTTTATGTCGATATGATCATGTCGGCCGAGCGGGTCATATATGCGGAGAGCCAATATTTCGCGTCCCGTGTTATCGCTCAGGCTCTCGCCAGACGCCTTGAGGAAAAAGACGGTCCGGAAGTCATTCTCATCAACCCTGTTCAAGCAGATAACTGGCTTGGCCAACTTGCCATGGACACGGCTAGGGCACGACTGAGGGAAGCGCTGAGCCTCCATGATCCTCACGGGCGATTCCGGATCTATCACCCAGTGACCGCGAACGGCGTACCGATCTACGTCCATTCGAAGTTGATGATCGTCGACGATAAAGTCATCCGTGTCGGCTCCTCGAACTTCAACAATCGATCCATGCGTTTCGATAACGAGTGCGACGTTGCCTTCGAAGCCGGACAAGACGATCACCTTTCAGGCAAACTCGTTCAATTGCGCGATAACCTGCTTGCCGAACACCTCGGCGTCGATCCAGATGAAGTCACACAGACTGTTGCTCGGACGGCATCAGTCATTGGGGCTATCGAAGTATTAAGGGAGGTTCGAACGGCGGGTCATCCGGGGAGCGGATCGACCCTCGTCCCCTATCACACCCCGGAAATATCGGATATGGAGCAATGGCTGGCGGACAACGAGATCCTCGACCCGGAAGGCCCCGAGGCTGTGATCGAGCCAATGGAACGGCGTGGGCTATTCCGCGGACACCTGATGGCACCGTTAAAGAGGAGTCGCAGTCAGTCTTAGACGGAAACCCAGGGAGATTGAACCCTGAGCGCCCGCTCAAGTAAGGGGCCACTCGTTCTTTCATTCCAGCAGCGCTATCCTAAGGTGCATGTCGACCTGGTCACCGGGGGACGGCTCGTCGATATCGTCGCGGCCGGTTCGACCTGGGCCTGAGGCCGGCCGATCTGGTCCCGAACGACATGATAGACGTGTTTATGGCCTGAAGCGCAGCAATGCAGTCATCGCGTCGCTAAAGTTCCTGCGCGCCCCTTGCAGGAGAAACCGGCAATGTTAGTCCTGGCAGAGTCAGTTCTTCAGCTTTAACGAGCGGGTCAAAAACCGTTCTGCCGATTCCGATGAAGCCGCCCCTTTGTTCCGAGATGATGTCGCCCCTTGATTCCGGGCTGATCTCGCCCCCTGTTTAGTGGGGTCTGCAGGCAGTGATTGTTGTCAGTTCATTTGGGCGGGGTGTCAAGCTTTTCGGGGTAGGTTTCGACGTAGGCTATCGCCGCTGAGTTCGATGCGGTGGGCATTGTGAACGAGGCGATCCAGTATGGCATCTGCGTACGTCGGGTCACCTATGACACCATGCCAGGCCGATACGGGAAGCTGGCTGGTAATGATCGTAGAGCGACGGCCGTAGCGATCTTCCAGGATCTCGAGGAGGTCGTGCCGCGCCTGTTCGTTGAGCGGTTCGAGGCCCCAATCATCGAGGATCAGGACCTGAACATGACCCAGTGTGCGTTGCAGCCGGGCATACCTGCCGTCGCCACGAGCGAGCGCAAGCTGGGCAAACAGTCTTGGGACGCGCTGATAGAGAACGGAACGATCGTCGCGGCAAGCCTTGTGACCGAGAGCGCAGGCTAACCAGCTTTTTCCGACACCCGAGGGTCCGCAAATGGCCAGATTGTCATGAGCGTTGATCCAGTCGCCGCCAAGCAGCTTCATGAAGAGCGCGCGATCAAGGCCACGCTCGCTGCGATAATCGACATCTTCGGGGGTCGCCTGGTGGCGCAACTTGGCGAACCGGAGGCGTGCGGCAAGCTTGCGATCGTAGCGGGAACTCCATTCCCGTTCGAGCAGCAGTCCGAGCCACTCGGCGTGCGAGAGATGTTCGGCTTCGCCGTTGGTAACGAGCTCCCCAAAGGCCTTCGCCATGCCGGCCAGGCCCATGGAATTGAGTTTGTCGAGTGTTGGATGAGCAAGCATTCTTCGTTCTCCTTAGTGGTAATAGCGAGGTCCGCGGATGTTTTCGTGATGGATCGGCTCATGCGAAGCCGGTCCATTGGTGGAGGCAGCTCGATCGAGATGATTGTCGAGGATGGAGCGCACGGAACCGTAGGTACGGGCTCCGATCTCCAGCGCGCGGCTGCAAGCAGCGTTCACTCTGTCGCGGCCAAAGCCTTTGTTCAGACGTATAATTCCCATGCAGGCTCGAAAGCCCTGCTCCGGGTGCGGCCGGTCGGCGAGGATCTTCTCGCATAGCAACGCAACCTCCGGCCCGATGGAAGAAGCCTCGCGTTGAATGCGTTCGATCGTCCAGTCGGCAAAGCGGCGGTGGGCCGAGGGCATGTGATCTGGGATCGTCGTGTGCTTACCGTTACCGCTGGAGCGGCGATGAGCGGCTAACCGACGCATTGATGGCAAAGATCGTCGCAGCGCGCGCCGAATTCCATGAACATATCCCCGCCGATCTCAATGCTGTCATAGAGCGCTACGATCCCGAACGCTTCATCGCATCGGCAACATTGATGGATAACGTGCTTTTCGGAAGGATCGCTCATCAGCAGGCGGATGCGCCGGAGCGCATTCATTCCATCATGCGCGATCTGTTCGATCGGCTTGGGCTGCAGGATAGCGTATTGTCCATCGGCCTTGACTTCGATGTCGGCTCGGGCGGCAAGCGGCTGACGATCGTCCAACGGCAAAAGCTCAATCTTGCCCGCGCCTTGCTGAAGCGCGCGGACTACATGGTTTTCAATCGTCCACTGCTTGGGCTCGATCACCGCTTTCAGGACCAGATCGTGCGCAACGTTCTGAACGATCTGCACGGGGACGACTACAAGCCGGCGATCATCTGGGTTCTCTCCAATCCGACCTTGGCGGAACTCTTCGAGCGCGTTCTCGTTTTCGATCATGGGGCCCTGGTCGAAAGCGGCACAAGCAACGATCTTTTAGAGAAGAACGGTATGTTCAAAGAACTGTTATCGCAAAAATCCAAGGCGGCTTAGCCGAGGTTTGAACGTCTATGCTTCTGGAAAATGAAATCGTAACCTGGCGCCGTCGTCGTCGCGGATTCGGACGAGGGGACATTGCAGCTGGCGCGGAGGAACTCGGGCGCCGCGCGCTTGCTGACGAGGTCGGTCCGTTCGCGATCCCCGCGGCCTTCTCCGAGATTGGATTCGCGAACGCAGGCTTGTGCCAGTCCTCACGAATTACCAAGCGGTTGGCAACGATGTTTTTGCATATCCGGAAGCCGGCCAAAGCCTACTACGGACTTAGAACTTGTAACCAACCATAAGACCGGCGCGGGTCATGCCGCCATTCGGGCCGTCGCAAAGATTGGCGTGCGAGGAGTGGGCAACCTGCGCCATCAGGCTCCAATGGCTGTCGAAATTATAGCCGGCGCCGACATATTCGTGGAAGAGCAAGTGACAGCCGAGCTTCGGACCATCGTTTTCGTCCGTCAGGTTGCCGTTATGGACGACGCCGCCAAAGCCAGCTTCGGTAAAGAAGCCGTTGGGATTCGTCAGCGTCCAGGTCAGACCACCATAGAGCTGCTGCGCTGCCGTGCTGGTCGTGCCGATCGATGTGCCGATATGGATGCGCGGATGAAGGAGCTGGCCCTTCCAGTCGTCGGCCGGATTGTAGCCAAACGGATTGAACAGCAGCATCAAATCGGGCATCACGCCGTCTTCGCGATCGTGACCATCCTCGATCGAACCGCTCAAGCCAAAGCGCAATTCATCAAAAATCTTTGCAGCGGTGGGAAGCGCGGGGGCTGCGGGAGGGGCCGAAGCAGGCTGAAGATCGGCACCGGACGCTGGCTGCCAGGCAATAGCGACCGAACTCAAAAGCACAAAAGCGGACAATGCGTTTCTCGAAAAACGTTGAATGAGATCGACGTGCAGGCTCATGCAAGAATCCTCAAGAAACCCCCGACTCGCGGGCAGGCTACGCAATTCCTACCATCGCCAACGAGATGTTAAAGAGAGTTCGCATTTCGAAGAGGTATTTGAAAACTCTGATGTAAAACCGCAACAGCAGCCGTTGCGCTAGCAAAATCAGCCATAGCTATCGTAGCTTGCGGAGCCGTCATCGAGTTATCGCAGATGGCGGTATGGCCTAGCTGAGCCAGCCAAGCGCTTTTGACATCTCGACAAGGACCCAAGCGAGCCCGAGAACCCAAACGATAGCGAGAGCGAGCATGAGAACTATATCAAGAATGGTTTTGATCATGCGTCTAGTTTTGTTTTGCGGAAATCGATCGACGAAGCGACCCGGTCGCTGGACTATAGGGACGATGACCGCAACTGCGCCAGACTGGTTGAGAAATTCACCGTCATCCCCGCTTCGGAAGGTAATATGCAGGCGGTGACCGGACTATTGGAGGTCTCCGTCTGGTGCCGCTACAGCAGCCCCGGAACCTTAGTGGTGGAAGCGATTAAGCTTTGACGTGCCTTAACGAAATCATGGACGAGTCCATCGATTTCGGTGGCCACTTGAGCCGGTTCGTAAGCTATTGGAGTTGCCTAAGGCGCTGGTCAGACGGAAACCAACCCGGCCTGACCAGAATAGGCGGGATTTCAGATACCATCCAAGTTGCGTAGGCGGCGTTGCCTGCGCAAACTCGCCGCGGAGAATCGAAACGGTGCCCGCGTTGGCCGGCTCGACGGAAACCAGATCAGCCGAATAAATGGTCCTCCATTTGCTGCGCCTACGTCTCTGCCGCCTAATGTACGGCGGGTGGAGCGGGCTGACAAATTTGCGATCATAATTGATGCACACGATTATTTCGCCGCTGCCGGTGCGGCAACGCGATCGGCCCGAAAGTCGATTTTTCGACCCACGGAAATCTTTAAGATCGTCCTGCGTCTTGTCTAGTGCAGTTTCGGCCAGTAAGGGTGCGAAAATGCGGAATCGCTGTAGTGATTGCGGTTGGCTACCGTCTAGCAAACGACGCGTTTAAGGGAAGTGCATGTGATCGACATCGATGCTTCTTCGACACTGCTGGCCGCAGTCGCCAATCCCCATCGCCTGACGATAGTTCTCCTTCTCTGTGAACGAGAACTTTGCGTCACCGACATTTACGAGGCGATAGGCCTTGATCAGTCGGCCGTATCCCAGCATCTGAGGAGGTTAAGGGACGCGGGCGTTGTCAAAACGCGCAAACACATGCAGCTTGTTTTCTACAGATGCGAGAATGTCGCCGTAAAAAGTTTGATTGATACGTTAAAAGAACTGTTCCCCTCCCTAGAACCTCCTCGGCTGCGGAACGAGGCAAACATTGAACTGCGTGCAACAGTTCATGGCATCAGTGCGGTCAGATCCTGATCCATTCAGCTTAGGGGTTCGCGAAAGAATGGACTACGTCCCAAGCCGGGCCCCGGCCGCGGACGGTGGGATCGAACGCAAATCCGAGGGCTGGACCTGAAAAATTCGTCATCATGATTTGTCGCAGCTCCGTAACGAACGACAACGCTCTGGATAGGCATTTGGTTCGTCCGGGCGACAATTGCGTCCACGGCGCTACCGGCCACCCGCAGAATCAGGAAACGATCATACCAGCGGTAGAACGTCAGCCTGGAATGCCGAGCTTATCGAGGGTCTGCTTGGTTGACTTATCCGACTGTTCGACCAGCCGGATGATCTCAAGTTTCTCGGTGACAGAGTATCCCATTCGTCGATCTTGAACGTGCTGCTAGACCATTTGCATGCTGCGGCGGAGCGGCCGAAGGGTCGCCCCCGGCAGATTGGTCATATCGTGGCCGCTAAAGCGGACGGTGCCGCCTGTTGGCTCTTCAGACGCAGAAGCGCCAGTTCAAGAGCAGACAGCTGCAATCAGAGGTTGCGCTCCTTTAGGTCCCATCTGCACTTTTGGCGAGCGCGACGGTTTGGCCGCGTCCGAAGCAGACGTGAGCCGGGGTGAGATTGTCGAGGCTTTGGTGGTATCGGCGATGAGTGGTGTTCGACAAAGGCTGCGATCTGGGGTGGGGGGCTCCCAAATTTGCCGGAAGATATCGAATGGGAGCGACAGCTTAAATCAAAGCGCAAACCGAGCCGGAAACTCAACAGGGCGACCCGTCCCATCGCTGTAAAGTGATCCATCTGGTGATGCCGCACAGCCTCCACTCCTCGGATACTAACGGCTCGGCTAATGGAGGACGGCCTCCCTGCTTTTTTTCGCAAGAACGCGCTCCACCGTACCGATCAAGCGGCCCGCGCGGCCTAGGACGACGACGCCGTAATCGGAGACGGCGAGGTCATTTGCCATTCGGTCGACTGCACGGGAAAGATCGGCGATTGCATCCGCAAGGTCCGCCAGCCCAAGACGGGATGCCGTCGCCGCCAGGCGTCGGAGGCAGTCGGCGTATCGGGAGGCGAGGGCAAGCCTATCGCTCACAAGATCTTGTTCTACGGCCTGAGGGGTGCGGGAATTTAGGTCGCCCTTCATGACAGTGCGCCTCCAGGGCGCCGAGAACCAATGCGGTCGAGCGCCTTGAGAGCCTCCACGGTGTCGCGATAGCGGACTGACGTCGGCAGTTGAGCGGGATGCCTAAATTCCGGCGCGGATTCGACCGAATAACGATCCGACGCGCACGAGGCCAGGATGGAACGCTTTCCCTGCGCGTCCAGAAGCTGGCATTCGAGAATGTCTTCAGGACGAGTGAAATTTCGGCGCAGGATTTCCCACGCAGTCATTATGTCGACCGGGATCGGGCTCGACTTGCCGTTGCCGTTCGTGTTCATGTTAATCTCCCAAAAATCTCCAGGGGCGGATGAAAATCTCCAGGTAGGGAAGCCGACGCCTGTCTCGGCGCTGGAATTCCCGCTTTTGTCGGCCCAGCTACCGTGCCGACCCACATAATTTATTTTCGGCGACAAAGGGGTTCAATATCCCGCCAAGGAAAATTTGGCACTCCCAGCACACGAGTGCCAAACTGAGTATTGAAGCCGGGTGGGGCGATACCTAGTTCCTTGATGACGGCGCAGTGCCGTGCGGCTTCAGGGAAAGGAGAGCTAGTCGCAAATGCATTTCGTAAATGATATCAGTGGTCTTAGCATCGAAGAACGCGAAGAGGTCTTCCTCGATATAGCCAGGAACCTCGACAGGACTGCGATGGAGGCTCTCTTCGAGGGCAACGTGAAGTTCGCCCAGTTTTTCAAGAATGTGGCGGAAGCGATGTTCGTCAAGGCCGATGAGTTCGCCCGTGAGGATGTGCAGGCGGCACATCATGTCCTGGGTCAGGCCACAAATCTGCTTCGACAGTTCGAGGACAGCCATCCCCACCGGTGGCGGAGCATCGCAATTCATTAGCAGTCTACTGGGGCCTAGGTGGTCGGGCAGTTAACTGCAACAAGTCACGGTAGACGGACCCTCGCGGCAGGGCGGTGAATACGTCCTGCACGACCAACGGACTCTACGGTCATCACTTTTGCTCGAATGTTGCTTCGATCAGCATGGCCCCAAAGTATTTTCGATCTTCGGCGCTGAGCGTCGGTGGTGCATCCAGCTCAAAGTATTCATGTCTGTCCATACTCGCCTGGACGAAGGCGGAGGCATTCCTGGCGGTGTCAAAAGTGTGGACGCCATTTGAATTCGTAACGATCCAGTTCGTTCTCATCTTCCTACCCTTGCGGTTGAGCCGTGCCAGCGCCGAAGCATGTCGAGATGGGTCTAGCTGCATCCACGTCAAAAGCACGCGGAGCGCGCCAATAGTAGATAATTTTGGTTCCCGGATGAAGTGCGGATGGGGCCGCAAGTTTCAAAAAGAAACCCGCCGGAGCGGGGCGGGCGAAAATTATAGTCACACGCGTTTTACCCTAAACAGGCCCGCTCAATTCACTCAAGAGGGCAAGCGGGTCGGATGATCCGGGTGGTCGGGGCGAGTGCTGGCAGGAACGAGGCTATCAATGAGGTCGATGGCCCGCTCCAAGCACACGTTTGGTCCCTCGACCACGGTCGACTGAGGCTGCCGCTCCTTGAAGTCGATGACGGCGTTGCTGCCGGGCGGCGTGATAACAGCGTAGTTGTCAGTGGGGCTGTAGATCGCGATCCTGTAACCGCGATGATGGTGCACCTGGCTTGGCACTCGCAGTCCTCTCAGTTAGAGCGACGTTGTCCGTCTGGGAACCGTTCCAGCATCCCACCCAAAGGTCGTGGTCGCGCGGCGAGAACATCCGCCTCCCGGATCAAAACTCTGCCGTCGACATCGTCGCCTCGCCTGATCGCGGTCGCCGCCAGCTCCCTGTAGAAGGGAGCATAGCGCATAAGACGGCGGAGCGATTTCTGGGGTGGGTTCGCAGTCGCCATCATCGCCTCGCATGTGACGATCACCTGCCAGACGGAGCATCCGTCGGTCACCGCCATCTGCCCGTTTTCAAAGTACAGGAACGGTGCTGGTTCACAGAGTTCAAATTCGCGTTCCTCGTCCATCATCCGGCCTTCTTGCTCTTGAGTTCGTCGGCGACCGATTTTCGCAGCGCGTCCATGATGTTCACAACATTTGAGGCGGGCGCGGCCGCTTCCTTCTTTCCCTTCGTGGTCTTCCTGGGCTTTAGCGCCGCCTTCTTCTCGTCTATCAGCTTTAAAAGGCTAGTCTGGATTGGATCGGTGACCATCTCCGGCGACCACCGCGCAGACTTTTTCTTCATCAGCTGCTGCACGAGCGGGACCAATTCCGGGTCCGCCTTCTCCTCGATATCCTCGAAGTAGCTCTCCTCTGGACGCACTTCGTCGCCGAAGCGAAGAGTCCAGAGGACGATTCCTTCGCCCCGAGGTTCCAGGATGACGGCACGCTCGCGGCGACCGATGACGAGCTTCGACACCCCCACGACCTTGTCCGCCTTCATGGCGTCACGGATGACGGCGAAAGCCTCGTTGCCGACAGCGTCGTCGGGCATGAGATAGTGCGGCTTCTCAGATAGACCCATTCGATGCTGTCGGCGGAGACGAACTTGTCGATGTCGATCGTCCTGACCGTGTCGAGCGCCACCCGATCGAGATCGTCGTCGGTCAGGATGACGTAGTCGTTCTCTCCACGAGCGTAGCCCTTTGCCTCGTTCTCGTCCTTGACGGGCTTTCCGGTGACCGAATCGACGTACTGCGAGACGACACGATTGCCCGTCTCCTTGTTGAGCGTGTGGAAACGAACCTTCTCGCTCTCCGACGTCGCCGGGGTCATGGCCACAGGGCAGGTGACCAGCGACAGCTTCAGGTAGCCTTTCCAGTAAGGGCGCGGTGCCATTGGTCAGCCTCCTCAGCTTGCTCTGCGTTGCGGGGCGGCGTTCGCGGCGGATTTCGATGCAGCCCCGCGAGAGGCACGTTGCCTGCCTTCGCCCTTGTTGGCGTTGGCGGCTGTGCGCCTCGGTGTTTTTGCGGACTTGCCCGCCAGTCCGGCACTTTCGCGGAGTGCGGCCAGGAGATCGTTCGGCTTCGAAACCTCGACCTTCTTCGGCTTCGGCAAAGCCTTACCCTCAATCTTGGCTTTCACGAGGTTGGCGAGGGCGGCTTCGTAGCGGTCGTCGAACGACGCCGGATCAAACTCGCCCTTCTTCGTGCCTATGATGTGCTTGGCGAGGTCGAGCATCTCGCCCTCGATATTGATCTTCGGCATATCCTCGAACGCCTTCTTCGAGGACCGGACCTCGTAGTCGTAGTTCAGCGTGGTGGCGACCAAGCTCTTGCCGTGCGGCCGTATGAGCACCGTCCGCATCCGGCGGAAAAGGACCGTCCGGGCGATGGCCGCGACCTTGGACCGCGATTACATAAGACCGTGGGCTTCTCGCGGCGCGGTCAAAAAGAGAGGCGGGAGTCTCTCCAGCGGCGCTGCTATTGGTCAGCTTGCAGGCGTTTGGCCGTGCGGGTCCAGCCCAGCATGGAATCGTGGATTGCCACCCCCGCATTCCCGGCATCGAAGTGAAGAGCCGCGAATATCCAGTCCGCAGGCATTACACCGGATAGGTTTTGCGATCGGAGGATCGAGATCAAATCCTCCCCCGTATCGAGGCCAATGAGCGCTGGATGTCCATGTCGCTCAAGTGTCCAAAGGTACCTAACGGTCATCGAGTTCTCTTGACATTATCGAAGCAGACAGCAGTTCCCGCAGCACTCAGTTGGATGCTATTCGGCAGCCTGCCGGGCTGGACACTCCTCCGGAAATTCGATGCGCGACAAACAGGTCGAAATCGCCGATCATGTAGTGCTGATCCGATCCGATCGCCACTACCGTCCAATATTCCGGATCTTTGCCGAATACCGTCGAGACCTGAACGACCGTCGTGTTTCCATTGGAATGCTTGCCGGATCGCGCAAAATAGAATGCACCGGGAACCCAATTCGTCATTACGCTCACTCCCACCAAGGCCGCGGAATGTATCAGAAATCTCCAATATGACCATCCTTCATGTTTCGAGGTGGCGCCCGTGCGTGGATTGCGACACGTCAGACGATGAAGGCCGCCATCAGATCGGAGACGGCCTTCTATAGGTTATTGAAGTTTCCGGTTACGCGTCAGGCGGCGATGCGCCGCGCGGCCTTGTCAGCCGCCTTGCGATCCGACCCGTACTTCTCGATTATTTCCTTTGCGTCCTCGATGGAAATCCGATGCTTCTTCGCGAGGACAACCGCTTCATACGGCTTCTCGGACGCGGAAGCGCCATTGGTATCTGACATATTTTTGCTCCTGTGGAGGTTCTGGCCGCTAGAGGCCGTAGGCGAGGGTGCCGCCTCACATAATTTATATAAGAATAAGCTGATCCGCTTGCCAGCCTGGCATGAATCGGCAGACGATTGTGGCCGGATTTCGCGCTCTCCGAGGATCGTCTCAATGCTTTTAGCTGTCCCCCTAGAACGGTGCTGGCTTTGTTTTTCGAGTGACCGTCCCATCGTTGCAGCGAGCAACACCGGAGCGACGCCATCAGCGCCATCGTACCGAAACATGCGGGCCACGCACGCCACCGCGAGAAGAGAAGCGTCCGCCGCGCGAGGCGCGACGAGACCGTCTGGCGATGGCCGCGCTTATGTTCTCGATCGCGTTGGCCGTTCTCGCAACGGCCAGACTGATCGACAAAGCAACTGGCGCTGCCCTTGTCGCTTTCAGCTTCGGTATAACTGGTGAACACGGGCCGACATTGGCCCTGCTGCTCGGCGCCGTCTTTGCAGCGGTGGGATGCGTGGCAAGCGCGAGTCGGCTGCTGACACGGTGACCGCGATTTAACTGGCGGATGACAAGGCTGGTGGTCGGACCAAACACAGCAAGCCAAGGTGAGGGGAGGTGCGAATTGCCGATCCATTCAGTCTGCCGCTGCGTCGCCCTCCCTTGACTATTCTGGCCGATGCGGGCCTCGTCCTGGAACCAGATTTCTATTCGCTTGCCTTTAGCGGCCCCGGCGGCGATTTCTCCCACTGCGGCGGGAAAGTTTTTTTAAATTCCTCAATCGCATTCGGGTCCTGCGCATGATGCTTCGGTCGGGCAGTGAGTTTGCGATAGCCCAGGGCATTCAATTCGCGCCCAAGCGTCTGGCGGCTGATGGAGATACGATGCTCCTGCCAAAGCCATTGCGCCAGATCGACCAGCCGCCAGCGCACGACGCCATCGAGATAGGGAACGGGACCGTTCTCAACCGCCTCGACCAGCGCCTTGCGCTGCTGATCATTCAACAAGGGCTCACGTCCCTTCGCCTTTCCCGTTTTCAAGCCGTCTGGACCATGCAGATTGAAACGCTCGACCCAGTCACGGACGATCTGCAAACCGACCCCGCCCATCGATGCTGCCTGGCTGCGCGAACCACCTTCGTAAATGACCGACAAGGCCAACAATCGGCGCGACCAATCCGCGTCACGGCTCTGCCTTGCCAGCCGACGCAGATCATCAGCCGTATAATCTCCACGAATGGTCAGCGCTGTTCCCATGGCGAAATCTCCTTTCGCCATGTTGAATCATGATTTGCCGGAAAATGGAATCGCGTGAGTCGCCCTCATCAAGCTTCGGTATTAGGTAGCAACTGCCACCAGGCACGAGACTTACCGTTTCATGAGTTTTTGATATCGACCTCTTCCTAGATTAACCCTGCCCAGCGCATCGATATCAGGACGCAGTCGATCATTTTTCTCCCATTGACATTTAGGGCCGCCGCGACCTTGAAAATGATGCTCAATTGGGCTACATAGGTGTACGTGGAATTTAAAGAAGGAGTCGTCAAATGGCTGCAAATGCATATGTGCGAGCCCGCATTGATCCTTCGGTGAAAGAGGGTGCCACCTTGGTGCTTGATAGTCTGGGTCTAACGCCCTCGGATATTATACGTATGGTAATGACTCGAATTGACCGTGATAAGGCTCTCCCGCTGGAATTGACCCGCCCCAACGCGAGAACAATCGCTGCGATGGAAGAGGCGAGAGCCATCAAGGCTGGCCACGGCAAGGTATTCGATACCGCCGACGAACTGTTCAATTCACTTGAGGGCCGTAAGGTTGCCAAGTAATGACAAACGGTCGAAGCCCGCTTCAACAAAACGGGCTTCGCTTCCACGGATTTTTAGCTACTCGAAGCAGTTTCTGAAAGACTGGAAGCGGCTGTCACGGTCCGGACGGTACGACATGGGAGCATTAAAAACCTCTATGCTTCTTTTGATGGCGAATGATGCTCCGCTCCCGCCGGAATACAAAGATCACGAACTCAACGGCAAATGGGACGATCACCGGGAGTGCCATGTTGGAGGGGATTTTCTTCTTATTTATACCCTTGAGGAAAAGAAAAACCTGATCGTATTCGTAGCGACTGGCACGCACGCCGAACTCTTTGAATGAGCTTGGAGAAGCGACATAGGCATTTTTCAAGCCTCTGGCTTTGATTTGGCAACGAAAAAGTTTTCGCCACGAAATGGTGGCAGTGCTACATAATTGCGCAAATCTGGCAAGCGCCGAATCCCGAAACCGCTTCCTGACCGTAGGTGACCAGGGAACTCGGCTCCAGGCTGTCGATGGAAATTCGACCGGAAAGCGCGTCCACATCTGCTAACCTGTCGTTCGGAAGCGCGATGGTCACAGTGTGCGCGGCAATGGTCGGTAGGGAGCCTGCCACCCCCGAACGATCTGCGCTCATCTTGGAATCGTCAGAAATGACCATACCCTCCCGTTAGGTGATGGGACCTTATCTTTGAGCGAGCCAAGTGGCAACAGACTGCACTCTAGGTTGGAAAGCAAGATGAACGGAGCGTGATCAATCGTGGTCGAAAGCGCAGAGCTCGTGGTTGGACAGAGATTTGATCACGTCGCAGTCGCGAACCTGGTTTCGTCGGGGAATGCTAGACTTATTAGGTGGATGCAGCCAGAACCGTCCGACCCACGTCCCCAATGCTCAGCGGCACGATTTTTCGACGGTCCCGTGCGAGTTGGGGAGCCACCTTTTCATTTTCCGCTTGCATCTCTAGTGGCTGCAGGTTGTAGGGTCGCCCAAAAGCGGAAGGGAGACCGACAATGGCGCATGACCACGATGAACACGGCCATTCACATGCGCTCGGTCACCTGCACGCGCCGGCGAACTTCGGGAAAGCCTTTGCGATAGGCGTCGCCCTGAACGGAGCTTTCGTGGCGCTTGAAGTAATCTTCGGCCTCGCGAGCAACTCTGTTTCTCTACTGGCCGACGCGGGGCACAATCTCTCCGACGCATTGGGACTTGGCGTCGCCTGGGCAGCCGTCATCCTTGCCAAGCGCCGACCAACCAAACGCTTTACGTTCGGTCTCGGAGGCACGTCGATCCTGGCTGCGCTATTCAACTCGGTGTTCCTTCTCGTCGTTGTCGGTGGCTTGAGCTGGGAAGCCATCGGGCGATTTTTCGAACCTCAGATCGTTGCGGGCAAGACGGTAATGATCGTCGCCGCATGCGGTATCGTGCTCAACGGTTTTTGCGCCTGGCTGCTTTCCTCCGGAAGCAAGGGCGACCTGAACGTGCGGGGCGCATTCCTTCATATGGCGGCAGACGCCTTGGTGTCTCTCGGCGTCGTCGTTGGCGGCCTGATCATCCTGGTCACCGGGTGGCATTGGATCGACCCGCTGATGAGCCTCATCATCAATCTCGTCATTGTCGCAGGGACCTGGAGCCTTCTGACGGGCTCGATCACCATGACCCTGAACGCCGTGCCGGCGGGCATCGACATGGACAAGGTCAAGGAGTTTCTTTTGGGCCTCCCCGGCGTCGAGTCGATCCACGACCTGCACGTCTGGTCGCTGAGCACGACGGAAACAGCTTTGACCTGCCATCTTGTAATGCCGGCCGGCGCGCCCGCGGACGATACGCTGGCACATGCGGCCGAAGAACTGCGCGAGCATTTTGGCATCGGCCATGTAACGCTCCAGGCAGAGCGAAATCGGCCGACTCGTGAGCATCTCATTGAGGGTCAGGGTTAAAAGCTCCTCTCACCCCCAAGGTTGAGCGGGGACGAGTTTCTGCGAGCGCGCGGCTATTCTTCAGGGGGAGGCCGTAGGGATCCGTTGGTTAATGGAGGGTGTTCGGGCGGCTTCTTTTCGGGGACGCGTCCTACCGAAAATGTCATTCTTGCGAGCTCGCACTCGATGGTGAGCGGCATATTTGCAGCTTGCATGCGCGTCATCTGGAGGGGGAAGCGGGAACCTGTAGTGTGAGATGCACGCAGGATGGCCGATTGGCGAACCAGGTTGCAAGGACTCTTTTAAGTTGATCTCCCCAGAATTTTTCAAACACCGGGTTTGGTTGTCAGAGGAAATCGAAGCAATTCGGGGCAAAGACGCCAGAGTGTAAAAAGCAGCAGGCTCCAGCCTAAATTTCTGTTGGCCAGTCTAACATTTAGGGAAGGGCGAGAATGAGCAGTTCGAAGTCATCCGGCCGGACGGGGTGCGTCGGACTGGACCTTGAATCTCCTCTGCCGACATCTCATTTGCGAGAAAGCATTCCTAATCGCTTTCAAGCGAGGCACACTGCAAAAGCCGGTACTGATTCCGTCCTGCGTGCGACCGATGCAAATCGCTTCTCGAACTCTACGAGGTAGATGTTGACGCAGTTCTTCGAAACAACTCAAGGCATCATGTTAGTCGGAGCGATGATCGGGACTGGATGTTTTGCCGGGGGTACACTCGTACCGAGCGCACTGCGGTGGGCGAGTGCTAAACACGCACGGAACCCAAAAGCGGACGCGCGCAGCGCGGCGATGCTGACAGCTTTGGCATTGGACGATTTTGTCGGTGCAGCTTACGCAGCGGTGCACGATACGCCCGAGTTCAACCCGGCCAACGAAGGCGAGTTCGTCTTTCACACCCCCGAGCCTGTTCTCGTCCTTCCAGGGGCGCAAGATTTGGGCGTCCTAGGCGAGGAACTTTTCAACGAGACCTTATGGCTATCGAACCGCGTGACGAATCTCGGCAACGCGCTAGACAGCCTTGATCTCTCCAGCCCAGGCTTCGACCGCTTTTTCGAGCGGCGTCAGGAGGGATACGCGGTGCTTGCGGCGACGGCGATGGACCTTATCGAACGACTGCTCGCGGATTTCGATCTTAACCTTCCTGAAAAGCCCGGTTACTACAGGCAGCGCGAAGGGTTGGCCTCGGTCGTACAAGCTGCTGGAGAACGTAGCACGGGCGTCAGGAAGACCGCAGGGTTGGCTCAGGCGCCTGGTTCCAATATCACTTATCTCTTTCCAAAGACGGGTGAAGAAGGCGAGTGAACAGTCGTGCGATCGCGCCGTTTTCCATTTAGGGTGTCACGGGTGGGGCGGCGCGATAGGTGAGTATGTGTCATTGCACGATGAGACTTCTGCGACGATGACCAAGCATCTCGGAAGATCACCAAATCGAGCAGGCGTGAAAAGGTTTGAGCGATCGGTCACTATCCGTAAGACCGAAATTCCCTTCATGCTTCTTGTAGTCCCAGACGGATCTTTCGGCACCAGCAGCCGATCCGGAGGATGGGCGTCGTCGCGTTTGAAGGTTGGCGTGTTTATCGGTCCGACCTACAAACCTTCAAGGCCGCGAAGTCAAACATCCCGATTGCAATGATCGAAGTTATCAAAAGGCTTGAGCGCGCGGCGCCTTCGATAAGCCTGCTGTCTGCAAGTGTCGGAACAGTAAATGGCATTTTTGCCCAGCGGGCTGAAAATCTTTAGGCAGAAGAGGCATCGTCGATCGCGAAGGCAGTCTTCGATACTCGGTATTCCGCAGCGCCTGAGGTAAGCTTTTTGTTTGCAGGTTTTCGAGCAGTAGCAAGCGGTCTTTCGGAGCGATGTGAAGGCGTCACCGCATAACTTGCAATGGGACACGATAAGCGATCGGCTTCGATTTTCCGACCTATGAATTGTATTGTGGCGCACCTTGCATTTCCGGCTACAGACGTAAACGACAGGAGCAACGTACCGTCGATACGTCCGGACCAGCCTACCGCAAATCTGGCACGGCAAAGGTTCGCGCCAATCGTCGCCTTCGTCAGGATGGCAAGCAGAGCAAAAGAAAGCATTCCGCTTGCGAAAAACGACACTACGCGAACCGAGCGTTACAGAACACTGTGGGTTCAAGCATTGCATCGCAATCACCGCCGCTGCTGTCCCAATAGTGGTGACAGCTTACCCCGCGACCCCATGATTGCAATTGGGGTTACCCTTCAGGGCGGGCGAGTCCTCGAACTCGTTCGTGATCTCTTCGAATTGCGAGGCTCGGGCCAACTTCGGAAAGGCTTTGAGAATTTGCTTCTCGACAAAATAAATACCCTCGAGCGCGTCGAACAACAGGTCGTCGAGGGTTTTGGCGCTGGCCACTGAAAGTGAAATGCCGCTGCAGATCAACGGGACGCAAAGTTTGCTCCGAGAGCAGGTGAGACGGTCTCGTAGTCGCCTAACGCCATCGCAGCCTGGTCTTACCGCGATCCATAGAACAGTCGGTTATCGGCCGCATCTTTTCCGCTGCTCGCGCGTTTCTGCAACGACGGCCATCGAAGCCATCGAATCGACCTTACGAGGGTGGGAAGAGGAGGAACCCGTGAGCACTGCCCGGCAAATACCTGAAGGTTTTTCGTCTGAAGCCGAATACGATCGGCATATTGATGCCTTGGCGGACGACGCGCCCGGGGACGAAATCCAACCGGAGTTCCTTGCGGAACAAGCTCGCGAAGATATTCTCCCAGAACGCCTTCATATTGAACAGTTCCAAGAAGAGCTCGCGCGTCTTCGGGCCGACATCGAAACGGTGAGGCTGAGGCTGGCTTCGATAACCGATCAATCAGCATCAGTTGTCCAGGCCCATGCCAGATGGCTGGACGCCAGCGCCCATGCCCAGCTCGGCCCCGCACCTTGGGCAAAGCTTGGTGCCGCCATGCTGGCGACTGCTGTGGCAACGCGCTTGTTCGCGAGGCTTCCGGTAGGGGCCATCTTGTCCGCCCTTGCGCCAATCGCCCTCAGAAAGCTGAGCCAGACAGCGCCCGCCAGGCGTTAATCAACTGCAAAATAACGGAGACGACTATGCCACCGCGAAAGACGACAACGGACCTGAGAGCCGAGACTGCGGCGATTGCCGAGGAAGTGCCGGAGTCCGCTATTGAAGCCACCCCGATAGAAACTGGCATCCCCGGACATGCGGGTTACGAGGCCGAGTTGAGTGATCTCCGCGCACAGATGAGCGCGCTCAACGAACAGATTGCAGCACTAGCCGAAAACGCCAGAAAAAAGACGGTCCACCTTGCAAGGCAGGGTGAAGCCACGGTCAAGCTCTACCCGGTCTCGTCGCTTCTGACCGTGGCCGCTATCGCCACCGCCGTCGGTTTTGCGCTTGCGGGCGGTCGTTCGCAACCGCCGAGATCGCGATACGAAAGATCACGCGACGATGTCGCCGATTTCGTCGAAGCTTTGCGCGCCCGACTTAATATTTGATACTTGCAATATGCCTTGATTCGCCCTCAACTCGGCGGAGGGCAAATGTGGGGACAATTATGCTGGACACCATCCTAATCGGGTTGTCTTCGGTGATACGTCGAACCGAAGATCTTGTGCGGAAGGCGCATCGCGCTGTCGCGAGCGGCCGCCTCGATGAAGTCGAGAGCTATAACGTTTACGTGGAATCGCAGAAGATGACCGATGTTCTCTTGGTTCTTGAAGCACAAGTTCGAAATCTGGGTCGCGCCTTCGAAGCGACGCCCGAAATGGCGCGGCGATTCACACTACACGCGAAGCTTCAGTAGAACTGGCTTGGCGCCGAGCAGTTTCGCTTCGGCTTTCGCGCGCCATAAAAACTAAAGATTGGCCGCCAATTGGGCGGCAACGTAAAGTCAATTGTTTTCCCCCTTGTAGCGGCCTAGGCTCTGGAGACCTACAAAACACGTAGGGATCACAGGAGCGTTTCAAGACCTTGAGCCATGTCGCCGAGCCCCAGCGTTGCAGTCGATCCGCCGCGACCGATGCCTTCGGCGGACAAGTTGGCATCCTTTTCAGGCACGCCGGCTTCAACCATGGCACCGACGATGCCGCCAACGGCTCCGCCTGCAACCGCATCTGCGACTGCACCTGCAGCCGTCGCCGCAAGCCGTCCTGCAGCAACGAACGGACCGACGCCTGGGACTGCAAGGGTACGCCTCAGACGGTGCTCTTAGACCATAGCTGGCGTCTCGCGTCCGTCTGGGGAACAGCTGGATAGGAGGTCGATGAGCCCTCGAACGACTGGCCCGCTGCAAATGAGAACGCTCCGAGCGGAGAAGCTGGCCGTGAGTGATCCGATCGATCCAGATGATGGACCCGGCCTCTGCAGCAAGTATAGGGGGGCCGGTGGGCCCGCGCGGCAACAGCGGAGCGACGACTAGGGGGCCAGCCGCCACGGAGCAACCGGCTGGAAACGACCCGCATGTTGATCCTCCTCGGCATTGTTCGCATTTTATTAAGTTTGTTCTCAAATATTCGTGTGCGAGGGCGATCTTGATCTGGGCGCGCGAGTTCATCTCGCAGCGGACAATGGAGACAGCCATGGATCAACGTACTGTGCTTATCGTGGAAGATGAACCTCTGCTCCGGATGGCGCTTGCCGATGCGCTGATCGACGAGGGCTACGACGTGATGGAAGCGGGAAACGCCCTTGAGGCTATCGCGTTGTTGGCGAACGCCGCATTCGCTGCAGTCATCACCGACATCGACATGCCCGGAGGACTGAACGGCCTCGAACTTGCTCGCATTGTGTCCTCGACCCATCACGACGTCGCGCTCATTATCGCGTCGGGTGGCCATCGTCTCGGGCCAGAGCAGCTGCCCGATCGTGCGCGCTTCGTTTCCAAACCGTATGACCTTCAGAACATGACCGCAATGCTGAAGGCGATGATCGAAACGGATACCTTTGACGATGCGAGCAGCCAAGCGCTTCAGGCAGCATAGTGGCCGGTTCAATGTCAGAATCTTGCCCGACTGCCGACCGAAACTGGTGACCCAGTTGGAGTGGGCAGAAGAAGTTTTCTAAGTCAGGCGAGTGACATCTGCTAGCCGAGGTCCAATCCACTGCGCGAACATCCTTTGTGGAACCGGGAACCTGCCTTTGAATTATAACAGGATGAACCAGATCCTTACCGAAATCGATACGATCGCAGCCGAGGCCAAGCTTGCTTCTGGCCTTGTTTATATCCCAGGGCTGGAGACAGGCATCACCCGTAGGATGGGCGCGCACGGCTTCCTCTACTACAAGCCCGACGGTAAACGGATCACCGAGACTTCGGATATCGCTCGCCTGAATTCGCTGGCAATTCCGCCCGCATATACGAACGTTATAATATCCACCAATCCGTTCTCGCATCTCCAGGCGATCGGAACGGACGCCAGGGGACGGCGGCAGTATCGATATCACGCTGACTGGCACGCCGAGCGCGGAAAGGCGAAGTTCGAGCGCCTCGGGGATTTCGCGGAACGATTACCTGACCTGCGCGAGAGGGTTGACGCCGGGCTTCGATCGCGCGGTCTAAACATGGAGAAGGCGATCGCCACGGTCGTGTGGATGCTCGACAATCTTTATATTCGTATCGGGAACGCGGCCTACGCCGAAGCAAACAAGTCCTTCGGCCTCACAACCCTTCGAAGCCGTCACGTCAAGGTCGAGGGCGGTAGCGTCAAATTTCGTTTCAAGGGGAAGTCGGGCAAGGAATGGAACCTCGCTCACAGCGACCGCAGGATCGCCAATGTCGTCCGCAAACTGCAGGAGCTACCCGGACAGCACCTATTTCAGTACCTGTGCGACGAGGGCGGATGCCGTCAGATTTCGTCGAACGACGTCAACTCCTACATCAAAGAGACGACGGGTGAGGATTTTAGCTCACGGCAGTTTCGTACCTGGGGCGCAACTTGCATGGCAGTTGAAGCCTTGGCCTCATTGCACGCGGCTCCCTCGAAACGAGCGCTCGCTCGCCAACTCAACGAAGCAATCGACTCTGTTGCTGCCAGGCTCGTCAACACACGATCGGTTTGCCGTGCATCCTACATACATCCCGCCGTATTTGAGGACTTCGAAGCGGGAATGCTTTCGGAGGTCGTTAAGATGAGGATCAGAAGCGAGCGGTTGCTGACTTGGATGGATGAAGAGGAAATCCGCGTTCTCCGCTGGCTCAAGAAGCGGGACCGCAAGCAGCTTCTTCCGACACCGCCGGGATCAACGTGAAGTACCGGCAAGCGGAACGACCCGATCGCAGCGACGTTGCTCAACGGTGCCATTCAAGTCTCTAACCTCGCTTCCGGACCCAACGACCTCCATGCCACGAATTGCCATCATCGGATCTGGACCTACCGGGATCTACACCCTCGCTGGTCTGATTTCGTCATCCGCGCCACTGTTGAGATCGGCGGTGGAAAAGTCGGCCACGGTAGCGGCGGAATAGTCCAGCCGCGGGCGGAGTAAAATCCGGCCACCTATTTCCTTTCTGCAATGATCGCAGGAGGACAGGGGATCTACACCGTGGAACTTTATTTGAGGGTTCGCCTGGCTGTTTCCGAAGGGATGACGCAGCGTCAGGCAGCAAAGCATTTCAACGTATCGCGCGACAGCGTGGCCAAGATGCTGTCGTATTCGACACCGCCCGGCTATCAGCGATTTTTCGACACGAACGGGAATACCAGCGCCCTTTATCGTCGATCTCTTTGCTCGGAATGTTATCGAGGATCTCGACCCCGACATCGAGCAGCATTTGGGTCGGTCGCAACGCCGCCATCACAGATGCTAGAGGTGAGGGTGGCTCAGAATGCGGTGAAGGAGGACGCTCCTGTTGAGGCACTGCCGCTGATCGACGTTTTGGCTACCCTTTCCAGAAGAAGGGTGAACTGCTTAGCTGCAGCTATGTCGGCAATCTTGTCTGCGCGGTTGTCAGTCTGGCTTGTCCCGGGCCAATTGCCTCTGATGGCCAGGCTTCGCGTACGCGACTTCGCTGTGGTCAGTCAGTTGCTTCAAGGCGAAGCTGAGACGGCAGGTTTTTGTGATATGCCAGCAGATGTCCGATCTGTGTCTTCGGTTCTCGATCTGAGCAAAGCAAGCGTCCTCTTACTTCGGCGAGGTGAGTTTCTCCCCAGCAATCCTACTCTTGCAGACGTTTTTTCGTTCCGAGAGGCGTTCGTCTCCAGTTCGGAAGTTCAGCGTCGCTTGAGGATTGCCGGAGAGGTTCGTCACCCCACATACATCAACAATGAATTGGAATTGATTGGCTCGGACAAGATCGGCGCCAAACGCCGGAGAACTAGCATAGCGCTTCGGGAGAGAGCCGCCGTGGAAGCTTATTATGGCAATAGGCTGGCCGCGCGAGTATGATGCGAAGCCCAGGCGCGCAGGACGATCATGACGCAGAATCAATTTTTGCCCTGGCATTAGAATCATACCTCGCTTTCTTTTTCAAAGAATACAAGCACTTAGTAGAACGGATTTGTGCCGTTCCCAATATCAGGTGGGCCAAGCTTGAAGAGCGCGGGCGACGGTCCGGTATAGGTCTTCTCTGCTGGTGCCCGATTGTGCATCCACAGCCATGCCCCACCCGATTGTCAGCAGGTATTTTGCGAGTTCTTCCGGATCCGTCTCAGGCGGCAAATCACCACTTGCAACGGCCTCCTCCAATCGTTGCCGGAGCCTTGCCCGGCGAGCAGCGCGCAGTTCCAAGTGCCTGCTGTCGCCGGCTTCGCCGGTTTGGGACCCAGACATTGCACATCTGACTGCAAGGCATCCCGGAGGATGGGACGGGTCCGTATAAATTTCGGCAAGTCGGTAAAGCATGACTTCGGCAACACGGCGGGACGTGCGCTCTTTCAGCGCCTCTTCGGCATAGCCGAGATAGGTGTCATAATAGCGGCCGAGAACCTGCCTGAAGAGGCCGTCCTTGCTGCCGAAAGCGAAATAGAAGCTCGGCGGCTTGATGCCGATCGATGCAGTCAGGTCGGCGAGCGATGTACGATCGTAGCCGTTCTGCCAGAAAAGCGTCGTCGCTTTTTCGATCGCCGTATTCACATCAAATGCCCTCGAACGTGCCATGCCTCAGATCCGCCTTCAGATATCTGTCATATATAGTGATCACTACAAAAAATTCCTGACGACTTCCAGCCCTTTCAAATATAGCGATCACTATAGTTGACTTCCAGCGGCCACTTGATCGCGTGGCTGCGAAAGGACGCCGCAATGAAATACACAAAATTCAGCCGAACGGGCTGACGGTTTCGGAGCTCTGCATCGGCACCGGCATCTTCGGAATGCAGACTGACGAGGACCTCAAGGCAAAGCTCGACGAGCTTAAAAACGACTATCGCAAGGGCGACGCCACGGCCGCTTCCCGCAATTCATTTTCAAATTTCACTTTCTTTTGGAGATTGTTCGCCATGGCGATCATTGGTTCGACAGTAAATCGACGTTTCGTTCTGGCAAAGCGTCCGGAGAGCCCCACAAGTCCGGCTTCACGGGATTTGTTCGAGCTTCAATCGGTGGATGTCCCGGAATTAGCCGATGGCGAATTCCTCGTTGAAAGCCACTGGATGTCGCTTGACCCCTGGATCAGGGGAACCATGAACGGCAACCGCAGCTATCAGGCGTCCGTCGAACTCGGCGACGTCACCGCCGGCATCGTGCTCGCGGCAGCACCCATCGTCGTCATTTACGTGATTTTCCAGAGGCAGATCGTCAACGGCATCGCCGTCGGCGCTGTCAAAGGCTGAAACGGAAGTCTTCATGTCGCAAATCGTACTGGACCATGTTCACAAGAAGTTCGGCGCCGTCGACGTCATCCACGATGTCTCGCTGACCATCGAGCGCGGCGAATTTACCGTCTTCGTCGGCCCGTCCGGCTGCGGCAAGTCGACCTTGCTTCGAAGCATCGCCGGATTGGAGGAAATATCCTCGGGCGATCTTTTCATTGGCGGCAAGCGGATGACGGGCGATGACCTCGCCACGGCAGCCGATCACCACCTGATCGACATAGCCCCGGACCCAGACGTCCTGATGGCCGTATCGTGCTCGTCGGCGGACCGGGCACAGGCAAAAGCCACATAGCAACCGCTCTCGGCGTTCAGGCGATCGAGCACCATCGCCGGAAAGTCCGCTTCTTCTCGACCATCGAACTGGTCAACGCCCTTGAGCAGGAAAGGCCAAGGGCAAGGCAGGACAGATTGCTGAGACATCGGTGCGCCTCGATCTACTGATCCTCGATGAACTCGGATACCTTCCGTTCAGTGCCTCAGGCGGAGCGCTGCTCTTCCATCTGCTGAGCAAGCTCTATGAGCGCACCAGCGTCATCATCACGACCAATCTCAGCTTCAGCGAATGGACGACCGTCTTCGGTGATGCCAAAATGACGACCGCTCTCCTCGACCGTCTCACCCATCGTTGTCATATCCTCGAAACCGGCAACGATAGCTTTCGCTTCAAAGCCAGCTCGGCCGCCGCGGGCCCAGAAGAGAGGAGAAAAAGCTAATCCCTTGACCAAATCCTGATCAGAAAACCATACTCAGAGGTGGCTCACTTCTCGGTGGAAAAACCGGCTCAGTTCCGCGTGGAAACCAACACGCATAGCCGTAGCTTCAATCATTTAAGATGCTGAGACATGCCGATCCGAGGTCGACACGAAATCTAATTTTCGACATTCACATCTCAACGGCCGTCAAGCTCACGTTTTCGATGGCCGCAGTCCCACCACCAATGGCAGCAAGACCAAGGTCAAACCAATAGGCCGTTCCAGGCGTCAGATTGGGTACCAAAGCTTGAACAGCAAATGGGATTTGTTGCGCGGACGAGACGACCGCTGTCACACCCTTCACTGCCCCGCCGATAGGAGTTCCGGCCATAGCGGAACCGTTGGCAGGCGTCGCGCCAGTCCCGTAGCGAAGCTGCACGATGAAGCCTTGACCGATGGCAGCGGTATTGAAGCCATCGCCAGACGCCATGAACAAAACTCGTCCTGAAGCTCCAGGTGTGATTGAACCTGCAAGACCTTGCATGGTTTGGGTACCAACACTCGTGGTGCCTGTCGGATTGTTTGGCGTCGACTGCGCCGCTCTGGCATTCGAGGTTAGCGTGCCGTCGTTAGATAACGTTGCGGCTCCAGAAACGTTAACCGCCGTCGGCGTCGAGGGAGGCGCCCACGGGCCAAACCCGCTTGGCGCGACAGAAATCCAAGAGGCTGATGTCATTGCGATTTGCGTCGTGCCGAGCGCTTCACGCCAGATCGCTGCCGGATAAAGGACCGAGCTGCCGATCGTGCTGAAAGGGAACCCGCCGACAGCTGTAACAGGATTTGCGGCGCTCGAATTATTCCATAGTCCAGAGTTTGTTCGAAACCAGATGAGTTTATTCGTAACGTCCAAGGCAATAGAAACGGTGGCCCCGACGGGCACGGCCGAGGCTGTGCCAACCTGGTGTCCATTAAACCAAACGCCCCCGTTGGGCTCCAGACCGACACTTTGTGCATTCGCTCCGAGATAGCTGGCGAAATTGGTTCCTGCGGTCCCGAGCCCGATTCCGCTATTGCTGTCCGTGATTCTGACGTTCTGAAACTCGAAGTAAAATTTCCCGCTCGATTGCGAATTAGAGCCCAGGACCGCAGCGTACGACGCATTTGTCGAAGTGGCGACCAGGTTTCCATCCGAAAGCGTCAAATTTGAGGACTTCGCGGTCGCGCTGAAGCTCGCGCCGACGCCAGTGATGATCATCCCGTCACTTAGCTGCAACCCGGCAAATGATCCTGCGTTGTTAACCTGCACCGTGCCGGACGGGCCAGCCGGCCCACCTTGTGACGAAATCGTTATGCTTGCGGGTCCGTTGGTGATTGTGACGCCAGGTCCGGCAGTCAACGTTGAGGCCTGTGGTGCGTTCCCGCTGGAACCAATGAGGAGTTGGCCATCCGTCAAGGGGCCGACGCCAGCGAGCGTCCCGCCGCCATTCACCTGTACGCTATTGGCGGCTCCGGCTGGCGCACCATCATCGACGCAATCCGCAAGCGCGTTCATATCACCCATAACTTGCGTCGCATCTGCGACCTGCCCGTTGTTCAGTTGGTAAGGAACACTGCATTGGGCATAGGCGCCGCCAGCGAGGCTGAGAGCGGCAATAAACGCCGCGAATGTTACGGATTTACCAAGCTGCTGTCGCACGGTGTTCCCCCTGAAGACCCTGAGCTCGCGGCCTTAACCGCAAGCCGGTTGACAATATAATGCTTGCGTCGAAATGCATTGACAGGTTGCGAAAACTCCTGATGAAAGCTGCAACCAATAATGCCATTGTGAACGACCATACATTTGAAATCTGCAATAACAATGACACTGCGAAGAGGTGCCGTCAATAAAAACTAAAGTAATAATTGCCAATCCAATTATTATGAAGATTGACAATGAAATACAAGCCGCACAATTATTAAACTGCGCGCAGCGCTGCTCCGAAATTTTTAAAGTGATTAACTGTTTTGCGTTGTATAGTACTCCGTATCATGCAATCTATATGAAGTTTCTTTTTATAAAAAGCATCGAGGTTCGAACGATGTGGTTTCCGGAGGTGAGCCCGGTTCGGCTCAACTCTGAATCGAAATTGGTAATTTAACAATCCGATCTGGCGCAAAGGCGACGAACAAACTGAAGGAAATGCCCCCCATGATTGTACGGTTTTTCCAAGAGGCTCTTGTTTTAATTGCACTTTTTGCGAGTGCTTTTCCGGCAACAGCCGATACAAAATCGTCGGCGCATGGCTATGATTCCGACGGGCGTTTGACGACAAACCTCTACAGCGACGGCAAATGCGTTCTCTACGCCTACGATGCAAGCGGCAATCGCGTCTCCCAGGAGACGATCACCGCCGACCCAACCGTGACGATTTCGAACCAGGCTGGACGAGGTGACACCCAGAAAACATCGTCGTCCACCCAACCGATCTGGGGTTCGGGGACCTGGGGCTGCTTTTCCTGGACCGCACCGTAACCAGTGTTCTTAATCTTGCTGATGTGAACGGTAATCTAAATCGGAAAGAGAAATCAGAGATGTCTCTCAATCGTTGGGCTGTCCTAGGTTTTTATTTGTCCGGATTCATTTCCCTGACATCGGGGGCTTTAGCCGAACCGATCAGAGATTCCACGATGTCTGCGACGGTACCCGGTCTTTATGAGCCGTTGATTCCAACGCACGGAACCTCTCCCGCAGAAGATCAGGATCTTTCCTTTGCGCTTGAAGCGTTTAGACATCGATCCACACCGTCGGATCTTTCCAGTCTTACGACCTTTCTTGCGGCTCACCCCAACAGCGGCTGGTCTTCCGCACTTTGGACAAACGTCGGTCTTGCCGATCTGCATGACGGATATTTTTCCAATGCAATCGTCGCTTTGGACAATGCTTGGTCGGAAGGAGATGACGCCACCTCACCTGAGGGGCACGCACTAGTCGATCGATCGATCGGCGAGTTGGCGAACCTGGAGGCGAGCCTTGGAAAGACAGAGGATTTAAGAGCTCTCTTTGAGCGGCTGGGCAATCGGAAGGTTTCAGGCTCTGCGACGGAGTTGATTCAGACCGCACGGGAAACATTGGCTCTCGCCGGCAACGAACAGGCACATCTTTTCAACTGCGGGCCATTGGCGCTCCGCGCCCTGATGCTCGCTCTCGAGGCCAACCCCAGCACTGTGAATTTTCTGCAATTCTACAATCCCGGTCCGAACGGGACGACGCTCGCTGAGGTCGCCGGGCTAGCGGACGGCTTAAAGCTCGCTTATCGCCTTGTGCATCGTTTGCCTGGCGACGCCGTACCTGTGCCTGCAATTGTTCATTGGAAAGTCGGGCACTTCGCGACAATCACCAGCAAGGAAAACGGTCGGTATCACATCCGGGACGCCGTCTTCCCAAACGCAGATATCTGGATGACGCCTGAGGCCCTTGACGCGGAGGCAAGCGGCGATTTCCTGGTCCCGGCTGCGGCGGTGTTCGACGACAGGTGGAAATCGATTACCATCGCGGAAGCGGCGTCCGTCCACGGACGGGGCGAGACCTACCAGACCCGTAAGGGTGACGCAGGTGATCCGCTGGCCAATGGCCCTGGGTCGACTCCGGCCGATCCAAAATCGCCCGTGGTCCCGCCGACAGCCGGTAATAATCCCAATCAGTCGCACTGGAACTCCTCCGGCCAGAACGACAACAATGATCCCTCTGCGGGTTGTCCTCTCTGCGTCGTTAACATCAAGGAATCGAGCGTGAGCGTCACGCTGTCCGATATGCCGGTCGGTTATGTACCGCCCATCGGTCCGTCGATGAAGGTCAGTCTAAGCTATAATCAGCGCGAGGACAGCCAGCCCGCAAACTTTGACTACTATAATATCAGCCAAAAATGGACGCTGAACTGGCAGAGCTACGTCATCGACGATCCCACCAACCCTGGCGCCAACGTGTCGCGCGTTCTGGGATCGGGAGGCGCTTTCTATTATCTCGGATATGACGCCGTCCATCACTCATTTGCTGCGCAGGATGACGACGGATCGATCCTCTCGTTCACATCGCAGACGGCGATCAGCTACCATCGCCAGCTCCGCGATGGCAGCGTCGAGGTTTATGAACAATCCGACGGAAGCGTCGCTTATCCGCGCAAGATCTTTTTGACGAAGGTGATCGACCCGCAAGGCAATGCGGCAACGTTGCACTACGACCGGTTGAAGCGCCTGACTTCGGTCACCGACGCCGTTGGCCGCAATACGACCTTCAGTTATGAGATTGACGGGCGTCCCCTTCTTGTGAGCAGCATCACCGACCCATTCGGCCGCCGAGCAAAGCTGACTTATGACGAGCTAGGTCGTTTGATCTCCATCACCGACATTCTCGGTCTGACGTCGAGCTTCACTTATGATGCCAACTCGCTGATCAATAGTCTGACCACGCCGTATGGAACGAGCAATTTTAGCTATACGGCCCCTGGGACGTCAGCACCGCCTCGGTTCGTTCAGATTACCGATCCTCTTGGAAACAAGGAGCGGGAAGAGTGGCTAGAACCGGCGCCCATCCCTGGCAGTGATCCCGTTGCTACCGTCCCAGTCGGGATGCCCGTTGCACCCACGAACGGATATTTGGTCTACCGCAACAGCTTTCACTGGGACAAAAGTGCCTATGTCACGGCGAACTGCGGCGATAGCGGTGGCTGCGACTACACGAAGGCTCGAATTCGTCATTTCGTCCATATGCCGGGCTCGACCATAAAGGGCACGGCGATCGAAAGCGAAAAATATCCTCTCGAAAATCGCGTCTGGTATAACTACCCCGGGCAAACGGATTCCACGGGTTCTGTATATGGCGGCTCTTACAACAGGCCAATCGCAATCGGGCGAGTCCTTGATGATGGCACCACCCAGATCAGTTCATACGCTTACGACAGCAATGGGAATATTACACAGGCAACCGACCCCTACGGCCGCACCATCTATTATTCTTACACGGATGGTATTGATATAGCTGCCGTCAGCCAAGCCGATCAATTTGGGGCCCGTTCCACCCTGGCGCAATTCGTCTACAATGACCGGCATAGGCCCGTTTACTTTGCGGACGCGGCTGGTCGTGCGAGCACCTTTGAGTACAATTCAGCAGGACAGATGGCGTCCTTCTCTGACACGCTCGGAGAAAAGACGTCCTTTCACTATGATGGTGCCGCAAATCTCGCGTCAATCACCAACGCGAACAATGCCACTGCCGCGACCTATACCTACGACGCGTTCGACCGTATCCGATCCTATACGGACTCGGAGGGCTGGACGGTCACTTTCGACTACGATGCGGCCGACCGGGTTACTAAGATCACCTATCCGGACGGAACCTCCAAACGATATGGTTATCAACGGCTAGACCTTATCTCCTACAAGGATCGTGAAGGGCGGCTTTGGCAATATCAATACAATGCCAACAGACGACTAACCGCAATCGTCGACCCTATGCGGCAAATGACGAAACGCGGTTATGATCCCTCCGGAAACCTCACTTCGCTCACCGATCCGAAGGAAAACGTTACAGCTTGGGGTTATGACGTCCAGGATAGGCAGATATCCAAAACTTATGCCGACCACAGCGTCGTCGCCTACACCTACGAAAACACCACAAGCCGCTTGAAAAGCGTGCTCGATGCGCTCGGCCAGACCAAGCAATACACCTATACGATCGACAATAATTTATCCGGCTTGACCTATTTAAACGCTGTTAATCCGACGCCCAATGTCTCCTTTACATACGATCCCTATTTCCAGCGGATCGCGTCTATGACGGATGGCGTGGGAACGACGACCTACAGTTACAATCCCTCCTTCGTCGATGGAGCACAGAAACTTGCTCAGGAATGCTTTCGCGGCGCAGGCGCTGCCACTTGTTCACATACGATCACGTATGGCTATGATGCGCTCGGGCGATCAGCGAGCCGTCAGATCTCCGGCAGCGGAGCGGAGACTTGGGCCTATGATGCCATCGGGCGCGTTATCAATCATTCAAGCGACCTCGGCGCATTTGAACTCAGTTACCTTGGCCAAACCCAGCAGTTGACCGTCCGGCAGTTGTTGCCGACGACATCGACGCTCAAAACAGTCTGGAGCTATCTCGATAACACGCATGATCGGCGTCTGGCTGGCATCGCCAATACAGGGCTGACGAGCGGGCAGTTCACGAATTTCACGTTCGACACGACACCGGAAAACTTTATCACTGGCATTACGCAGACAAGCGATGCCGCGATCATCGAGCCAAGCCCCACCCTTCAGACAGCAGCATTCAATAATCTCAATGAGGTCACAAGTGCGTCCGGCCAAATTTACAGCTACGACCTCAATGGCAATCTAATCTCTGATGGCGCTAGGAGTTACTCGTGGGACGCAGACAATCGCCTCATTAGTATCAGCTCCACGGCCCAACCTGGCGACATAGAACGCTTTGCCTATGATGGTCTCGGACGGCGTGTTGAAATAGACGAGGCTTCCACAACGGACAACCTTGTCGCGTCAAAATATGTCTGGTGCGGAAAGGATCTTTGTCAGAAGCGTGACGCATCCTACAACCCTGCGAGAGTCTATCTTGGCGAGGGGGAGTTTGTCATTGGAGCTGTAAACCCGTCGTTATTCTACGGCGTGGATCAATCTCGATCAATTCGGCGCGTTTTTGAAAACACCACAGATGCACCCGCATACGACTACGATGCTTGGGGCGTTGCCTCAAACGCCGCTCCTAGGCTCACAGATTTTGGCTATTCGGGCCTCGTTGGTATTAAAGAAAGCGGGGTTATGTTGGCCGTTTACAGAGGTTATTCTGGTCCGATAGGCCGCTGGCTCAGCCGAGATCCCATTGGGGAGCAAACAGACGAATCGAGTAATCTGTTTGCCTATAGTCAAGGAAATCCAATTAGCCTTTCGGATCCATATGGGCTGGCATCACAAGTACATAGTCCGCCGTTCCAGGGACCACCCGGATCGACTATTGTCGGGCGAAAGCAGAGTCGTTTCTATGGTCCGGATGGCTATCCTCAAACAGACCGAGACCTTCCCCATCCCAACGAATCAGGGATTGGAGCTGGTGACCACAGCCACGACTGGACCAGGCCTCCTGACGGTAGCCCACCTGCTAGTGAAAACAGGTGTCTGAGTAGGGAGCCACTACCGGACGACCCGCCGCCACCACTTGGTTATCCGGAAACAGCACCGACAAGTCCTGAAATCCCTGAAATACCCGAACTGCCGGAAATCCCGTTTATTTTTGACATACCATAAAGGTGTAGACCGATGACCAAACAAACAATTCCTTGGGAGCTAGAGAATGGCTTCTTACTCGGAGGCTTCCCCTATCACGATGGGCGGATTGTGGAGTTTGCCTATCGGGAGACCGACGAATCAAATGCAAGCGTGGAAAGAACGTTGCTGATAGGTGTATTGAATACCCTGGATCAAATTGTTTCGATAAGGTTTGAGCGCGTAAAAATGCTTAATATTGCGCAGTTCTGGCCTTCCGCGATTGTTTACGACATCGAAGTAAACCGTGAAAAGAATCTGCCGGCCGAGCAGAATGGTGAGCCCGGCTTTTGGGACATCCTCAAGCCTGTCGTTCCAAACACCGACACAGACCGACGTAGGGCTGAGATTGAGCAAGCGCAAAAGGCTTACGAAGCCAATTTCTTCATTAGGCTTTATTCCTCTTATGGCGCTTCTTTGGCCTTAATATGTGAAACGATAACTGTTGAAATTTAACCAGCGTCGACTGATTCTTTGGGGCGTCTCCGGCATGGTGACGCCCTGTGTTTACCAGGAAGGATAAAGAAGTGAGCCTGCTTAGGTCGATGGAGATGCGCGACGTTAGCTTTTGAAGTGGTTGCGAATATTCCGGCCCTAGAATTTCGGTTGATGCTCAGAGATTTGTTTCTCGAATTCGCCAGTAAGACCATGAGCGACCGCAGCCGATAGCTATTCACTTGGCTTGACGCTCCCCAGACTTTCTACGAATTCAATAACCGCGGAACGGATTTCGGGTTTCCCAATTTTGCGAAAGGCACGGTTGAGCGCCAGAGCGTCGGTCATAAGAAGATCATCGAGTTCATCAAAATTGAACGTCTGAGAGTTGGAGCTTTGCTGCTCTCCTTCTCCGAATAGTGTTGCTGGCGAGACGCGCAACGCCGAGGCGATCGACTGAAGGCGACTGGACCCAACCCGGTTTGACCCTTTTTCGTACTTTTGCACTTGCTGGAATGTGACGCCGATTTTTCCAGCAAGCTCGTGCTGGCTCATACCGAGGACTCTCCGTCGCATTCTAATCCGAGCACCCACTTCGGCGTCAGTCTGTTGGATCACTTTCGCATCATTCATATGTCGAAGTCCTCAATTTTGCCGACGAAACCTACCTGCGAGCCGACGCCGATGACAATGGCAAAAGAGGTTTCAACGGTCATCTCAGACCGAAGTCCTATTCTTACGTGATCTGCCGTCATCGCTACGGGCGCAACAATGACCGGTCGATCGAGCGGGGTTGTCGGAGAGCAGGGGCGATCCGCTTGGGGCCTTCGCCGCACAAAATCTCTGGGCGATGGAAAGATCGTTTTCGGCATTTCCGCCGGAAGTAAGCATCGTACTATCAAGGTATTTACGCGAGGCAAAATGTGAAACCATCGAACAGATGCGCTTGGTGAATGCGGTCTGCGCGTTGCCGAATAGGCCCGTGTGAGATCGGCGGTGGAAAAGTCGGCCACGGTAGCGGCGGAATAGTCCAGCCGCGGGCGGAGTAAAATCCGGCCACCTATTTCCTTTCTGCAATGATCGCAGGAGGGACAGGGGATCTACACCGTGGAACTTTATTTGATGGTTCGCCTGGCTGTTTCCGAAGGGATGACGCAGCGTCAGGCAGCAAAGCATTTCAACGTATCGCGCGACAGCGTGGCCAAGATGCTGTCGTATTCGACACCGCCCGGCTATCAGCGACGTTCGCCGATCCGGCGTCCGAAGCTGGATGGATTCGTTTCGACGATCGAGCAGTGGCTCGATGAAGACCTGAAGGTGCCGCGCAAGCAGCGCCATACGGCCAAGCGGGTATTCGACCGCCTGCGTGAGGAATGCGGGTTCACCGGCGGCTACACGATCATCAAGGATTATATGCGAGAGCGGGATCAGCGCCGACAGGAGGTGTTCGTGCCGCTGTCACATCCGCCGGGCCGTGCGCAGGCCGACTTTGGCGAGGCGATGGTGGTCATCGGCGGCGTCGAGCAGAAAGCTCGCTTCTTTGTGCTGGATCTTCCTCATAGCGACGGATGCTATGTGCGTGCCTATCCGGCGGCAGTGGCCGAAGCCTGGGTGGATGGTCATGTCCACGCCTTTGCGTTTTTCGGGGCCGTGCCGCAGTCGATCGTCTATGACAACGACCGTTGCCTGGTGGCAAAGATCCTGCCCGACGGCACACGCAAGCGGGCAGCGCTGTTCAGCGGCTACCTGTCCCACTACCTGATCCGGGATCGCTATGGCCGTCCGGGAAAGGGCAACGATAAAGGTAATGTCGAGGGTCTCGTGGGCTATGCCCGTCGCAACTTCATGGTACCGATCCCACAGTTCCCGACATGGGATGCGTTCAATGCTTTTCTGGAAGATCAGTGCCGCAAACGCCAGCGCGACAAGCTGCGGGGCGAGAGCGAGGCGATTGGCGAACGGCTGCAGCGCGATCTTGCGGCCATGCGTCCCTTGCCGGCGTCGCCGTTTGATGCCTGCGACCAGGCCAGCGCTGTTGTGACGGCCCAATCGCTGGTGCGCTACAAGACGAACGACTATTCCGTACCGGTCGCCTACGGCCATCAGGACGTCTGGGTCCGGGGCTATGTCGATCAGGTGGTGATCGGCTGCCGTGGCGAGGTCATCGCCCGTCATCCGCGGTGCTGGGAACGGGAAGACGTCGTCTTCGATCCCGTCCATTACCTGCCGCTGATCGAGCGGAAGATCAATTCTCTGGATCAGGCGGCTCCATTGCAGGGCTGGGATCTGCCAGACGAGTTCGCGACGCTGCGCCTGCTGATGGAAGGCCGCATGGCCAAGCATGGGCGGCGAGAATACGTGCAGGTTCTGCGCCTGCTGGAAAGCTTCGACCTTGCCGATCTACATGCAGCGGTGAAGCAGGCGATACAGCTCGGCGCGATCGGCTTCGATGCGGTCAAGCATTTGATCCTGTGCCGGGTCGAGCGCCGGCCGCCGCGGTTGGACCTGGCGATCTATCCCTACCTGCCGAGGGCGACTGTCGAGAAGACGTCAGCAAAGGCGTATATGCGCCTCCTGTCATCTGATGCGGGAGAAGCGGCATGAGTAGCGACGCGCCAGAGATCCTGCTTGGCCACTATCTCAAAACCCTCAAGCTGCCGACCTTCCAGCGCGAGCACCAGAAGCTGGCCCGGCTATGCGCCACCGAAGGCGTCGATCATGTCGGCTACCTGTTCCGGCTTGCCGAACGGGAGATGATCGAACGGGACCGCCGCAAGGTCGAACGTCGGATCAAGGCGGCCAAATTCCCGGTCGTCAAAAGCCTCGACAGCTTCGACTTCACAGCCATCCCCAAGCTGAACAAGATGCAGGTGCTAGAGCTTTCCCGTTGCGAATGGATCGAGCGCCGCGAGAACGTCATTGTGCTGGGCCCGAGCGGCACGGGAAAGACGCATGTCGCGCTCGGTCTCGGCCTGGCCGCCTGCCAAAAGGGCCTGTCCGTCGGCTTCACGACGGCGGCGGCCCTGGTCAGCGAGATGATGGAGGCGCGCGACGAGCGGCGTCTGCTCGGGTTCCAGAAGCAGATGGCCGCCTACAAGCTGCTGATCATCGACGAGCTGGGATTTGTGCCACTATCAAAGACCGGCGCCGAACTGCTGTTCGAGCTGATCTCCCAGCGTTACGAGCGCGGCGCCACCTTGATCACCAGCAATCTGCCTTTCGACGAATGGACGGAAACACTGGGGTCCGAACGTCTCACCGGCGCGCTGCTCGATCGCATCACCCACCACGTCGGCATCCTCGAGATGAACGGCGACAGCTATCGTCTCGCTCAAAGCCGCGCCCGAAAGGCCGGCTAAAACACCCCTCAAAAAATCGCCGCGCCGGCCTGAGACCCCCGCTCGGGCTACGCCCTCCCGGCGGTCTCAGGCCGGCGCAACAGTGGCCGACTTTTGCTCCGCCCCGTGGCCGGAAATTATTCCGCCGTTGACACTGGTGGCTGGCGGTGTCTTCAATTCCGGCATCCTTGCGACAGGCCCGGCGCCCAGTGCGTATTTCGATTACGTCGAGGCCTCGGCCGATATTCGCGATCGCGTCGGCAAAATTCAGTCCCTGGTCAATGGGGCAGGCGTCGATCTGCCCGCAGTCGCCATGCGGTTTCCGCTGCAAAGCCCCGTTGTCGCTTCGGTGCTGATCGGCGCGGCAACTCCGTCGATCGTCGAACGCAATGTCGTTTCGCTCGCCCATCCCATCAATGCCTCGCTCTACTCCGGCTGCGCGCCCTTTGCTCTTCGCTGATCGGTTACTGGAAACAGACGTATCGGCTTTGATTTTGCTTTGACACTGTTGGGCGCTGCCTTCTACTTAAAGAAAGTCATAGCTTTATGAGGAGATCGCGTGACGGAGATACCGGTTCGCGCCCGAAAGACCAGACGAAAGGGTACGGGCGTCACCATGGCCGAGGTGGCGGCTACCGCGGGCGTATCGATGCAGACCGTTTCGCGCTATCTGCGTTTTCCTGAAACGGTAGCCGCCGACACCGGCCAGCAGATCCAGGAAGCGATCGAAAAGACGCATTACGTGCACAATCTCGCCGCCAGCCATCTCGCCTCCGCGCGCAGCAATATGGTTGCCGCGATCATCCCGACGCTGTCGGCATCGATCTTCGCCGAGACGATCCAGCATTTTTCCGAGGTCCTGCACAGCGCAGGCTACCAGATCTTTCTCGGCTACACCGACTATCGGGCGGATCGCGAGGAAGAGGTTATCCGCAGCCTTCTCGGCCGTCGCCCGGACGGCATTTTCATCATCGGCACCCACCACAGCCGCAACAGCGTTGCGCTGCTGAAACGTGCGCGTATCCCGATCGTCGAAGGCTGGGATTTGACACCGAAGCCGCTCGACAGGCTCGTTGGTTTCTCCAACAAGGCGGCCATCGCTGAAATGGTCGATCATCTCGCGAGAAGCGGCCGCCGCCAAATCGTTTTCAGCGGTGTCCTGCGAAAAGGCGACAGCCGTGCGACCGAACGCCGAGACGGGTTCGTGGCTGCCATGACAGAACGATATCCGGACGAGGAGATACGGTTGCACGTCTCGACAGAGCTTCCGCTGGAAATGGCGTCCGGCGCGGTTCTTCTGCAGCAGACGCGTGAACGCTATCCCGATGCCGATGCCATCATGTTTTCAAGCGACGTGCTTGCTTCCGGCGCGTTGCTGGAAAGCGCGCGGCTTGGAATTGCGGTGCCACGGACGCTCGCGATCACTGGCTTTGGCGATTTTGAGTTGTCCAAGCAGCTCAATCCATCCCTGACGACGGTCTTCGTTCCCTCCGACGAAATCGGCCGGCAGGCCGGCAGGCTGTTACTTGAGGGTATGCAGGGCGTTGTTTCCGAACAAAAATCCGTCGACGTCGGCTTCAAGCTGATGATCCGCGAGAGCGGCTGAGCCTCCTCCAAAACTTCTCTCTTCGACAAGCGCAGAGCGTGATTCACGCCGCAGCGAGTCATCAAGATTTGCATTAAAATGTTAGCGCTCACTCTGTACATTCTCATTGAAAAGCGTAAGTTGGCGACAATAAAAATGGGAACTCTTGTGGAGGAGTGATTGTCATGGCCATTCTGTCGGGCATACGCGTGCTGGATTGTTCGATCGCGATGGCGGGTCCCTTCGCCGCGCAGAGACTGGGCGATCTCGGCGCCGATGTGGTGAAGGTCGAGCCTGTGACCGGCGAGTGGCAGAGGCATGTCGCGGCCGGTGGCGCCGAAGGCAACAAGGTCAATGTCTCCTTCCTCTCGCTCAACCGCAACAAGCGGTCGCTCGCCATCGACCTGAAGTCGCCTGATGGCAAGCAGGTGCTGCTCGATCTCGTCAAGACCGCCGACGTCTTCCTGCAGAACTACCGCCCTGGCGTCGCCAAGCGTCTCGGCGTCGACTACGAGTCGTTGTCGGCGATCAATCCAAGGCTGGTCTATGTCTCCATGTCCGGCTACGGCGAGGACGGGCCCTATGTGAACCGGCCGGGACAGGATCTCGTGCTGCAGGGCATGTCCGGCGCCATGCTTTCGGCCGGCCGGGAAGGTGAGGCGCCCACGGCGGCCGGCCAATATCTCGTCGACGCGATAACCGCCTATACCGCCTTCGAGGGCGCTCTGGCGGCGCTTTTCCACCGCGAGCGCACCGGCGAAGGTCAGCTCGTGCAGGTCAATATGCTCGATGCGATCAGTACGATCCAGATGCAGGAGCTTTCGGTCTTTACCGTCGGCCACAAGCCGCAGAAGCGCTCGGCCGAGCCGCATGCGCATGTCTATATCCGCTCGCCCTACGGTGCCTTTTCAACCAGCGACGGCTTCATCATCGTCGCCTTCCCGAAGCTGAAGACGCTTGGGGAGGTGATCGGCGAGGACAGTTTCCTCACCATGGTCGACGAGATCGACACCTGGGGTCGGCGGGACGAAATCTTTGCGAAGACCCGCGAACGGCTGAAGACGAAGACCTCGGCCGAATGGCTGGAGCTGATGCGCGCCGCCGATATCTGGTGCGGCCCGGTCTATGGCTATGCCGATCTCGTCGAGGACGAGCAGATCAAGCACAACGGCACTTTCGTCGAGTATCAGCATCCGACGGAAGGGCTGGTGAAGACGCCGGGCTTCCCCATCCGCTTCTCGAAGACGCCATCGACCGTTGAACGCGGCGCGCCGATCACCGGCCAGCATACCCGCGAAATTCTAGCGGAAGCCGGCTATGATGCGGAAAAGATCGAGGCACTGGAGCGCGCCGGCGCGATTGCCTCGGGAGAGCTGTGACATGCAGCATCTCAAGGCCCTGACCCGGGACCATCCCCGCGGCTACAATGCATTGGCGGCGGCCTCCCGTCTTCCGGCGCTGGCGGAAAACGGATTGTCGATCACATGGGACAAGCAGCCCTTGGAGGGCTTCGAATCCCATCCGATTGCTGATCTTTGCAGCCGCTACGACCTTGTTGTTCTCGACCATCCGCATGTCGGCGAGGCCGTTGCGGGTGATTGTCTGCTGCCCCTGGAAGACGTGTTTGGTGCCGACGTCATTGCGCAGTTGGAGAAGAACGGTATCGGCCCGTCGCTCGCGAGCTACCGATTTGCCGGCGCGCATTGGGCACTACCGCTCGATGCGGCCACGCAAGTCATGGCCTGCCGCAACGACCTGATAGAAGGTGCCGTTCCGGCTATCTGGGATGAGGTTGCCAGCCTTTCTGCATCTACCGGCAAGGTGGCGCTATCGCTTGCCGGCCCCCATGCCATTCTCTCCTTTCTGTCGATTGCCTCCGCCTTTGGCGAGCCGCCTGCAGAGGCCGATCCGGATATCCTGGTCTCTGCCGGGACCGGCCGCGCCGTCTACGATCTCATGGTCGATCTTGCTGGCCGCAGCCCATCGTCTGTGCGAGAGAACAACCCCATCGGCATCCTTGGCCATATGGCCACCCATGACGACGTCATCCTCTGCCCGCTGATCTACGGCTACGTCAATTACTCAGCCCCGCGCGGTCAACGGATATGCCTTCGGCGGCGGTCTTGAGACGGCGATGTCCTGCGATATCCGCATCGCGTGCGAAAACGCGCAGTTCGCCGCGCCAGAGATAAAACTCGGCTGGATCGGCGGCGGCGGCATGGCTGCGCATCTGTCCCACTCGATCGGCGCCTCCAATGCCGCCATGATGCTGATGACCGGTGATCCGATCTCTGCCGAAAGGGCGCTGCAATGGAATCTCGTCAGCGAGGTTGTGCCTCTGGCCGGCCTGTTGCCCCGTGCCCGCGCCCTGGCCTCCGTTATTGCGTCGCGTGCGCCGATCGCGGCCGAAACGGCGAAGCTCAATCTCAAGGCAGCGGTCTCCATGCCAATCGAAAAGGCGATCGAATACGAACGCGATCTGCAGACGATCTGCTTTGCAACGGCTGATGCTGCGGAGGGGAGGCTTGCCTTTAGGGAAAAGCGCCAGCCGGTCTTTCATCGCAGGTAGTTGTTGTGGCTGAGACGGTCGTTCTCATCCAGGGTTTTCGAAGAACGCTTGGAAACCTCACGCGATTCCCGCGTCGGGAAATTGAGGATGCGGCGCGGCATTGAGCCAAGCCGCTGGGTTCAATCCAGTGCGTCGACGATTTCAGGTACGGCTTAAAATCTGAACAAAACCCAAGCGATAACGCGTCCCTAATCCTACAGGAAAGTCGCCCAAACAAGGTGGCGAGAACTTCCGATTTCTACAAGCGTGAGAGGAGCGCCTGCAACCTTGTCAACCTCCAGCTTCGGGCAAGCCAGTATGGGTACGCCTGCGTTATTAGACGTCGGGTCTGGATAGTTGATGGCTTCTTCAGAGCCCGATTGGACAGCCGCGCTGGCCGCTGCTGTTTTGATGAACGTAAGGGTTTTGATGCATGACCACGATCGTTTCTTCCCAGACTCCTAGTCAGATCAGGCTTCTTTCGACGGCCGATATTGCCAAGTGGACGACCGATGATGTGGCCTCGTTGTTCACGAATCAGATCAATGCGCTGACGGCCGACCAGGTCGCAGCGTTGAGCACGGACGATGTCGCGGTCCTCAATTCCCAGCAGCTGGGCGCCATCTCGCGAAACGCGATCGACGGTCTCACCTTCAATCAACTGGCCGTCCTGAGCAAATTCGCAATCGGGAGCTTGAGTACGAGCCAGATTACCGGGCTTACGACAGGGCAAGTGGGCGCGCTTTCAGCAAACCAGGCGGACGCCCTGACGCCCGCTCAGGTGGCTGCCCTCAGCTGCTCGCAACTCGCTGCTCTGAGCACGGACGATCTCGCCGGCTTCTCGGCCGCCGATATGGCGGCGATCAGCTACAGAGCCATACCGGGCCTGTCGACGAGCGCCATCGCGGTGCTGACGCCCCAGCAAATGGCGGCTCTCAGCACAAGCGCATTCTTCGGCCTGACGACCAATCAGATTGCCAGCCTCTCTACCGACCAATTCGCAGCCCTGACGACGGCTCAGATCGGCAGCCTCAAGGCGGCGCAGCTTGCCGGTGTGAGCACGGACGATATTGCCGCACTGTCGACTGCACAGGTTGCGGCCCTGAATACGGCAACGGTTGCAGGTCTGACGTCCCGCCAGCTCGATGCCATGTCCACCGACCAGGTCCAGGCCTTGTCGTCCTTGCAGGTGAAGTCGCTGAGCTCCACGCAGATTGCGGCACTGGGCGTGGAAGACGTCGCCACTTTCTCGACCGCCGATATGGCGGCGATCACCGCCAGGGCCGTATTGGGTCTGGGCACCGACGCTATCGCGGCGCTGTCTACTGCGCAGATCGCTGCCCTGAACACGAGTACCCTTGCCGGTATGACGTCTGGCCAGCTTGCGGCCATGTCGACCCAACAGGTTTCAGCTCTGACGACGGCTCAGATCGGCGCCCTCAAGGTGACGCAGATTGCGGTCATGGGAGCGGATGATATTTCCGCCCTGACGACAGCGCAGGTTGCTGCCCTAAGCACGGCAGCGGTTGCAAGCCTGACGCCCGACCAGCTGGGTGCCATGTCCACCGCGCAGGTTGGCGCATTGACGAGCAGCCAGGTGAAGGCGCTGAGCTCCACTCAGATTGCGGCGTTTGGAGCCGACGATATCGCGACTTTCTCGACGGCCGATATGGCGGCCATCAATGTCAGGGCCATAACGGGCCTGAGCACTGACATCATTGCGGCCCTGACGACTGCGCAGGTTGCGGCTATGAGCGCGACGGCGATTGTGGGCCTGACGACCGACCAGGTCACGGCCCTGTCCACCAAACAGATTGGGGCCCTGACCACGTCCCAGGTTGCCGCCCTCAAGGCACCGCAGCTCGCGGTCATGGGAGCAGATGATATTTCCGCGCTGTCGACGGCGCAGGTTGCCGCCTTGAGCACCGGAGCGATCGCGAGCCTGACGACTGACCAGCTCGGCGCCATGTCCACCGCTCAGGTGGAGGCGTTGACGAGCACCCAGGTAAAGGCGTTGAGCTCCACGCAGCTTGCGGCGCTGGGGACGGAAGACATCGCCACTTTCTCGACCGCCGACATGGCAATGATCGGTTTTGCGGCAGCAGCCGGATTGTCCACGAGCGATATTGCAGCGTTGTCGACGGCGCAGGTCGCCGCGCTGAATGCGAGCACGGTCGGGCGGCTAACGACAGACCAACTCGGCGCACTCTCAGGCGCGCAGGTCGCGGCTTTGAGCACGGCGGGAGTTGCTGCCCTGACGACGGCACAGGTCGCCTCGTTTTCCGCCGCACAGGTCGCCTCCCTCACGACAGCCCAGGTCGGTGTGCTTAAGCCAAATCAGATCGCGTTCATGACGGTGGACGAAATTGCCGCGTTCTCCGCAGCGCAGATTGCCGCCCTGAACACAAGCGCGATCACGGGCCTGCGGTCCGATCAGCTGGCCGGGTTGTCCCCGGCCCAGGTAGCGGCGCTGACGTCCACGCAGGTTGCCACGCTGAACTCGTCGCAGCTCGCCGCCCTCAGTCCGGCCGACCTAGCGGCCTTCTCGACTTCCGACATAGCGGCAATCGCTGCGAAAGCCGTATCGGGCCTGAGCACGGACGCGATCGCAGCCCTTTCCGCGGCTCAGCTCGCCGCCCTGAGCAATTCCACGATCGGCGGCCTGTCGACCACTCAGGTCGTAGCCCTGAGCTTTAATCAGATCAACGCCTTGTCCAGCGCGCAGCTCGGCGCGCTTAGCGCGGCACAGGTCGCCGTTCTGACCACCGCTGACATTGCCGGTCTTTCAACGGACCAGATCGCTGCCCTCAGCGCCTCCGGCATCAGCGGCCTGACGTCCGACCAGATCGCCGCTCTGAAAACGAGCCAGGTCGCGGCCCTGTCCACCAAGCAGGTTGCGGTACTCAGCTCGGCGCAGGTCGCGCCCCTGAATATGGACGATATTCATGCCCTCTCGACGACGGCAATGGCTGCACTCAGCTCCAACGGAGTGGCGGGCCTTAGCTCGGCGGCCATCGCGGCTCTTTCGGTCGCACAGATTACGGCTTTGGCGACCGGGGCGATCGTTGCTCTGAGGACCGATCAGATCGATGCCATGTCCACCGCGCAGGTGGGGGCGCTATCCGCCGCGCAGGTGAAGTCGCTCAGTTCCACCCAGCTTGCGGCACTGGGAGCCGACGACATAGCGACGTTCTCGACTGACGATATGGCGGCGATCACCACCAAGGCAGCTGCGGGCCTCAGTTCAGCGGCCATCGCGGCCCTTTCCGCTGCCCAGATCGCCGCCTTGAGCACCAGCGCAATCGCGGGCCTGACACCCAGCCAGATCGCCGCCCTGCGCACCGACCAGGTTGCCTCATTGTCTACCGGCGAGCTCGCGGCGCTGAGTTCTGCGCAGGCAGCAGCCTTGGGGCTCGATGACATTGCGGCTCTCTCGCCTGACCAGATCGCCGCTTTGGGCTCGAGCGCAATTGCAGGCCTGTCATCCGATCAGATCGCCGCTCTGCGCACCGACCAGGCCGCAGCGCTATCGACAAAGCAGATCGCAGCACTTTCTTCCAATCAGATCGCCGCCTTGAGTGCGGTCGATTTGGCGACGTTCTCGACCGCCGATATTGCTGCGATCAGCGCCAAGGCTGTGCCGGGTCTGGGAACAGGCGCCATTGCGGCGCTTTCTTCCGATCAGATCGCAGCTTTGAGTGCAAGCGCCATTACGGCCCTCACGACTGATCAAATCGGCGCCTTGTCCGCTGCGCAGGTTGAAGCGCTGACCCCGTCCCAGGTTTCTGCGTTGAGTTCCGCGCAGCTGGGATCGTTGGGCGCGGACGACATAGCGACGTTCTCGACAGCCGATATCGCTGCAATCAACTCAAAGGCGATATCGGGCCTGAGCACAGGCGTTATTGCAGCACTTTCTGCGGACCAGCTTTCGGCCCTCAGCACCACTGCGATCGCAGGCCTGACGACGGACCAGATCAATGCATTGAGCACTGACGAGGTGGCAGCCTTGTCCACCAAGCAGATTGCGGCGTTGAGTTCGACACAGGCGGCTGCCTTGAGCCCGGACGCGATCGCGGTCCTGTCGACTGGCCAGATCGTCGCCTTCAGCACGTCCGCCATCGTGGGCTTCTCGACCAAACAGATTGCCGCCCTCGATAGCAGCCAGATTCAGGCGCTCACGCCTGCCGAGGTGGGCGCCCTCAGTTCGACACAGCTCTCCGCCTTGGATGCGGACGATGTGGCACTGCTCTCGACGCAGGATCTCGCGGCGATCGGGTCCAACGCCATATCCGGGCTTTCCACTGATATCATAGCAGGCCTCTCGTCGGACCAGATCGCCGCCCTTAGCGCGGCCGCCATCTCGGGCCTGTCCACGAAGCAGGCTGCTGTCCTGAGCACCGGTCAGATCGACATGCTGTCGACCAAGCAGGTTGCGGCGCTGAGTTCGGCACAGATCGCCGCCTTGAGCACGGACGACGTCGCGGCCCTGTCGACGGCGCAGATTGCCGCCCTGAGCGCGGGTGCCGTTTCGGGCATGACGACAGCGCAGGTTGGTGCTCTAAGCACTCAGCAGGCGGACGCCCTGACGGCAGCCCAGCTCGGCGCACTTAACTCGAAGCAGCTTGCGGTGCTCGGAACGGATGTCATCGCAGCGCTTTCGACGAAGGATATTGCGGCACTCAACGCAAGCGCCGTAGCGGGCTTGTCTACGGATACGATCGCCGCTCTCACGACGGCACAGATCGCCGCTCTCAGCACAGCCGGGATAGCTGGCCTGACAACCACCCAGATCGCGGCCCTGAGCACTGACCAGGTCGGGGCCTTGACTGCAGCCCAGCTCGGCGCACTCGGTTCCAAACAGCTTTCGGCCCTCAGCACAGACGACGTTGCCGCGCTCTCAACGGCCGATATTGCAGCGCTTAATCCGAACGCCGTTTCGGGTCTGTCGACGGACGCGGTCGCTGTCCTGTCGACGAACCAGATTGCCGCCTTCAGCACATCGGCCATTGCGGGTCTTTCGACCAAACAGATTGCGGCCTTCAGCGCCAGCCAGATCCAGGCGCTGACGTCTGCCGAGGTGGGCGCCCTGAGCTCTACGCAGCTTGCGGCCTTGGGTGCGGACGATGTGGCAATGTTCTCGACGCAGGACCTCGCGGCTATCGGTTCGAACGCCATATCCGGGCTCTCCACGGATATCATAGCGGGCCTCTCGTCGGCTCAGATCGGGGCCCTTAGCGCAGCCGCCATCTCGGGCCTTTCCGCCAAGCAGGCGGCGGTATTGAGCAGCAATCAGATCGGCGCCTTGTCTACCAAGCAGGTCGCGGCGATGAATTCGGCGCAGATCGGCGCCCTGAGCACGAACGACGTCGCGGCCCTCTCGACAGCGCAGATTGCCGCCTTGAGCGTGAACGCTGCGTCGGGCCTGACGGCTGCGCAGGTTGCTGCCATGAGCACGCAACAGACCGGAGCCTTGACGCCAGCCCAGCTTGCCGCGTTGACGTCCAAGCAGCTTGCATCCCTCAGCCCGGAGGGCGTCGCAGCCCTTTCGACAAAGGATATTGCCGCGCTCAGCTCAAGCGCCGTAGCAGGCTTGTCGACGGATGCGCTGGCCGCCTTCACGACGGATCAGATCGCCGCACTCAGCGCAGCTGGCATTGCCGGCCTGTCGAGCGCGCAGATTGCCGCCTTGAAGCCGGCTCAGATCGAAGCCTTGTCGACGGCCCAGGTTCACACGCTGACCTCCAAACAGGTTTCGGGCTTGGGAGCGGTCGACATCGCGGCGCTTTCGACCGATCAGATTGCCGCCTTCAGCACGGGTGCCATTGCCGGGCTTTCCACCGACCAGATGGCCGAGTTGAACTCCGACCAGATCGCAGCGCTGACGACGGCGCAGGTCGCCGCTCTCACCTCGACGCAGATTTCCGCCTTGGGCTCGGACGACATCGCGGCCTTCTCGTTGCAGGATATCGCGGCGATCAACTCAAGCGCGATATCGGGCCTGTCCACCGATAGCATAGCCTCCTTGACCGATGATGAGATCGGCGCCTTGTCGACAGCCGCCATCGCCGGCCTTTCCACCGATCAGGTCGCCGCATTGGGCACCGCGCAGATCGGAGATTTGACGAACGCTCAGGTCGGCGCATTCGGCTCCAAGCAGGTTGCAGCACTTGGAACAGACGAAATAGCGGCTCTTTCGGCCAGCCAGATCGCCGCCATGGGCACGAATGGCATAGCAGGCCTGACGACGGACCAGGTTGGTGCGCTGACCACCGAACAGGTCGAAGCCCTGACGAACGCCCAGGTCGGCGCGTTGAACTCCACGCAGATCGCTGCTCTGGGAACCGATGATCTCGGGGTTTTCTCGCCGAGCGATATCGCAGCCATCAACTCCAATGCGATCTCCGGCCTGTCCACGGACACGATTGCGGCTCTTTCGCAAGCGCAGATCGCCGCCCTCGGCACATCAGGCATTTCCGGCCTCACAACCAATCAGATCGCCGTCTTGAGCACCGATCAGGTCGAAGCCCTGACGACAGCCCAGGTCGCCGCGCTCAACTCTGGTCAGATCGCGGCGCTGGGAACCGACGATCTCGCGGCCTTCTCCGCTGCCGATATCGCCGCGATCAGTTCCAAAGCGATATCGGGCCTGTCCACGGACACGCTTGCCGCACTTTCGCCTGACCAGATCGCCGGTCTTGGCACGGCGGGCATTTCCGGCCTGACGAGTGTGCAGATCGCCGCTTTGAGTACGGATCAGGTGGGCGCCCTGACGACAGCCCAGATCGCCGCTCTCGGCGGCGCCCAGGTCGCGGCACTGAATACGGCGGATATCGAAGCTCTGTCGAACAGTCAGATCGCTGCCTTGAGCACAAACGGCATCGGCGGCCTGGGCAGCGATCAGGTCGCGGCCTTGAGTGTCGATCAGATCGGATCGTTTTCCACCAAGCAGCTTAACGCGCTGACTTCGCTTGGCGTGGAGGGACTGTCGGCGCAGGACTTGAACAGCTTCTCCAGCACAAGACTTGCAGCACTCAACTCCAATGCCATAACGGGGCTGCCTACGGAATTCATCACGTCACTTTCCGCCTCCCAGATCGCCGGCTTGGGCACGTCGGTCATTGCCGGCCTGAGCAGCGATCAGGTCGCAGCGTTGAGCGCAGATCAGATCAATGCGCTTTCCACCAGTCAGATCGCCGCCCTGAGCGCGGCGGGCCTGGCGGGTCTATCGACGGATGATGTGAAGGGATTCTCGACCAAGGAACTCCAGTCGATCAACCCGTCATCCATAAGAGGGCTGTCCGATGCGGTTATCGAGTCCCTTTCTGACGACGAGATTGCGGCTCTGTCGACGGGCCAGATCAGCGGATTGAGCTTCGGTCAGGTTATCCATATGAGCACGGGTCAGATCGCAGCACTGTCAACGACGCAGATCGGCGCCCTGACCACTGTGCAGCTTTTGGCTCTCAGCACGGACGACCTTGCGCAGTTCACTACGTCAGATATCGCTGCCATGGGCACGGGTGCCATCTCGGGTCTGAGCACGGCGGCCATCGCATCGCTGACGACGGCGCAGGCCCAGGCTCTGACGTCAGACCAGGTCGGCGGCCTATCGTCAACGCAGGTGGCGGCGCTGACCACAGATCAGCTGGCGGGCTTCTCCACTCAGGATATCGCATCCTTCAGTTCGGCCGGTCTGACGGGCCTGTCCACTGGCGACATTACGCATCTGTCGCGGGACCAGCTGGATACCCTGATGGATACGCAGATGAAGTCCTTGAGCCAGGATCAGATCGCGACGATCATTTCGCTTTATATGGCGAGCTGATCCTCAACATCGGACAGGTACCGCACGCACGACGCACGCCGGAGCTTTTCATGGCTCCGGCGCAGTGATTCTGGTAAGCCGGTGCCGGCGCGGCGCCCATCGCTTACAGCTCCATCAGCCCCAAAATCGAAATCGACATGTCGGGACGAACGAGCATTGTCTTTTGTCGACAAAAAATTGTTGACAGTTAACCGTTGCTCCTTCTTTATTCCTGTCGAGAGCCGATGAACCGGCGGCCGCGCAATGATGGAGGAATAAGCTCATGGACAAGACGGTGGATAAGGGCCTTACGAAATACGTTGCTGCCTTCGTTGCCGATGCCAAGGTCAAGGATCTGCCAGAGGATGTCGTTGAGCTTGGGAAGAAGCACATCCTCGATGGTATCGGGCTCGCGCTTTCGGGTGCGGTGGCCCATAGCGGCGCGATCGTCCTTCGCCATCTCGATGAACTGGGCCTTCAAAGCGGTGTCGCGACCGTGATCGGGATGAACCGCAAGGTCGCACCGCGCTTCGCCGCCTTTGCCAACGGCGTCGGAATTCACGCCGACGACTACGACGACACCCAGCTCGCCGTGGCAGCGGACCGCGTCTATGGTCTCTTGACCCATCCGACTGCCCCGGCGCTGCCGGCGGCACTGGCAATGGGCGAAATGGCCAAGGCGTCGGGCGCAGACGTCATGCTCGCCTACCATCTCGGCGTCGAGGTGGAGTGCAAGATTGCCGAAGCGATAGCTCCGCGCCACTACCAGACCGGTTTCCATGCGACGGCAACCTGCGGAACCTTCGCCGCAGCGGCTGCTGCCTCCGCGCTGATGAAGCTCGACGCCGAAGCAACTGCGCGCGCCCTGTCCATCGCCGGCAGCCAGTCCGCTGGCCTTCGCGAGAATTTCGGCACGATGACGAAGCCGTTCCATGCCGGCCGCTCCTCCGAAAGCGGCGTTGCCGCAGCGCAGTTCGCCTCGCATGGCTGGACGGCGACGGACAAGATCCTCGAGGCGCCGCGCGGCTTCTTCAATGCCGCCGGCGGCGGCTACGATATCGACGCCATCTACCATCGCCTCGGGAGTCCCTGGACCTTCTCGAACCCCGGCATTTCGATCAAGCCGCATCCGTCGGGCTCGCTGACGCATCCCGGCATGACCGAGATGGCGCGCCTCATTCGCGAATATGGAATCAAGGCCGCTGACGTGAAGCATGTTCGCGTCGGAACGAATTCCAATATGCCGAACGCGCTGATCCATCATCGCCCGCAGGATGAACTGCAGGCGAAATTCTCGATGGAATTCTGCATGGCGATCCTGCTGCTGGACGGTCGCGCCGGCCTCGGTGAATTTACCGACGCCACCACACAGCGCCCCGACGTCAAGGCGATGATCGAAAAGGTCGATTTCGTCGTCGACGAGAAGGCTGAAAAGGCCGGCTACCACAAGATGACCACGATCATCGACATCACTCTGAACGATGGCCGCGTCATCCATGGCGAAGCCGATTTCGGCAAGGGAAGCCCGGCAAACCCGATGAGCTACGATGAAGTCGCCGAGAAGTTTCGCGAGAATGCCGGCCATGCCGGGTTGAAGCGCGATGCCGCGGAAGAGGTGATCACGCTCGTTCATGAACTCGAGCGGCAGCCATCCATCGAGCGGCTTATGGGCCTTGTTGCAAAGATCGGCTGAGATCGGGCTAAAGAGACAGGGCGCTCACGCTTTCAGGAGGAAATCGAACATGTCCGCACATAATATTGCCGTCATCGGCGGGGACGGGATCGGAACGGAGGTCGTGGAAGCCGGCGTTCGCGTCCTGGAGGCGCTGGCGACGGTGCAGCCCGACTTGTCGTTTGCGTTCAAGCGTTTCGACTGGGGTTCGGATTACTATCGGCGCAATGGCCGGATGATGCCGGAAGACGGGCTTGCCCAGATCGCCGGTGCCGACGCGATCTATTTCGGCGCGGTGGGCGATCCGAACCTGCCCGATGACATTACCCTTTGGGGTCTGCGTCTGGCGATCTGCCAGGGCTTCGATCAGTTTGCCAACGTTCGCCCGACGCGCCTGCTGCCGGGCCTTGTCGGTCCACTGCGGCCGGAACTCGGCCAGCAGATCGACTGGGTCATTGTCCGTGAAAACAGCGAGGGCGAATATGCCGGCGTTGGCGGGCGGGCGCATCGTGGTCTTCCGATCGAAGTCGGCATGGACGTCGCCGTCTTCACCAGAACCGGGATCGAGCGCATCGCACGCTTCGCCTGCGATCTGGCATCGGGGCGCCCGCGCAAGCTGCTTACCGTGGTCACCAAATCGAACGCGCAGCGCCATGGCATGGTGCTGTGGGACGAGGTGGTGCGCGAAGTGATCCGCGACTATCCGGATCTCACGGTCGACTGGATGCTGGTCGATGCGATGACGCAGCGCATGGTCAACAAGCCCGGAAGCATCGATACCGTGCTTGCAACGAACCTCCATGCCGACATCCTGTCGGATCTCGCAGCGGCGCTCGGCGGCTCGCTCGGCATCGGCTCGACAGCCAATATCGATCCTTCGCGGCACCGGCCATCGATGTTCGAGCCCATCCACGGTTCGGCCTTCGACATCATGGGGAAGGGTATTGCCAATCCGCTCGGCTCGTTCTGGACGGCAAGCCTGATGCTCGAGCATCTCGGCGAACCGCAAGCTGCCCGGACGCTCATGAACGCAATCGAGGTCGTCACAAGTCGCCGTGAGCATCTGAGCCCGGATTTGGGCGGCAGCGCGAACACGGCTGAGGTTACCGACGCAATCATCGCTGCGTTGAAGGGAGATAATAGCTAAGCCGGCGTCACCCTCGGAACCGCTCGCGATATTCGTGCGGGCCGGTGCCGAGGCGTTTTCTGAACGCGCGCCGCATTGTTTCGGGACTTGAGAAACCGCAGCGGGAGGCAACCCGCTGCAGAGGCGTATCCGTATCTTCGAGCAGCCGACGAGCCGCATCGACGCGTGCGAGTTCCACGAAATCCGCAGGCGTGGTTCCGGTTTCGCCTTGAAAGACCCGCGTGAAGTTGCGGACGCTCATCGCCGCCCGCTCGGCAAGCACATTCAGGCTGAGATCAAGCGAGAGATGGTCGAGCGCCCAATGCTGTACAGTCTGTATTCTGCCCTCGGTCGCGACCTGCGCTGCCAGATGGGCGCTGAATTGTGACTGCCCGCCCGGCCGTTTCAGAAAGACGACCAGCCGGCGCGCCACCATCAGCGCCAGCTCGCGCCCATGGTCATCCTCGATAAGCTTCAATGCCAAGTCGATACCCGCCGTGACCCCCGCGGATGTATAGAGCGCGCCGTCCTCCACGAATATCTGGTCGGGCACGACCTTGATTGCGGGGAACCGCTCCGCCAGTTCAGCGGCATGCTGCCAGTGGGTCGTGGCATTCAGGTCATCGAGCAACCCCGCGGCAGCAAGAAAAAACGCGCCGGTGCATACGGATCCATGGCGGCGCGTCTGCGGCACGCGCCGCCGGAGCCATGTATGCAGTTGGTCGCTCGAATAGGCCTGTGCGTAGTCCGGCGTGCCCGCGACCAAAAGTGTGTCGGCGGAAAAATCCGGATCGAAGATGGATCCATCGGTGACAAGAGACATCCCGCCCGCCTTTACGACCCGCTCCGGCGTCGTCGACAGCAGTCGCACATCGTAGAGCGCCGCCTCGCCCGGCGACTGTCGATTGGCCTCCAGAAAGGCATCGAACGGCCCGGAAACATCCAGCGATTGGGCATTGGGCGGCACGACGATCACGATGCGCCTTGGCCGATGCTGCGCGTTCACCGTTCAAGATCCCTTCTCAGGTCGAACACGGCCAAATCTGCCGGTCCTTTGGCCAGATATGCTGGCTGAACGAAATTGTGGCCAAGGTAGCAAAGATCTATTCTTTCTCAAGTCGAAAACGAAGAGAGAGGTAGATCATGTATAAACTGTACTATTACCCCGAAAATGCAAACGCGGCACCGCATATGATTCTCGAAGAAATTGGGGAATCATATGAATTGATGTTCGTCGATCGAGCAAAAAATGCGCAGAAATCGCCGGAATATCTGGAGATAAACCCGAATGGTCGCATTCCCGCTCTGGAAGATGGAGATCTTATAGTCAACGAAGCCGCTGCCATCGTTCTTCATCTTGTCGACAAACACCCGCAGGCCGGTCTTGCGCCGAAATTCGGCACGCCGGATCGCGCCAAATTCTATCAGTGGCTCATTTTCCTGACCAACTCCCTGCAGGAAGAGTTGATGGTCTGGCAGTATCCGGAACGTGTCAGCGGTGACGATGCCGCTGCCATAGACGTCATCCGGCGCGGCGCCGAGGCGCGCGCGAGCAATTTCCTCGATGTGATTGAAGACCATCTCGGGGCAAACGGTCCCTTCGTGCTCGGGAACAAGCTCAGCGCGGTCGATTTCTACCTCGTGATGCTGGCGCGCTGGGCTCGCCCCATGGCCAACCCGCCGCGTAGCCGTCCGCATGTCGCCAAGCTTCTCGACCGGATGACGGCGCTCCCCGCCGTGCGCCGTGCCTATGAGCGCGAAGGCGTTACCGACGAAATCTGCTGAAGTTGGATCAATCCGCCGGTGGCCAAGGCCCCGCGCCCGGAAAGGAAACTCTGATGTCGAACTCCCTGAAAAGCCGCAACACGCCTGATCGCATGGATCTCCCTTTCGTCGGCCTTGCCACTTTCGCCGGCCAGCCCGCCTGCGAGGATTGGGACAAGCTGGATGGCGCCGACGTCGCCATCCTCGGCATTCCGATCGACACGGCCTCCAGCTACCGCGTCGGCACGCGCTTCGGACCTCGCTCCATCCGCGAAGTCTCGATGTTTCATGGCTTCGGCCCGGAAGGTGTTTTCGATTTCGAGGACGAGGTCACCTATCTCATCGCCGACGAAGTGAAGATCGTCGACGCCGGCGATAGCGACGTGATCTATGCCGATACCAAACGCAGCCTTGCCAATGCCGAACAGGCCGTTCGCGCCTTGCTTGACGCCAAGGTCATGCCCTACATCCTGGGTGGGGATCACGCCATCACAATGGCGACGGTCGCGGCCTATTCGAACGAGAAGCCGATTCATATTGTTCATCTAGATGCCCATTTCGACTTCATCGACGAGCGCAATGGGATCAGCTGGGGTCATGGCAGCCCGATGCGCCGCGCGTCCGAAATGGCGCATGTGAAGGGCATCACCACGCTCGGGCCGCACAATATGGCCTCCGTCAGCAAGAAGGACTACGAGGCTGCGAAGGCCTACGGCACCAACATCGTACCGTTACGCAAATTCCGCTCGATTGGCGCAAAGGCCGCCTTGGCTCACATCCCGGATGGTGAACGCGTCTATGTCTCGATTGATATCGACAGCTTCGATCCATCGATCGCGCCGGGTACCGCAACGATCAGTCACGGCGGCTTCACCTATTACGAGGCCAAGGACCTGCTTCGGGAGGTTGCCACGCGCTTCGATGTCGTCGGCGTCGATTTTGTCGAGGTGTCGCCGCCCTATGATCCCTCAGGCGTCACCGCGCTGCTTGCTGCCCGCACGAGCCTGGATTTCATCGGTTCGATCTTCCACGAACGCGCCAAGCGCAGGGCCGGTCAGCCGACCAGCTTGAAATAGAGCCACGCGAGGGCAAAAACGGCAATGACTGTCACGATGATGATCATCTTGCGCATCAGCGGGCGCTGCTTCTTCGGCGGCTTTCGCTTCTGAAATTTGATGACGTTGTCGTTCATCGATCTGATCCCCGGTCCTTCTCTGTCACAGACGAATAGCAGCAGAGGCAGAAATTAAAAAGGGACGAAGGGTTCCCGGCCGGCGCTTTCTCAGCGCTGGCCTTTTTAGCTTGGGTCACGTTGCCAATAGGCGGCAATGCTGAAGCTGTTGCGGTCATAGCCGCTTTCGTTGCGCATGAAATTGCGGATGGAACGCGCCTCCGATTGTTCGCAGGCGACCCAGACATAACCGGGCGCATCGGCGCTGCGGACGATCTGTCTGACGGCGTCCGCAAGGACCCCCGTCGTGCCCGCCGGGCGGCCGTTGCGGTGAACCCATGTCACGGTACTTGTCGCCCTGCAGGCGAGTTCCTGCTCCTCGGCCTCATCCTCGACCTCAAGGAGTATCCGGAGATTGGCGGTTGAGGGGGCCGTGGCCATGATGCGGGCGATGGCGGGAAGCGCCGTCTCGTCGCCTGCAAGGAAGATGTCTTGCGCGTCGGGAGCGCCGCCACCTCCAGGTCCCATGAGCCCCACCCGGTCGCCTGCCCTGGCATTCAGGGCCCAGGACGCGCCTGGCACATTGTCGCCTTCGTGGATGACGAAATCGATATCGAGATGGCCGCGGACAAGATCGATGTTGCGGATCGTATAGGCGCGAACGGTGAGCGCATCCTCGCCCTTCGGCCAGTGGATGCGGCCATCCGGTTCGGTATGAGGCCAGACCGGTTCGCGACCCGTCGGCGGGATCAGCAGGCGAACATGCAGGCCACCATCGCTGAAATGCTGCGCGTCGTGAGTCGCTACCGTGATCCGGCGCATATGCGGCGTCACCATGCGCGCGCCGACGACCGCGACCTCGCGGAAATCCGGGATGCGGGAGGCCTGCGGGCCATCCGCCCAGTGGAGTTCGAGAGGCTCCTCGTTGGCGGCGCTATACAACTGTTCGGCCATCATGCTCCTGATGGTAAAGAGCATAGCTGCGGTCGGGCATCGGATATCGACGAAGATCCGGCCGGATGAGATCGCCATGTTGATGGAGCCGATCGCCGTTTCCAGCTGGGCGCCGGTCGTCGATTTCGTCACCGTCACGTGGTCGCCGAGGCGGCCGCAGATATGGTCCAGCACGCGCTCGCAATTCGGGTGGGTTGCGAAGCCGGATGCAGTAAATCCGATGGTCATTGCGACGGCTCCTTGCGTGTGAGGTGCCAGATGAGGTACGGCCCGCCGATCAGTGCGGCAAACAGGCCGACTGGAATTTGGTAGGGGTAGATCGCCACACGCGACAACCAGTCGGCGATAACAAGCAGGATGCCGCCGAGAAGCAGGCTTGCGGCCAGCTGATGCTGCGGGCGATGAAAGCCGATGAGGCGCGCCAGATGCGGCGCGATCAGTCCCGTCAGACTGAGCGGCCCGATGAGGAATGACGGGATCGCGGTGAGCAGCGCAGCCAGAATGGCCAGCACCAGGCGGCTGCTTACGGCACCAAGCCCGATCGCCCTGGCGGCAGAGCCCCCGAGCGGGAGGATGGAAAGCCAGCGGCTCAGGATGGGGAGCGGCGCGATCAACACCAGCGCTGCAACGACAGCGGTCCAGGCCTCGTAACGGCCGACGCGGTCGGTTGAGCCGGACATCCAGGTGAGCAGGATATAGCCGCGCATGTCGCCCCGGGAGAGTACGATCGTGACTATGGCCATCGACAGCGCCCCGATCGCGACGCCCGCCATCAGCAGCCGCTCCGGTCCGAAGCCGCTGCGGGCGCTGATCGCCAGGATTGCGAGAACTGCGACAAGCGCCCCGAGCGCCATGGCGATCAGCATGATCGTCGGGGAAGGAAAGGCAAACAGAAACAGCGCGGCCGTCAATCCAACACCACCGCCTGAGCTGACGCCCAGGACCTCGGGGCTGGCCAGCGGATTACCCGTCAGTCGCTGCAGGAGGAAGCCCGCGGCCGCCAGCATCGCGCCGGCAGCGGCCGCAACCACCGTGCGGGGCAGGCGAAACGGCAGGAGGTCGGTCAGCGGCTGCCCCATGGCGATCTGCCACCCAGCCGACGTGCGGCCCACTGCAAGCGACAGGAGGAAGAGGGCAAATGCCGCGAGAAGCATGAGGACGAGGATTCGCCCCGGGGATCGCAAAGGTCGCCGCCGGGAGGGTGCAGCCGAATTTTGCACCGCCATCGCCGAATGCAAGCGCGGCAATAAGAAGATCAACAGCGGACCGCCGAGCAGCGCTGTCGCAGCGCCGGCCGGGGCAAGATCGGCAAAGCCGGGAGATAGCAGCTGGACGGCGCAATCCGTCAACAGCAGCAAGCCAGCGCCGGTGATTGGCGCTGCTATCAACAATTGCTCGGTTCTTCGGGCGCCGGCCAGTCGTGCAATGGTCGGTGCCGCAAATCCGAGGAAGCCGATGATGCCGACTTCGGCGGTGACCGCCGCTGCAAGCCAGACGGCAAGCGCCAGGATCGCAAAGCGGGTAGAGTGCAGGGCAACACCCAGGCTCCTCGCGCCTCCGTCGTCGAGCCCCATGATAGCGAGTGGCCTCAGTAGCAGGCCGGCGGCAGCGAGCCCGATCGCAAGCTGTGGGGCGAGCGCGATGACGCCGCTCCAGCTCTGCTGGTTGAGGGCGCCGGCGCCCCAGATGTAGATCGACATGGCGTATTCGCCGCGCGCGAGGACAATGGTTACGCTCAATGCGGCTGCGATGAGGGTCATCACCATGCCCGATAGGGCGACCGTGATCGGCTCGAGCCCGCGGCGCCAGCTCAATGCGATGACGAGCCCGAGAACGATCAGCCCACCGGCAAAGGCCACGAGTTCGCGCGAGAAACCGAGCAGAACAGGAAAGAAACCGATCGAAACCGTGAGCGCCAATTGCGCGCCTGCGGCAATGCCGAGTGTCGAGGCGTCGGCGATCGGATTGCGCAAGACCCGTTGTAGCAGCACGCCTGATAGGCCAATCGCGCCGCCGGCGATCAGCGCGATTGCCCCGCGGGGCAGAAGGCTGTCCCAGAGCAGAATGTTGTCGAGTGTCGCGATGTCAGTGCCGCCGCCGGGCAATTGCGGACGCAGGGCGATAGTGGCGCCGAGGGCAAGGACGCATAGCGTCAGAAGCGCAAGCCCCGCCCGTATCAGCGAAGATCCGGCGGGGACGCGGAGCCGGCTAACTGTTCCATGCATGGCTCAGCCCCTCCGCAAGCAGATCGGCAAAGCGCATTGCGGCCGGCAGCGCGCCATAGGGATTGATCGAGCCGAGCACCAGCACCCGTCCGTCACGAACAGGCGGCAGAGCGTTCCAGAAGGCGCTTGCCTGCAGCTCGGCATAGGCATCGGCGGGATGCGGCGGAATGAGCACGATCCAGGCGTCAGTCATGCTCGCCAGCCGCTCGATGCCGACAGGCGCTGTGGCCGAATAGCTGGTGAGATCAGGCCAGGCATTGGCCAGCCCCGTGCGCGCAAACACTTCGCCAAACATGCTGTCGGAGCCGAAGGCCCGGAAATGGCGCGCATCGCCGAGATTGATCGGCAGGATCGGGCGGTGATCGCCTTTTGCGAACCGGCTCCGATAGACTGTCAGCTTGTCGCGGAGACCGTCGACCAATGCTCGGCCGGATGCAAGACCGAGCCTGTCGCCGATCGCCAGGGTCATCTGTTCCGCAAGCTCATAGGGGCTCTTGCCGGCAATGTAGACGCTGTGGCTCTCGACAGGCGCGATAAGGCGGATGCGATCATCTGCCCAGGCGTAAAAGTTCGAATTGAAGACCAGATCCGGCCTCGCATCGCGCAGGGCCTCGAAATTCGGCGTGCCGCGCAGGCCGAGATCTGCAACGGATGAAGGGACGGCAGGCGTGACGGCGACATCGCGGAACTGCAGCAGTTCGGTGCCGGCAACGAGATTGGCACCGAGTGCCAGCAAAGTTTCGAGGATCGCCCAATCGAAGGTCGCAACGCGGAGATTGGCGTCGGCCGCTTTCGCCTCGAACGTACCGGATACCGCAAGCGTGGACGCCAGAGCCAGAAATCGCCGGCGGGAGAGGGGCCTGTCGATCAAAGGTATCACAGCAGGTAGCTCACTGGCTCGTTGCGAACCGGATGTGGGAAGACCCCCATGCCGACGCCGAAGATCTCGCGAAGTTTGTCCGCGGTCATGATCGCATCCGGCTCTCCCTCGGCCGTGATCGTGCCGCGGTTCAGCGCGATGATGCGGTCGCAGTAGCGCGCCGCCAGGTTGAGGTCGTGAAGAACGATGACGACCGTCAGCCCGCGCTCTTGGCTCAGCGAATGGACGAGCGACAAGACCGAAGCCTGGTGGGCGAGATCGAGCGCGGAGGTCGGCTCGTCGAGCAGCAGGCAGCGGGCATCCTGCGCCAGCATCATGGCGATCCAGGCGCGCTGCCGTTCGCCGCCCGACATGTTGGCGACGCTGCGATCGGCAAAATCGAGGAGTTCCGTGCGTTCGATCGCCTCGGCGACCGCCGCCCTGTCGGCGCTGCTGAAGCGGCCAAGCGTGCCGTGCCAGGGGAAGCGCCCCAGCGCCACCAGTTCGCGAACCGTCATGCCGTCCGCCGCCGGAGTGAATTGCGGCATATAGGCGATGTTTCTAGCAAATTCGCGGTTGGCCCAGGCGGCGAGCGACTTGGAGCCGAGCGTAATCGTACCCTCCGTCGGCGCGATCCGCCGGGCAATGATCTTCAGAAGCGTGCTCTTGCCGGAGCCGTTCGGCCCGACCAGTCCGTATATCCTGCCAGCCTCGAGCTTGAGATCGATCCCGGAGAGGATGCGCTTCGTGCCGGCGAGATAGCCGATGCCGGTCAGTTCGATAAGATTGGAAGACACTGCTTCAGTCTGCCTTTGATTGCGGATGGGAGAGACAGCGGCCTCTCCCACCCTTTGTCACAGTCGAAATTAAAAGTATACTATTTTTCTCAAGTTACCACTTCGTGCTGAGCTTGAAGGTGATCATGCGCGCCTCGCCGTAGGCGCAATCGTTGGCGGTCTGGCAACCCGAGACATATTCCTTGTCGAAAATGTTCGAGACGTTGAGCGAAGCGCCCCAGCCCTTCTTCTCGTATTTGATGCCGGCGTCGAAGAGGGTGGCGGAAGGAACGCGCAGCGTATTGGCTTGGTCCGCCCACGACTTGCCCTGATAGCGAACGCCACCGCCGACGCTCAGGCCTTCGAGCGGACCGTCGTTGACCGCATATTGCAGCCATAGCGAAGCGGTCGAGTTGGGGACGAGGTAGGGCGAGTTGCCGACGATGGACGAGTCCTGGTCCTCGGTCACCGTCAGATCCGTATAGGAATAGGAGCCGAGCAACTTCCAGTTGTCGTCGAGATTGACCTTGCCTTCCAACTCGACACCGCGCGAACGCACCTCTCCGAGCTGGCGCTGCAGGAAGGTGGCAGGGTCGGTCAGGGCGACGTTCTTGCGGTCGATCTGGAAGATCGAGGCGGTGAAGAGGCCGTCGATGAAGGTCGGCTCATACTTGATGCCGGCTTCATATTGCTGGCCCTTTTCAGGCACGAGCGGCGCACCGCTTTCGGAATTCCCGACGAGCGGCAGGAAGAAGGTGCTGACGCTGACATAGGGCGTTACGCCGTTGCCGAAGTCGTAAGCAAGACCGGCGCGCCCACTGGCGGCATGGTCGTTGTAGTCGTAACCGGAGACGCCGCTAAGCTTGGAATCCATGTCGGTGTTGACAAAGTCGTAGCGGCCGTTGAGGGTCACCAGCCATCCGTCGCCGAAGCGCATCTGATCCTGAGCGTAGATGCCGAGCTGCTGCTGGGTAATGACCTGGTTGAGATAGGGAACGTTTGGCGGCTGCGGCAGGCCGTAGACCGGATGCGTCGCGCTGATCGGGGTATCGGCAGCAGGCCATTGCGGAACGGCCTGGATTTCATCCAGCCGGTAGAGCGAATAGTCGGCCCCGACCATGAAGTTGTGGCTGACCGGGCCTGTATCGAAATCCGTCTGCAGGCGGTTGTCGGTCGACAGCGTATCGACTACCGAACGCTCGTAGAAGCCGATGCGGTTCATCAGGAAGTCGGGGTCGCTATAGGACGGGTCGAGAGGATCGCCGTTGGTATATCCGTTCAGATATGGCCCGTGCTCGCTCTTGTTCAGGTGGCCGTATCGCGTATCCGACGTAAAGGTCCAGCCATTGTCGAAATCGTGGCTGCAGGAATAGCCGTAGAGCTGCTGGTTGTATCTGAGCTTGTCGTCATCCGGCTCGCCATAGAAGGCCTTGCGGTCGATTTTGCCGAACGGGGCCGCGACAACGGTGCCGACATAGGGGAAGAAGCCGTTGCCGCTGTGGATCTCGTCGAGACCGCTGATATAGCTATAGACGGTCAGCTTGGTGGAATCGTCCGGCGAGATCGTCAGCTGCGGCATGATGAAGCCGCGCAAATCGTGCGTGTAGTCGCTGTAAGTGTCACCTCCGGCGATCTTGCCGGTCAGGCGATAGCTATAGACGCCGTCCGCGCTGAGCTTGTCGGAAAAGTCGAAGCCGGCAAAGGCGTTGCCAATATTGTTGATGCCGATCTCGGTATAGTAGGAGGGCTCGTCCGTCGGCTGCTTGCGGACCATGTTGATCAGGCCGCCAGGGTTGGAGCCGCCATAGGTAACGGAGGAAGGCCCCTTGAGAGCCTCGACGCGCTCGAGCGCGAAGGGGTCGATCTGGAAGCCGCCGAAGGCGTAGCTGTGAAGCGTCAAGCCGTCGAGAAAGACGCCGTTCTGCGTTGCATCGAAGCCGCGAATGTAGAACCAGTCGGTGTCGCCGTCGTCGCCGAAGGGCTGCGTGAAGACGCCCGGCGTATAGCGCAGGGTTTCGTCGACCTTGTTGGTGATGCCGCGGTCTTCCATTTCGTCGCGGCCGATGATGGAGACGGATTGCGGCAGGTCTTTCACGGCGATGTCCGCCTTCGATCCCGCCGTGGTCTTCTTGGCGACGTAGCCCCTGACCGGCGCCGTGCCGTCCTTTTCGACGGTGGCATCGGTTGTCTGGCCTGCCTTTCCGCCCTGGCTGCCCTGAACAATCAGCGGCTTCAATTGCGTCGGTTGCTCCTGCGCCGTGACAGGTGCCGCGAAGATCAATGCGGCGATGGCCACGCCCGCTTCCAGAGCGATCCGCATCGATGCTCTACCGTTTCGATTCTGCATTTCCAAAGTCACCCCAACGCTCGTCGCCACGCTTCTCTGAGGAGTGCGGCGTTCAACAATCCAATAAGGTGAGCGTTTAACTCATATTTAAGATTAGGGCTTGTCTCGATCAGGGCGTTTTGAATGTTTTTGGGCAATTGTCGGTGACCCCCGGCAATTGCTCCAAAACTGTTGCACTCATGCCATCTGGCTCTTTTTCCAGCTGGCCGGGGTGATCCCGACATTCTTGCGAAAGACTCGCGTAAAATGCGCCTGATCGGCAAATCCGGTTTCCGCCGCTATGACCGTCAGCGGCGTGTTGTCGTTCAGAAGCAATTGCTTGGCTCGCTCCAGCCGCGCCCGCATCTGCCATTGATGCGGCGGCAGTCCGGTGGAGGCCTTGAAGGCATGGCTGAAATGCGATTGCGAGAGCCCGGTCAGCGACGCCAGTTCCTCAAGGCGAATGCTGCGCATGCAGTTTTCCTCGATGAAATCGGTGGCGCGCCGCAATTGGCAGGAAGCAAGCTTGCTGCGCTTGCGTGGCGCCGATTGCAGCAGGCCGAGAATATCGATGAGCAGCGACAGGCAGAGACCGTCGCCATAGAGGTCATGCAGCGGCTGCGGGTTTTCGCACTCGGTCGCGATCAGTTCGGCAAGCGCCATGAAACGGGGATCGGAAAACAGCAGCTTCGGGCTGCTCAGACGGGCCGGATCAATATCGTCCATCAGCCGTCGACGGATGGTTTCGACATCGAAGTGAATGTCGAGATGGCGGACGAAATCGATGTCGACAAGATCCGCCCAGACTTCCGTTCCCGCCGGAATATAGGAAATCCTCTGCCGTTCGCGGTCCTGGATCATGCCCTTGGAGCGCGGCGACAGTTTTACGCTGCTGCGCCCTGCGCCACGGGAATCGAGCAGGATGAACAGGCGCGGATCGTTGGCGACGTAGTAGCCGCCGGCATAGGCGGCGCAATTGACGTTCCAGACATCCGCGACGATCCCGTTCCACTCTCTGCGATGAAGCCCCCCAATAACGGAAAAACCCTCGATCTTGTTTTGCATCCTCGGCTGAAAAGTCATGTCGTCTTCGTCCCGCCGCATCGATCGCGGCTTAAACCTTCTTCAGAAAGTCAAGTTTATTATAAGACGATGAACGACGTGGCAATAGCCCTCTGCTCCCGGCGTAACCGGAGCAGCTTGCGGCGGCTTTGCGCGCTAAAGGCGCGCATCGCTGCCCTCGACCGGAAGAATTGCCTTCAGATCGTAGATGACGCCGTGAGGGACGAGGAAGGACCGGATTTTCTCTTCGCCCATCTCGGAGATCACGTCGTGGCGAACTGCAAGTGCCACGGCTTCAAATTCACCCGCCGGCAACTCGTTCTCGATCCTGATGCCATATTCGGCTTCGACTTCATGGCTGTTTGCGAACGGATCATAGACGACGACTTCATTCGCCATATGCGCAAGCTCGCGCACCAGGTCGGCGACCTTGGTGTTGCGGATGTCAGGGCAGTTCTCCTTGAAGGTGAAGCCCATGACAAGGATGCGGGACTTCCCGACCTCCAGCTTGCGCGAGAGCATGAGCTTGACGATGTCGAAGGCCACCCATTGTGCCATGTGGTCGTTGATGCGACGTCCGGCGAGAATCATCTCCGGGTGAAAGCCGATCGTCTGGGCCTTGTGCGTCAGGTAGTAGGGATCGACGCCAATGCAGTGTCCCCCGACAAGGCCCGGCGAATAGCGATGGAAATTCCATTTCGTGCCTGCGGCGGCGAGCACTTCACGGCTCTCGATGCCCATCTCTTTGAAGAGCTGCGCAAGCTCGTTGACGAGGGCGATATTGACGTCCCGCTGGATATTTTCGATGACTTTCGCAGCCTCGGCAACGCGAATGGAGCTCGCCCTATGCGTTCCGGCGGATATGACCGTGGCATAGACGGCATCTATCAGCTCGGCTGCCTCAGGCGTCGAGCCTGAAGTCACCTTCATGATATTTGGGAGCCTGTGGTTGGCGTCGCCGGGATTGATCCGCTCCGGAGAATAGCCGGCAAAGAAATCCTGGTTGAAGACCAAACCCGAGGCGCCTTCGATGATAGGGACGCAGACCTCTTCTGTCGCCCCCGGATAAACAGTCGATTCGTAAACGACGATGTCGCCGCGGCCGATGACCTTTCCGACCGTCGCCGACGCCTTGTGCAGCGCCGTCAGATCGGGCTGCAAGGCATTGTTGATCGGGGTTGGAACCGTCACGATGTAGAAATTGCAGGGTCTGAGGTCTTCGATATCGGCGGAGAAGGTCAGCTTTTCAGCCGCGGCAAATTCCTCGCCGGTCACTTCCCGGGTCCGGTCGTCGCCGTTCCTCAATTCCAGAATTCGCTGGGTGTTGATGTCGAAACCCACGACAGGGAAATAGCGCGCCACGTAGACGGCCAGCGGCAGACCCACATAGCCGAGGCCGATAACGCCGATTTTCACATCCCTTAAATCAATCATGTCAGCTCATCCAACTGTTGAACCCTGTCGCGCGAGGCAGGGGAATTTGGGTATTTTCCAGTCCGCTTGAGAGGTTCGGCGGGCGGGAGATTTCGAATGCTTCGAGCTTGTACATATGCCACTTGATGGAAGATGGGCAATCGACCCGGATGCACAGCTCCTATCTGTCTTGTCGCGACCTTCCCTGTGTTGATATGTTCATAAGGAACCCGCGCCGCGCAAACGCGCGCCGGGCAGCGATCATCGGGAGATTTCAATGGCTTTCAGCCCCTGGCATTCAAAGCAGGAGGATGCCTTACACATTCCTGCGATCGGCCTCGATCTTCGCGTCAGACTTCCGCCAGATGCATCCGATGCGGCGCTGACCGTTATCGAGACGACAAATGCTCCCGGCTTTGGGCCGCCGCTGCATCGTCATGCCGAGACGGAAGTGTTTCGCGTGCTGACAGGACGCTATCTGTTCGAAGTCGATGGGCGCCGCTTTTATGCTGACGCAGGCGATGTGGTCACGGCCCCTAGCGGTGCTGCGCACGCCTTCGTCAATGTGACAGACGCTCCGGCGCAGCAGTTCATTCTGATCCTGCCCGGATTGGATGCGACGGCATTCTTCACGCAGCTCGGCGATGTGATGCGCGACGGCGTCCCGGACAGGGCGTTGTTGAATGATTTCGGTAAACGCTGGGGCGTCGAATTCCTCGGGCCGCCGCTGCGCGCCGAATAAGGCTGCCATCTCCGTTCAAAGGCGGAAAGCATCGCTTTCGCCAGGCACGAGTTCCAGCGGCCAAATCTTGCTACGGGCGCCATCGGGATAGAAATGGCTGTAGGCCGGCATGGCGGCGAGCAGGGTTTCGGCAAGATCGATGCCAAGATCGCGCAACGACATGCGAAAGCAGGTCAGCGCCGGCTGCAGGAATTTTGCGCGGGGTTCTTCGCGAAAGCCGATGACGGCAAGATTGCGACCGGGAATGACGCCGGCTTCCATCAGCCTGCGATAAAGGCCGATTGCCATAAGCTCATAGATGAGAATGACGGCGGTGGGTCGCTCTTTCAGCAACAGAAGCTCGTGACCTGCCTGGTATCCGCCTTGTTCGCTCGATTTGACCCGGATCACGAGGGAGGGGTCAAAGGGAATGCCGTGGCGTTTAAGCGCGCTTCGGTAACCGTCCAGGAAGATGAAGCCAAGGTTGATGTCGTTTGACGGAGCCGAAATCGCAATCCGTCGATGGCCCTGAGCGACAAGCCGATCGACGGCGGAGTTCGCGACGCCATCAAAGTCGAGGTCGATCCAGGGATAGTTGCTGCCGGAAAGGCTCCGCCCGAGCGTGACGAAGGGAATTTTCGCTTTCGACAAGAGATCGATACGTTTGTCGGTGCGCTGTGTGGCCGAGATAATCATCGCGTCGACGACCCGACGGGCGACCATGCGTTTCAGATATTCGTGCGGATCCTCGTCGCTGGGGCAGGGGAGCATGATGAGGTCGAGCTGATGGCGGGCAAGCACGCTCTGCAACCCGCCGGTCAGGCCGAGAAAGAAGTTGTCGCTGTTTTCTACCGTTTCCTTCGAGGATTCGATCATCAGGCCGATGACGTTTGTCGTGCCCTGCCGCAGACTGCGGCCGGACTGGTTGGCGACGTAGCCCAATTCTTCGGCCGCCGCCAGGACTCGTCTGCGCGTCTCCTCGTTGACATCAGGCTTGCCGTTCAGCGCCCGCGACACGGTGCCGATCGATATGTCGAGATGCTCCGCAAGCTGGCGAATGCCCTTCATCGGCGCCCGTTTTCCTCCGCTTTCCAATTTCCCTACTTCTCCTCATTGACACAGGAAATTCTTTCCGCATAGTATCGTAAACGTTTACGGGATGCATGTCACGAGGAGTTGGCATCATCCTCAGGAGGAAATCGTGAAATTTAGTGCCATTCTGTGCGGTTGCGGAGCTATGTCCAAAGGTTGGTTGCGAGCCATCGCGTCCAACCCCGATCTCGCTCAATCGATCAGCATTGTCGGTCTGGTCGACCTGAACCGGGCGACGGCGGAAAGCCTCGCCAAGGAGTTCGGTCTCGAGGGCGCCGTGATCGGCTCCGACCTTGCCGAGGTCATTGCCGCGACCAAGGCTAATCTCGTCTTCGATATCGTCGTTCCCGCGGCCCGCTACAATGTCGTCTCCACGGCGCTGAAGGCCGGCTGCCATGTCTTGAGCGAAAAGCCGATGGCGACCTCGCTTGCCGAGGGCGCTGCCCTTATCGATCTTGCCGCGGAAGCCGGCAAGGTTCACGCCATCATCCAGAATCGCCGTTTCATTTCAGGCATTCGCCGCCTGCGCCGCTTCGTCGAAAGTGGTGTTATCGGCGAGCTGACCGGCATTCATTGCGACTTCTTCCTTGGTCCGCATTTTGGCGGTTTCCGCGAGGAAATGGACAATGTCCTGCTGCTCGACATGGCGATCCACACCTTTGATGCGGCCCGTTTCGTCGCCAACAAGGCGCCGCTTGCCGTCTATTGCGTCGAAAAGAACCCTGTCGGTTCCTGGTACAAGCATGGTGCCTCCGCCGACGCGATCTTCGAATTCGCCGACGATGTCGTCTTCACCTATCGCGGCTCCTGGTGTGCCGAAGGCAAGCGCACGAGCTGGGAGAGCCAGTGGCGCATCACCGGATCCAAGGGCATGTTGACCTGGGACGGCGAGGAAACCTTCGAGGCAGCCGTTGCCGGCAACGAGCCCGGCCTGCTGCCCGGTTTCACGCCGATCGAGGTTCCAGGCCCCGAGCATGACGAGGAAACGCATGGTCATGCCAGCGTCATTGCCTCCTTTATCGACGCGATCCGGACCGGCAAGCGGCCGGAGACGGAGAGCCGCGACAATATTCGCAGCCTCGCCATGGTGCTCGGCGCTATCGAAAGCGCCAAGACCCGCAAGCGCATAGAGATTTCAGCATAGGGACTAGACGATATGACAAACCCCGCAAAAGCCATCCGTATCGGCACCATGGTCAAGGCGAGCAGCGAAGATGCCGCCGCGCGCATCTCCAAGATCGCAGACCTCGGCTTCGAAAGCTTCGAGCCCTTCTTCTGGCAGACGACCAACGGCCAGAACCTTGCCGAACTCGGCAAGCGTTGCGTCGATGCCATGGGCAATCGCGACATCACCATTTCGACGCTCGGCATGTTCGGCAATCCGCTTGAAGAAACCGCAATGGACCTCCAGACGCTGCAGGGCTGGAAGGACTGCATCGACAACGCCCATCATTTCGGCGCGACCTGCGTTGCCGGCTTCACCGGCCGCGTGCGCAACAAGCCGCTGACCGACAGCCTGCCGCGCTACAAGCAGATCTGGAGCGAGCTTGCCAAGCGCGCTGCCGACAAGGGCATCAAGATCGCCTTCGAAAACTGCGCCATGGACGGCAACTGGGCGACCGGCGATTGGAACATCGCCCACAATCCCGATGCCTGGGAACTGATGTTCAACGAGACGCCTGACGACAATCTCGGCCTCGAATGGGAACCCTGCCACCAGATGGTCTACCTGATCGATCCGCTGCCGCAGATCCGCAAATGGACATCGAAGATTTTTCACGTCCACGGCAAGGACGCGACAATCCGTTGGGACGTCATCAAGGAGCACGGCATCTTCGGCAAGGAAAAGTTCGTTCTTATGCGCACGCCGGGCTTCGGCGACACCAACTGGACGGATGTCATTTCCGAACTTCGCATGGCCGGCTGGTCCGGTTCGATCGATATCGAAGGCTGGCATGATCCGGTTTATCGCGATGCGCTTGAGATGACCGGCCAAGTCCACGCACTCAACCATTTGAAGCATGCCCGGGGCGGGGATTTTGTTGCCGACCCGGATTGAGTGACCTATCGTGCCGCGTTCGGGCGAGGAGGCTCGGCGCGGCGCGCGAACATTAAAGCTTTTTGCGGCGCGGCCGCCTTTTTGGGAGGAAAGTATGAAAGCGATATCAAGACTCGCGTTGGTCGTCGGCGTTTCGATGCTAATGTCCACCGTCGCCCATGCCCAACAGAAAACCTTCAAGATCTGGTGGTTTGAGGAGCCGACGACGGCCCAGGGCATTGTCTGGAAAGAGGCGCTCGACGAGTTCAAAACAAAACATCCGGATGTCACTGTCAGCTTCGAGCAGAAGACCTTTCAGCAGTTGCAGGCGTCCGGCGGCATGATCCTCAATTCCGATCAGGCGCCCGACGTTCTCGAATACAACAAGGGCAATGCGACGGCTGGCTTGGTTGCAAGCCAGGGATTGCTGACCAGTCTGGACGACTATGTGAAGAAGGAAGGCTGGGGCAAGATCCTGAATAAAGGCAATCTTGTCCTCAGCCACTATGACGAAAAGGGTATCTATGGCTCCGGCCCCGTCTGGGGCATCCCTGTCTACGGCGAATATGTGTCGTGCTTTTACAACATCGACATGTTCGAAAAAGCGGGCCTTAAGCCGCCGACGACGCTCGAAGAGTGGGTCGCGGCCATGGAAGCCTTCAAGCAGAAAGGTCTCACGCCTCTGGCGCTTGGCGCCATCGACACCAGTGGCCAGCATTTGCTTGCCTCTCTCGCCTATACCAAGGCCGATGACGCGTGGATCCAGAATTATCAGGGTTTGAAGGCTCCGCTCGACGGCGCGCCCTATCTCTATGCAGCTCAAACACTCGTGGACTGGGTGAGCAAGGGCTACATCAGCAAGGACTCGACGGGCATGAAGGACCCGGACGCGGCTCTGCTCTTCACCTCCGGCAAGGCGCCGATGTATGTGTCGGGCACATGGAATCTCGGCACCTTCGCCTCGACCATCAAGGACTTCAAATGGGGTCAGTTCGTCATTCCAACGCCGAAATATTCGGTCGGTTCGACGGGCAATCTCTGGGTCGTTCCCAAGGCGAGCAAGAATCCTGATCTTGCCGCCGAATGGATCAGCCTGACCCTGTCGCCGAAGTACCAGGCCGCACTCGCCAATGCCGGCGGTGTTCCGATCGCCGCTGATCCTTCCGCGATCACCAATCCCATCGGCAAGAACGCCGCTGCGGTTTTCAAGCAAATCTCTGACAAGAGCGGCCTTGGTTTCTACCCTGACTGGCCTGTCCCCGGCTACTATGACGTGCTCAATCAGAAAGACACCGGCCTCTTCCAGGGTAGTGTGACCGCGGAGCAGTTCGTCGAACAGATCAAGAAGGCCTACGACGACGCGCAGGAAAATCAGTAGCGCCATCTCAAGCCGCTGGGCTGCGCGTCTACGCGCAGCCCCCATGGAAGGCTGAAGGAAGAATGATATGGCATTATCCAGTCAGCGATCGGGCGACAGTTCACTAAGCTATAGTCTTTATCTGATCCCAGGAGTGATCGGCTTTGTTCTGATCGTGCTCATACCGCAGCTTGCCAATCTGGGGCTGAGCTTCACGGCATGGAAGGGCGTTGGAACCCCGCGACCGGTCGGCTTGCAGAACTATCAGCGCCTGTTGACGGACGATCAATTTTGGGGATCGATGTATCACACGCTGCTGTTCATCGTCTCGATGACGGTCATACCCGTTTGCATCGGCCTGGTGCTGGCCGCGCTGCTATTCGACTATGTCAGGGACGAGTTCGGGGAATGGGTCTCGAGCTTTTTCAGGGCTGGTTTTTATCTGCCGCAGATTCTGCCCGTGACGGTCGCGGGTGTGCTCTGGGGGTGGATTCTCAATCCCGTCGGCGTCGTCAATATCACCCTGAAGGCCATCGGCCTCGGCAATCTCGCCCAGAACTGGATCGGCGATGCGACTTACGCGCTTGCTTCAGTCTCGCTCGTCATTGTCTGGATACAGGTCGGCTATTGTCTGGTGGTGTTCATGGCCGGTCTTTCGCGCATCGATCCTTCTCTCTACGAGGCTGCCGAGCTTGACGGTGCAAGCTGGTGGAGCCGGCTGTTGACGATCACCATTCCGCTGCTGGCGCCTGAGATTTTTGTCGTTGTGCTGACCACGCTGATCGCAGCGCTCAAGGTCTTTGCGCCAATCTTTGTCATCACCGCCGGCGGGCCTGACAACGCCACGCTCGTGCCTTCCTACCTGACCTACTATCACTTCTTCACCACACAGCGCGTCGGCTATGCGGCAGCGATTGCGGTCGTGCAGACGACCCTGACAATCGTTCTGGCGATGATTTTTCTGCGCTTCCAGAGCCAGCGCGAGCCGAAGGAGTAGAATATGGCCGATTCAGTTCTCAGCGACGGTACGACCAAGGTCCGGGCGACGGCGGCAGCTCATCGCATTCGCCGCGATCCCATGCGATGGGTGGTGTTGGCCATCCTTATCCTGCTCCTTGCCTTCACGCTTTTTCCGTTTTTTCTTGCGCTGATCAATGCCGTCAAGGCGAGCGCCGAATATGCCGTCGGCGGACCGCTTTCCATGCCCCGGTCGATCGATCTCACGGCGGTTGAAAAATTCTGGACGGCATCTGATTTCAGCCGCAAGCTCATCAACAGCGTGATGATCAGCCTTGGTGTTTCGGTGCTGGGGGTATTGATCAGCCTGTTCAATGCCTATGCGATTGGAATCGGCAAGGTGCCGGGCTCGCGCTTGATTCTGGTGGTTTTCCTCCTCGGTATCATGGTCCCGCAGGAATCGATCATCTACCCGCTTTACTACATGGCGAAAGCGACCGGCCTCTACGACACGCAGCTTTCCGTCATCATTATTTTCGCGGTCCTGCAAAGCGCTTTCGGGACTTACCTGCTCTCGACCGTGCTGAGCACATTCCCCAAGGAAATCCTCGAAGCCGCCGAGATGGATGGCTCGACCCACTGGAAGACGCTGTGGTTGGTAGTCGTCCCGGTCCTGCGGCCAACGCTTATGGTCTTGGGAACGTTCCTCTTCATCTGGACCTGGAACGAATTCCTGATTCCGCTTGTCATGCTGGTCTCCAACAACAATCAGACGGTCTCGGTCGCCATGGGCCTCACCCGCGGCCAGAACATGTCGGACCCGGTACTGCAGGCCTCGGCGGCTTTCCTGGGCATCATACCGACTGTGATCTTCTTCCTGATCTTCCAGCGCACGCTGACGCGCGGCATTGCCGCCGGAGCAGTCAAGTGACGATATTTTTCACCCATGGCCACTTCATCGGTCCCGGTCTGGGACCAGCAAGGTTTTCGGCATGAACCAGGATATCCAGATCGAACTCTCCGGAATCGAGAAGCATTACGGTGCTTACCACGCCCTCAAGAATATCAACCTTTCGATTGCCAAGGGCACATTCGTGGCGCTGGTCGGTCCGTCCGGATGCGGCAAGTCCACTCTGCTGCGCTCTCTTGCCGGGCTGGAAAAAATTACTGGCGGCACGCTGAAGATTGCCGGCGAGGTGATGAACGACGTCCCTCCACGCATGCGCGATATTGCCATGGTGTTCCAGTCCTACGCGCTCTACCCGCATATGACAGTCGAGCAGAACCTCACCTACTCGCTGCGGATGCGGAAGGTCCCGAAGCCTGAGGCGAAGCGCAAGGCAGAGGAGGTTGCCAGGATCGCCGGCTTGGCGGGCCTGCTGGATCGCTATCCCCGGCATCTCTCTGGCGGCCAGCGTCAGCGCGTCGCCATGGGGCGCGCCATTATTCGAAACCCCAAGGCCTTCCTATTCGACGAGCCGCTGTCCAATCTCGATGCCGCGCTGCGCGTTTCGATGCGCAAGGAAATCCGTGCGCTGCACGAACGGCTGCATGCGACGTCGGTCTATGTGACGCACGACCAGATCGAGGCGATGACCATGGCCGACCATGTGGTCGTCATGCGCGATGGCGTCATCGAGCAGCAGGGCGCGCCGCTGGAACTCTACGACCGGCCGGCCAACAAGTTCGTGGCAGGCTTCATCGGCTCTCCGGCCATGAACTTCGTGCCTTCAGTCGTCGCAGACGGCGGGACAAGCCTGCTCCTCGATTTCGGCAAAGAGCGCAAGGTGCAGCCGCTCGCCCGGACGCTGCAGCCCGGCCAGACGGTTCTTGCCGGCATGCGACCCGAACACATGGCGATCGTGGCGCCGGGGCAGGGGACATTCGACGTCCGGGTTGCATTCGTCGAATCGACGGGGTCCTCGACCTTCATTACTGCAGACACAGTGCCTGAACTGACGATCGTCGAAACCGGACGCGGCAATATCCACGCCGGTGATGTGATCGGGCTGGCGATCGATCCGGCAAAGGTCCATGTCTTCGATGCGACGACCGAAGGCCGCGTACAGGAACGGGCTATCGGCTAGTGGAAGTCTACCTGACGGGGCATCATCCGTTGAAGCAAATACCAAAGTTTGGTACAGTCGCGGAAGAGGTGCGCCATGAACAAGAACACGTCCGTCAGCCTAGGTGATCATTTTACCAGCTTTGTAGCCGACCAGGTGGAGCAGGGCCGTTACAGCTCGGCGACCGACGTCGTCCGCGCAGGGCTGCGCCTGCTGGAAGAGCGCGAAGCCAAACTTGCGACGTTACGCGCTGCCTTGATCGAAGGGGAGAATAGCGGCCCCTCGACGGAGTTTGATTTCGAGGCCTTTATCGCGCGCAAGCGCGACGAGGGCGTGCCTAAGCCGTGACGAACGACATCGTTTCCCCTCGCGCACAGCGTGACCTGGAGGGGTTTTGGGATTACACGGCCGAACGCTGGAATCTGGCGCAGGCGGAAATCTATCTTCGTGGCATCTGGTCGGCGATCCAGATCATCGCCGCCGATCCGAGGATAGGCCGGTCAGCCGATGAGGTCCGTCCGGGTTACCGTCGTTATCAGGTCGGCTCCCACGTCATTTTCTACACAATGACGGAGGGCGTCTTTGACGTAGTGCGCGTCCTGCATAGCCATGTGGATTTTGACAGCCATCTTTGACTGTCAAAATCCAGTCCCGCCGTGCATCTTTAGCCCTGTAGTGAGGCGATCACATCGAGGATCGGCGTCGAGCCGGATTTCGTCGGCTGGTATTCGAGGCCGATCCGGCCGTCATAGCCGTGGGCGAAAAGCCAGTTCAGTCGATCGGCGAGATCGATGTTACCGGTTCCCGGCTCGTGGCGACCCGGATGATCGGCGATGTGGACGTGGACGATGCGATAGACGCGCCCTGCAACAACCTCCTCGGTGCGCTCGTCCATGACGGCAGAATGGTAGATATCGTAGACGATGCCGATTTCCGGACGGCCTACCTCATCGACGATGTCGAGCCCTTCTTCCGTCGACGACAGGAAATAGCCGACGTGATCGATCTTCGTGTTGAGAGGCTCGACTCCGAGGCGGATGCCGGAGCCTTTAAGAATATCGGCTGCGTCGCGCAAGGCGGTAACCAGCGCCTCTCTCTGCTCCTCGCGCGATAGGCCGGGTTGATCGTCCCCCGCCTGGGCAATAAGGACCTTCGCGCCAAGGCGTTGAGCGACCGAGATCGACTGCCGCAACCCCTCCAGCCATGCCTCGCGATTGGCCGGGTTGGTCAGCGCGATCATGGGCTCCGCCACGATACCGGTAACGGCAATGCCGCCTTCCGCGACTGCTGCCTCAACCGCATCGAGATCCTTGTTGGTCCAGCGCCAGAATTCGACGGCGTCGAGCCCCATCTCCCGTGCTTTGCGGATACGGTCGGCAAATGCATCGTTATCCTCTGCAAACAGCCAATCGATGCAGGCGGAAAAACGTCGCATGGGGCAACTCCCGTCAAAAGATGTGCCCTAGGGCGCGCGCAAGGATGAAAGGTGAAATCAGGACAATATCGTCGGCATGGTCGTGACGATACGGATATCACGGCGGAAATCCGAAGGCGACATGCCGGCGATGTGACGGAAGGATTTGTTGAAGGCGCTGATCGAGCCGAAGCCGCTGTCCATCGCAACCTGCAGCACGTTCACATCGTCACCCATGAGAAGTGCCTGGGCATGGGATAGCCTGAGCAGGTTGACATATTTGTTGAGCGTCATTCCGGTCGATTTCTTGAAGAGGTTCATTGCGTACTTCGGATGCAGATCCGCTGCCCGCGCGATATCGATCGAATCGATGTCCTGGAGAAAATTGGCCGCGATGAAATCGCAGATCCGCGCGATGCTGCGGGAAGCATGAGGTTGCGGCTGATCCCTGAGCCTGCTGTTGCTCATGTCCGGCAGCATCGTATAGGGCTCGAAGGCGATCCGTTCCAGGCGAAGCAGCAACTCGTCGACCGCATGTTTCCCCTTGGCAGGATCGTTTGAGCGGACATAGCGAAACCAGCGCGCAAAGTTTTCATTGTCCGCGGCATCGGTGGCTGAGGTCACCAGCGTCTCGCCTCTCATCAGCCGGCTGGAAATGCTGTCGGGCAGGCGCAGGCGGAAAAAATAGACGAGTGGCAGATGGGCGCCGGCATAGAGCGAATCGTCGGAGGATTCATCCATCTGATGCGGCTGGCCACCCCAGAAAAGGCACATGTCGCCCGCGTTGAGACGCAGTTCGTGGCCATTCATCTGGTAATGCACCGTGCCCTCGATGAGATAGTTGACCTCGACCTGCGCGTGCCAGTGGGGCATGACCATGACCGGCGGGTGGGCGTGAAACATTTGCAGCGCCGTTGGAAGGCCTTCGATGCTGCTCGCGCCCGGTTGATAGATAGCTCTCTGCGAGACCTTACTTTCCGCCAACTCGATGTTCCCTTTTTAGGAGACAGCCGCTCCCTTGCAGATAGTCTACGCGGGTTCGCTAAGGGACGGCAATTGAAAAGGGAGGATTTTCAATGCGCTTCAAACTTCTTGGTGCGACGACGCTCGTCGCACTGTGTGTCTCAGGCTCCGCGTTCGCGCAGCAGGCAAATCTGACGATCTGGAGCTGGAATGTCGCTGCGTCGGCGCTGAAATCGACGCTGGAGGGCTTCAACAAGCAATATCCTGATATCAAGGTCGACGTGCAGGATCTCGGCAACCAGCAGGTCTTCGACAAGATGCTGGCCGCATGCGCGGCCGGCGGCGACGGCCTGCCCGACATCGTCACGGTCGAGAATTTCGAGGCCGAGATTTTCTGGAACCGCTTCCCCGACTGCTTCACCAATCTGAAGGATCTCGGCTACAACGCCGATATCCAGAAGCAATTCCCGGACTTCAAGCGCACCGAGCTGGAGATCGGTGACGTTGCCTATGCGATGCCTTGGGATTCCGGTCCTGTTGCCGTTTTCTACCGCCGCGACTTTTATGAAAAGGCCGGCGTCGATCCGGCGACGATCAAGACCTGGGATGATTTCATCGCGGCCGGAAAGAAGATTTCCGCTGCCAATCCCGGCGTCGTCATGTCCCAAGCCGATTTTAACGGCGACAGCGAATGGTTCCGCATGCTGTCGAACGAGCAGGGCTGCGGCTATTTCTCGACCGACGGCCAGAACATCACCATCAATCAGCCCGCCTGCGTTGCCGCCCTTCAGAAGGTGAAGGAGATGAAGGATGCCGGCACGTTGACGGCAGCGAACTGGGAAGAAAAGATCCAGTCCAACACCGCAGGGAAGGTTGCGAGCCAGCTGTATGGCGGCTGGTACGAAGGTTCGGTCCGCTCGAATTCGCCTGATCTCGCCGGCAAATGGGGGGTCTACCTGATGCCCAGCATGACGGCTGACGGCGCGCACGCGGCCAATCTCGGCGGTTCTTCGCTCGCCATCGCCAGCAACTCGAAGAACAAGGAAGCCGCCTGGAAATACCTGCAATATGCGCTCGGCACCAACGAGGGTCAGGTGGCCATGCTGAAGTCCTTCGGCCTCGTGCCGTCGCTGCTCAGCGCCGTCAAGGATCCCTTCGTCGACCAGCCGCAGCCCTACTGGGGCAACCAGAAGGTCTGGGCCGATATTCTCTCGACGCTGCCGAACATCCATCCAAGCCGCGGCACGGCCTTCCAGACCGATGCCGATTCCATCCTGAAGACCGCACAGACGAAGTTCTTCGCCGGCGGCTATCCGGATGCCAAGACCGCGCTCGACGATGCTGCCAAGCAGATCGCTTCCGCCACGGGCCTGCCGATCGCCCAGTGAATGAATGGACCGGGCGCGTGATGGCGCCCGGTTCCCCCTTGACGCCGGTGGGAGAGCAAGGGGTGGCCTTCGGGCCGCGCATTCATGGGAAATAGGAGGAGACGTTCATGCGGCTGCAGAACAGGAGCGCCTATACGTTCCTTGCGCCCTATCTTTTGATTTTCGCCACCTTCTGGGTCTGGCCGATCATCAATTCGTTTTTGATCTCGTTTCAGAACACGCGCATCAATCCGTGGAAGTTCAGCATCTCGGCAAATTGGGGCCGTCTCTTCGAAGATCCCGCCTTCTACAACGCGCTGCAGAACACGCTGATCATCCTTGTCATCCAGGTCCCGGTCATGATCGCGATCGCGACCGTCATGGCCGTTCTTCTGAACTCGCCGCTCCTGAAAGCGCGGGCGATTTTCCGCTTCGCATTCTTCGCGCCTGTTGTCGTCGGTGAAGTGGCTTATGCCGCCGTCTTCCGGCTGATGTTCAACATCGATTTCGGCATCATCAACAAGCTGCTCGGCGGCGTCGGCATCGGACCTGTCTCCTGGTTTGCCGAGACCCCTGCCGCCATGGCGCTGCTGATCATCGCGGTGACCTGGCGTTGGTCGGGCTATAACGCCATCATTATCCTGTCAGGCCTGCAATCCATTCCGGAAGACGTCTACGAGGCGGCAACACTCGATCGCGTCAGCAAGGTCAAGCAGTTCTTCTACATCACGCTGCCGTTGCTGAAGCCGATCATCCTCTTCTGCGTGGTTCTCTCCGTCATCGGCACGATGCAGCTCTTCACCGAGCCCTTCCTGATCACCAATCGCGGCGGTCCCGGCGGCGGCACGGAAACGCTGGGTCTGCTGCTTTACCGCCAGGGCTTCTATTCGCTGAACTTCGGCTATGCCTCCGCCATCGCCTATACGATGACGGCGCTGGCGGTCGCGATCTCTCTTCTCAATCTCTGGCTGGGGCGCGAACCGAAATGAAATCCAAGTCCCGATCCACTCTGATGCGCTCGATCGCGCTGCACGCGGCGCTGACGCCGCTTGCCATCATCTGGCTGTTTCCGCTCTGGATGATGTTCGTCTTCTCGACCATGCCCGACAACGGCATCTTCAGCCCTGACATCGTGCTCGTTCCATCGACGAATTTCTTCGCGAATGTGGCGAACCTGCAAGCCGATACCGATTTCGTCGGCGCGCTGACGATATCGATCGTCGTGGCGGTCATCTACACGGTGCTCTCGGTGTTGCTGACCTCGATGGCGGGCTGGGCCCTAGCGCGCTATCGCTTTTATGGCCAGTCCATCGTCCTTGCCATCATCCTTGGAACGATCACGCTTCCTTATTTCGTCGTGGTCATTCCGCAGTTCATCATGGTTGCGCGGCAGTTCCATCTCGCCAATACCTGGATCGCGCTCATTGTCCCACCGCTCTTCAATTCACTCGGCGTGCTCTTCATGCGCCAGGCCTTCTCGATGATGCCGGGTGAGCTTTTCGATGCCGCTCGCGTCGAAGGCGTCAAGGAATGGCAGATCTTCCTGCGCATTGCCCTGCCGCTTGCCCGACCGACCATGGCAGCACTCGCCATCATCCTCTTCCTGGTGTCCTGGAACAACTATCTCTGGCCGCTGCTGATCAACTCGAAGCCCGGGATGATGACGGCGCCGGTGGCGCTCGGAACACTGATCGGGCTCACCAAGGTTTCCTGGGGCGGGATCATGGCGGGTGCCGTCATGCTCACGGCCCCGATCCTCGTGGTTTTCGTCCTCCTGCAACGCCACTTCATCGCCGGCATCGCGGCCGGCGCAATCAAATAATTTGGAGAACGCCTGATGGCAGGACTGTCACTGAAGAATGTCGTCAAGCGCTATGGCGCATTCGAGATCATCCATGGCGCCAGCCTGGAGGTCGCGGACGGCGAATTCGTTGTCTTCGTCGGCCCTTCCGGCTGCGGGAAATCCACGCTTTTGCGCATGATTGCGGGGCTCGAAGATATCTCCGGCGGCGAGATTAAGATCGACGGCAAGACCGTCAACGATGTGGAGCCGGCTGATCGCGGCATCGCCATGGTGTTCCAATCCTATGCGCTCTATCCGCATCTGACTGTCGAGCAAAATCTGAGCTTCGGCCTTCGCATGAACGGCAATCCCAAGGCGGACACGGATCGTCGCGTACGCCACGTCTCGGATATTCTCCAGATCAAGGAACTGATGAACCGGCGGCCGAAACAGCTGTCGGGCGGCCAGCGCCAGCGTGTCGCGATCGGCCGCGCCATCGTGCGCGAGCCCAAGGTCTTCCTCTTCGATGAACCACTGTCCAATCTCGACGCCGAATTGCGCGTCCAGATGCGTGTCGAAATATCGAAACTGCACAAGACGCTCGGCACGACGATGATCTACGTGACGCACGATCAGACGGAGGCGATGACGCTTGCCGACAAGATCGTGGTGCTCAGAAGCGGCAATATCGAGCAGATCGGCGCGCCGCTCGATCTCTATGACAATCCGGCCAATCAGTTCGTTGCCGGTTTCGTCGGCTCGCCGAAGATGAATTTCATCGCGGCAGACGTCGTCGAGGTCAACGCGAACGGCGTCGTGATCGCCCTGGCAAGCCAACGCGATGTCCGCCTGACGATACCGCTGGAGGGAGCCGCCCCCAAGATCGGCGACAAGGTCGTGCTCGGCGTTCGCCCGGAGCATTTTCTCGACGCTGGAAAGGGCGACGTCGACCTGACGGTCGCCGTCGATGTCGCCGAGCATCTCGGCAGCACCAGCTACATTTACGCCAACATCGCCGGAGGCGAGCAGATCGTCATCGAGCGGGAGGAATCCCGCAACGCCTCCAACCGGGACACGCTGACCGTCGCGCTCGCCGCCCGCCGCTCCTTCCTCTTCGACAGCGCGGGCAACCGCCTACGCTAACGCCTTCATTTCAGAACCGATAGAATCATGAAAGGAACCTCCCATGCGTTCAACCAATCCCATTCGCTGGGGCATCATCGGGCCGGGAACGATTGCCAAGACATTTGCTGATGGCATAGCGCATTCGCGCACCGGCAAGCTGGTTGCGATTGCAACGCGCAATCCGCAAAAGCCTGGCCTAGCCGAGGGTTTTCCAGGCGCCCGTATCGTCAATGGCTACGACGCCTTGCTCGCCGACAGCGAAGTGGAGGCGATCTACATCGCAACGCCCCATACGGGCCATGCGGAATGGGCGATCAAGGCGGCGCGAGCCGGCAAGCACATTCTGGTCGAAAAGCCGATCGCGCTTTCGGCCTACGACGCAACTGCGATCTACCACGAAGCCAAAAAAGCCGGCGTCTTTGCCGGCGAGGCGTTCATGTATCGTGTCCACCCCCAGACCGCAAAGCTGATCGAGCTGGTTCGAAGCGGCATCATCGGGCAGGTGCGCATCATCCGCTCCTCCTTCGGCTTCAACATGGGGAGCGTGCGGCCGGAACATCGGCTTTTCGCCAATGACACGGCCGGCGGCGGCATTCTTGATGTCGGCGGCTATCCGGTGTCGATGGCGCGGCTGATTGCCGGTGCGGTCGACGGCAAGCCGTTCCTTGAGCCGGAAAAGGTTTCGGGCGTTGCGCATCTCGGCCAGACGGGCGTCGACGAATGGGCGTCCGCCGCCCTCAAATTTCCGAACGGCATCATTGCCGAGGTCTCCTGCTCGATCATGGCGAACCAGGACAACACGCTTCGCATCATCGGCTCGGAAGGACGCCTGGAGGTGAAGGACTTCTGGTTTGCTTCCGGCCACAAGGGCGGTACCGGCAAGATCGAGGTGATCAAGCCGAACAGCGAGCCGCAAACGATCGACGTCGAGGAAAAAGGCTGGCTCTATTCCTTCGAGGTCGATGCGGCAGGCGATGCGATAAGGGCCGGTCGGACGGAGTTCACGTCTCCCGGCATGAGCTGGGCGGATTCGATCGGCAACCTGCGTGTGCTCGATCAATGGCGCGCCTCCGTCGGCCTTGAATACGAGGTTGAGAAGGCGACACGGCGGACGGTAAATCTTGCCGGCGCGAAGGTTTCGCTCGGAAAATCCGTTCCGATGCGCCAGATTCCGGGCGTTTCCAAGCCGGCGTCGATGGTCGCCCTCGGCTTCGAATTCTTCCCGAATTTCGCATCGGCGTCCCTGACGCTCGATGCCTTCTACGAGGCCGGCGGCAATCTCTTCGACACTGCTTACGTCTATGGCGCCGGCAAGACGGAGAGCATCTTCGGCGATTGGCACACCAGCCGCGCGGTGCCGCGTGAAGAAATCGTGCTGATCGGCAAGGGCGTTCATTCGCCGCTCTGCTATCCCGATATGATCGCAAAGCAGCTTGATCAGTCGCTGAACCGCCTGAAGACGGACTATGTCGACATCTATTTCATGCATCGCGACAACACCGACGTCCCGGTTGGCGAATTCGTCGACGCCATGGATGCGGAGGTAAGGGCAGGGCGCATTCGCGGCCCTGTCGGCGGATCGAACTGGACGCACGAGCGCATGGACGAGGCAATCGCCTATGCTGCGAAGAATGGAAAGGCGGCTCCGGGAGCGCTGTCCAACAATTTCGCGCTTGCAGAAATGCTCGATCCGATCTGGGCCGGTTGCGTTGCGGCTTCCGACGATAGCTGGAAGGCGTGGCTCAATGCCAACCAGATGCCCAACTTCGCATGGTCGAGCCAGGGTCGAGGCTTCTTCACGGACCGCGCCGGTCGCGACAAGCTCGATGACGAGGAGTTGGTGCGCGTCTGGTATTCGGATCGGAATTTCGCGCGCCGGGAAAGGGCGATCGAGCTGGCCGAGAAACTTGGCCGAAGCCCCATTCACGTCGCGCTCGCCTATGTCGTCGCACAGCCGTTCCCTGTCATTCCGCTGATCGGCCCACGCACGATCGCCGAACTGGAAGACAGCCTGTCGGCGCTGGATATCAAGCTGACACCGGAGCAGGTGAAGTGGCTCGAAGGCAGCGAATGAGCCGCCGATAATACTTCGGCGACCCGGGTATGTAAGCGAGGTGAGCATTTGGCGATGCGGGCAAGGAGCCCGCATCGTGTCAGATGGCCCGCGCCAATTCCGCATCGATGCCGGCAATCAGCCGCGGATCTTCAGCCGTCACGTCGGGGGCGAAGCGTGCTGCGACGCTGCCATCCCGGCCGATCAGGAATTTCTCGAAATTCCAAAGGATCTCGCTGGATGCGCCGGTATCGATACCGTGGTCTTTCAGCCGCTGCCGCATCGGGCCTTCCCCCGTGGCCGTGGGCATGGTCTGCGTCAATGCATGATAGAGCGGATGCTTGTCGCTGCCCTTGACCGAGATCTTCGAAAAGATCGGAAACTGCACGTCATAGGTGCTGGTGCAGAAATCGACGATTTCTTCGTCGGTGCCCGGTTCCTGGCCTTTGAAGTCATTGGCGGGAAAGGCAAGAATAACCAGACCCTGATCGCGCTTGTCTTCATAGAGCTTTTCCAGCCCTTCATATTGCACCGTCAGCCCGCATTTCGACGCCACGTTGACGACCAGCATGACGCGTCCACGGTATTCGCTGAGCGTCGTCTCCTGGCCGTCGGGCCGCCTTACGGGAATATTCAGAAGATTATCCATGGTCCAATAGACTCCATTCGATAGGCCTTGATAGCAGCTGAAGATGGCATGGGGCTCGGTGAGAACTCGTCATCGCCCCAGCTGCTCGCCGAGCGAGCTTAGGCGATCCAGCGCAGATTGCACCCTGAATCACGTGTCACGAATTCCGGCGAGTGACCTTTCGATCGCTGTCGTGACCAACCGACGCAATACATCGTCGTATCGTTTTTTCTGAGTTTGCTTGTCTCTCTCGGGCGTTACTTCGGAATCAATTGCTCTCGACCGAGATGACTTCAGCAATAATGCCCTCTCCAGGAAGGGGGAGAATAAACTAATTTAAATATCCCTAATATAACAAAATACGTGGTCAAAAACGGTGCGTGGGTCTGAAAAATGAGCATCGGGCCAAAAATGGTCTGTTAAAAACGATATTTTTTCGGCGATATTCATTGCCAACTCGACATACTTGTGACTTTTGCAATTTAATTCTTTTTCCCTTAGTGTTGCTGCGGTGCAACAGTTGAGGATTCTCTTGAGTTTGCTTTGGGAAAACCTTCTCGAATTCTTCAGGCAACTCTGATAATTGCTGCGTCCGAGGGACAAGTGCCCTTCGGGGATCATTGAGTGGGCGGTATATGAACAAAAACATTTTGAAGCCGATCGGCTGCATTGCCTTTGCTGCGATGTTGTTGTCGGGATGTACTTACCTGCCGCGCTCCGGCCCCGATGAAAAAGCCATCGACAA
>NZ_QOVX01000015.1:0-125361 GCF_008365395.1 Neorhizobium sp. P12A | reverse complement strand
GGCAAGCTCAAACGCTTCAAGCGCGTCGCACTACGCTGCGAGAAGACGAAGCGAAATTTCGCTGCCATCGTTTCCATCGCCGCCGCATTCATCTTGGTCAAATCCGTCCACACTGCCTAGGCAAGCGAGTTTTATTGGCATTGTCCGCCAAGACATTCCTGTTGGTTCCATCAGGAGATGACCCTGCAATTCAGTACGTCGGTCTGCATGTTTCGCTGCTGCCATAGCGCCAGACGACGCCAACCATCCGGCCTTCGTCACTCGCGGCATCTGCGCCGGCGTCGATGCCAACATCGCAGTCAACATCTCAGGCAAAGGCGGCCTGGTGACGGTTCCTGTGAAGGCAGGCCTTATCCCTTGGCAGTCTTGCAGATTCTTTCCTCGGGAGCGACCGCAACTGGCGCCGTGGCAATCTGCTGAGGCTAGCGTGATCTTTCTTAGGGATGCAGCCGCTATCTGGCGGGGTAGGTGTTGGCCTTGGACAACGTCCGCGAGGTTGTTTTCGGTCCGGCCGCCCGCTAGCCTAATCGGTGCAATCACCGGACTTGCAACGGGAGAGACCATCGACACCGTTTCACCGAACGATGGGAGGCTCGCGCTGGACGGAACTCGAAGGAATTTTATTGCTGGCTTGTCCGCTCTTACGGCCGGCACCATCGCTGCGACACTGACGACGAGCGCGGGACGCTCTCTTGCTATGGCGATCACCGTTTCGGATAGCGGCACCGTCCGCCGAATGATCGGCTGTGGTGGGATGGGAGCCTCAAAGAACCGGAAATCTAACGGGACAAACAACAGCTACAACGTCTCGCACCGGATCTGGTCGCCGATCCCGATTGTGAATCCTGAGCTGAGCGCACAGGGCTTTTGCTACGATAGCGGCACCGAGAGCGATCTCGACAATACGCTTACTCTGCACGGTGCCATCAAGGGCTCTGACGGCGTTCTGCACGACTGCGGCACGATCACGGTCAACCCCGGCGATATCGACGTTCGCACCGTCAAATTGATTGGCGTGACGATCCCGGCCGGCTTCATCGACATCATCGCCCATGGCAGGGTTCCGAACGGCGGCTTCTATTACGCGAATGAGTACTTCCGGAATGCTGCCCGCTTCATGTTGATGGAAGAAGGGGTCGATCTACCCGATAAGACCCTTGCCGGGGCAATCGGCCCAGGAGCGGCCAACCTGCCGGCGGCCTTTGTCGGCATTGTTGGTGATGCACCCATTCGCCATCGTCTGATAGGCATTAATGGGGATAGTATCTCTGTGGGCCTTGGTAGGTATATCCACCCAAGGATCTCGACGGCCATCGGCATTTGCGCTGGCTACATTGTAGATAAAGGTACGGCGTCATATCTCCACACAGGGTTTGCAGGAGCCGCTGCGGCACAGAACAAGAGCAATTACGCCAAACGCCTGGCCTATATGGCTTCCGTTGGCGTCACCGACATCTATTGCGATCTGGGTGTGAACGACCTTAATAATCCCGCCTTGAGCGATATCACTCTAACTGTTGACCTGGCGACATTTCACGACAAAACGAGAACAGCGGTCCCCGGTGTCAGGATATGGCAATCGACCATCACGCCTAGCACGAAGGTCACCGGGCCGCGGGCGAGCGATACCAATCAGGTCGTGGTGGCGGCGATGCAGGACGGACGCCGAGGTCGGTTCAATACGAGTCTCAGATCGGGTGGCCTCGGATCCCATATCGACGGTTTCATTGAGCACGCTATTCCGGCGCAGAGCACCACAAATTCCGATTGGTGGGGCGTCGGATATTCGAACGACGGCCTGCACCCGCTGCAAGCTGGGGGCAACGCAATCGTAACCGCAGTTTCAGCGGCAAACCCCATGGGTCTCTAGCCGCTTACCCCCGCCGCACTAACCAAGATTCCTCTCTGGCCGCGGAGGGGTTTCATACGGCGAAGAAACGAAGCCCCCTTTGGCCGCAAGCGAGAAAGTGGCTTACCGAAAGTGCCTTCCGGCGCCAACTCGTAGAACAACCCCGGAGCGCGATGATTGGCGAGAGCCAAAACCATATCTTTCGGCGCTTCGCTATACAGACGAATTTTGCCGTGACGCAATTCGACAGCCAGGAGATGAGATTTCTCATCGTAATAGACTGATCGCACGACCCGTGATTTCAGGTCGGTCTTCCATATTCCATTCAATTGGAGTGCAAATTCAGTCATTGACCCATGCTGCCATAGATTGCGTCCGAGGCAACTGAACGATGCGGGTAGGGTTTATTAGATAAGATTAACGCCGCGCCCGTTCTAACCAAGGGAGATGGCAAACTACTCCGCCACGTCAGCTCGAAAATAGGTTCAACGGCTAATCGCACGAGCTGAAAAATAGATTATGTACGCTGAAATCATACCCACAAACACCATAGGGTGTTCGGGCCTCCCTGGCCTTTGAAAAGTAATTTTTGCCACCACGACACCCCCACATTACAGCACATCTTCCTATCAGGATAAGACGCGTTCTGCAACGCTGGGTGTGAATCCTATGCTATTGGTTATCCGCTGCCCGAATTCATCTTGATTTCCGTTGCGAAACAACCAGCTTTTTCACTTCATGCTGACCCGTCTGAATTCCCGCTATGGAATTGAAGATGGTGATCGATATTCGGCGCGCTTTGGGAATGGAACAACGAGGAGGCAAGCGGCATCATCACCCGGCTCCCGGCGGTGATATCCCGAAGACCGGGTATCCCGATCCTTTAGGGCGGTCCGAATACGATCAGCACGGGAGATATTGCCGGTCGCAACAGTCCTGGTTTCTTTGCCGATATCACAACAACGCGGGAAAAGGGCCTCAGGCTCGCTCGGAGTGAGGGGATTTGGGTTATCCTGCCCACCCTATATGTGCGCGGCGACTGGCCGTCCGGCGATCCGCGTTACCACACACTTGCGGCAGTCAACAGCTGGATCCAGGCTCAGAGCGGACGCGAAGGCGTTCTCGCAATACTGGATGCGAAAAATGTCCTTTCGCCCGGCAATGTCCAAGATTCGTCGTTGTTCCAGTCGGACAAGGTCCACCTGTCTGCCCGGGGAGCCTTGCTGGTCGGCCGTGATTTTTTTCTGCCGATCCTGCGCAACGCGATCTCAACGGGGTCGGTCTTTGATCAGAGCCCGAGTGCCGCAATCTCGCGGGCACCGGTGGCACGAAAGCGAGCGCTCTGATCACCGGCAGCCTTGCGGACAATCTGGTGGTCTCCATCGGCAGAAACGCCAGCAAGATAGTTTGCTCGAAGGTCGATCTCGGCAGCGGTCTTTCCGGTCAATTGCTGGACATCACGCCAACAGACAACAACGCCGCCGCATACGGAGAAATCGATATTGGGTTGCCTCAGGTATCGACAAATGGCGTACTTGCCGCGGGAGACTGGGTCTATCACGCTCTTTTCATAAAGCAGCTTTCGACGGCGAGGGCGCAGTTTCAGCTCCGCAACTCTACGGCTGTCCTGCAGAACGCTTTCGCGATGAGCACTCGTCGGAAGCGTTTGCCAATACCGTCCCGATGGCTGCCGGCACCGGATGGTGGCTAAAGACCAACCCGACGCAGTTACCGGCCGGCGTCGCCTTTACCAATCTGCTGGCAACATTGAACATTTGCTTTCCAAAGACCGGATCGCCCTTTCAAGTTCGCCTCTCTCGCCCAATCTTGCGCAAGGTCGCCGACCCTCGGCCGGCATGGGGTTATCCGACTTAGTAAGAGGAAGTGCGCGCCATCGCGGTATGGTCTCGGGTGGCTGATCAGCCGCCCGCTGATCGCGGACCAGGCGTTGGCCGGGAGCGCTTGTCCACGTCGAATTCCGTCAGGCCCGATTTCACAATGTCTGTCTCAGCGGCTATCCACGGCCGCCCGAGCCGGCCGCCTCATTTCCGTCAGATAGGCGACGACCTGGGCCGACAAAAACGAGACCGCGGTTATGAAAGCGAGATAGAGGAATATGTACAGGGGCGGCGGCAGCCGAAAGCTCTCGGCGAAATGGTCATAGATCTCCGTAAACCCGCGATGACACACATAGATCGGATAGGAGAGATAGCCGAGGAAGATGCAGATCGGCTGAAACTTTCTCGGCACTTCGAGACGCGCACCTGCGATGACGATCAAGGGTGACAGCAGGATACAGAAGCCCAGCGCAAATTTTAGGGACTGGGTCGGCGCAAGCAGCATTGCGCAGAGGAATGCCACGGGCAGAAATGCAAGATAGGTGAGATGCGGCCTGGTGGAGGCGTGCATCCGGTAGATCACGATGCCCATGGTGAAGGAGAAGAGGACGCGGAACAGGCCACCGTCCACCGATTTCCATTCCCATCCAAGATCGAGCGATCTGTGAAAAAACACCGAGGCAACAAGCAAGCCGAGCGAACACGCGACGACCGCAAGGAGATCTCGCATTCTCAGGCGAACCAGCAGCATTGCAAAGAGAAGATTGACAAGCAGTTCCCAGAAAAGCGACCAGGCCGGGCCGTTGAGCGGGTATAAAGGAAGCAATTGGTCGATCGGTCTGGTCAGGAAGGTCGGGGACGGCAACATTGCAAGCGTCGTTGCAATGTTGGCAATAAAGTCTGCAACGCCGAAGCTGTTGGATTTCCAGAAGAATAGAAACTGGCCGAGTCCGTATATGCTGCCGAGGAGAAACAGCGGATAGAGACGGCGATATCGCGCCTTCATGAAAGCCGTGACGGTCATGCCATCGAGGATTTTCTCGCCATAGGCCCTGGCGATGACGAAACCGCTGAGAACATAGAAGAAGTCGACCGCGACATAGGCGGAAGGCGCATAGGGACGGTCGAGATGATAGATGACGACTGCGAAGGCTGCCAGGCCGCGCATCGCGTCCAGGGCGGCATAGCGATGGCTTCGTTCCCGAACGACCATCGTCCGATCATGCTCCGCCGAGACCAGGGTGGCATTCATCGGGCAAATCCCCTTCCGTCCTTGAGCCTGCGCTGAGAAATCCTCAGCCGATTTCCTGCTGGCGATTGAATTGCTCGACGGGATGGGATGCGCGAGCGGCGGCGGCACTGTCGATCGGCTTGCCGAAGAACTCTCGGCGAAGCCCATCTCCCAGCATGTGAACCCGCATCAGGTCGCGGATCAGACGGCGAGGGTGGCGAATGACCGATTTGTTCAGAAAGTGCGTTCTGAGCAGATCCGACGATTTGCTGTGCGCACCGCTGTGGCCAACACGATAGATTGCGCCCCGGAAGGGCAGCGAACGCAGCGGAGTGCCCGCCTCTGCGAGGATGTTGGCGATGCGGACATGGCTGCCGAGCATGGATTTGATGAAGTCCTCTTCGGCATCCGCGAAGGTTTCCGGCAGGCGGTAGAGATCCGAGCGCACGATCAGGGACGTGCCGCAAAGCTTGGCGAACTCGTTGGTCTGCAGAAGGAAGCTCGCCCCCTCGCTCCAGAGGAAACCGAGGTCTATCTTCCAGCCGTTTGCATCGGAATTCCGGGATACATAGTCGACTATATTCGAGCTGACGAAATCGTCGTCGTCCACGATCATGAAGAAGCGCGAGTTGCGCGCGGCAAGCATGCCGCTCAGAACCCGGCGCCCTTTGTCCAGACGGAATGCGTCGTAGACCAGTTCGCGGTCGGCACTTGCCATGTCATGCAACTGGTTCGGCGGAAAGGTCACGCGCTCGACTGAAAACTGCGGCGGTAGCGGCGGCAGGTCGGCCCCTTCGTTTGCAACGACGATACCGCGCCAGTCTCCGTTGGACTGCCCGGCAATCGAGGCCATGGTCTGCGACAGCCGTGCTTTCAGAGCGCCCCAGTCGCTGGCGTTCGCCTGATGCCGAACCGGAATTATGAACGTAACCAGAGCCATATCGGTCTCTCCAAATGGTTGGAACTTGCCTTCTGTCGAATTCGCCACTGTCTGGGCCATGCTGGAATCTTCGCTGCCGGCATGTCACGCTGATTGCGGCGTTGGTCTTCGCCGCCCCGCAAGAACCGTTTGCACAAGGAAGAAAGCCCGCTCCCGGCAAAGGCAGGCAATCAGCCCCGTATAGGCAATTGCGCCTGCCAGAACCTCGGCAGCCAGCCGCCAGCCAGACGGCCAATCGGACAGGAGCGTGGAGAGGCCGAGAACGACGACGAGCATGCCCAGATAGGACGCTGTCGGCCTGAGGAACTGCCCGAAATATTCGCCGACACTGAGCGAAATCAGCCGCGATACCATCCACAGGGTCACCGGCCAGAGCATGAGAACTTCGATCATAAGCGCCATGACGATCGTCGTGACGCCATAGGGATAGAGCAGGAACACCGTGGCAATCGTCACGATGTTGCGCGCCAGCTGGTAGTAGAACCACCAATCGGATTTGCCCTGGCTGGTGATCAGCGATGCCTGAACGATGCCGATGCCGCTCATCAGCCCGATGACGCAGAAGAATCTCACGGGCCATATGGCCGAAACCCAGTGCTGCCCGAAGATCAGCGGTATGGCGTCGTCGGCAACGGCCGCCAGCCCCATGAAAGCGGGGAACGAGACGAGCGAGCAGCCGAACGTGGCCATCAGGAACGCTTCCCTGACCTTGGCCTGATCATTCTGCAGCGAAGACAGCAGGGCGTGGGACACGGAGGTGAGGCCGCCGGCAACGACATTGTTGATCATTTCGAAGAGGCGGCGGGAGAAATTGTAGATGCCGAGCGCTGCCGGGCTGACCAGCGTACCGATGATCAACTGATCGAGGTTCATGGTCTGCAGAAAGCGATTGCCCGACGCAAACACGCCATAGTGCAGAAGCTCGCGAAGGCTTGAATATTTGACGCGGAAACCCGGCAGCCAGCGAGCGCCCCAGAAAGCCGCGACGCAGCCGGCAGCCGGTGCCGCAATCTGCGCGATCGCCAATGCCCAAAGGCCGAAACCGGCCATGATCAGGGCAAGGCAGATGACCGCTGAAACGCAGGTCGCAATTCCCGTTCGAACCGCCGCAAGATGAAAGGACATCGTCCGACCGATGAGAGCATTGGGAACGATACTCATCATGTCGAAGAAGATCCTGAGCGCCAGGATCATCAGGATGGCTGCTATTTCGGCATGGCCGACAGCGTGGGCCAGGAAAGACGATCCGAGAAACAGGACGCCGTAGAGCAAGGCTGCCGAGACGAAGGAAAGCCAAAACACCGTGTCCAGATGGCTGCGGCGAATGCTTTGCTGCTGGATCAGCGCTTCGCCGAAAGCCGTCGGGCCGAAACCGGAGGCAAAGCTGACGATGCTGTAGGCCAGAGCCACGAGGCCGAAATCCTGCGGCTGCAGATAGCGCGAGGTGACAATGAAGACGAGGCTGTTCAGGGCCGTTGGTATCAACGTGTCCAATGCAGACCAGAACGCGCCTCGCAGAGCAGCCCGCGAGCGGTTCTCACTGAGATGTTCGAAGACGATGTCGTCCGTCGGAGGCACGCGTTCTTCTCGTAACAATACCAATGGCTCACCCAATTCCTTCGTTCATTCACGCTGATTTTCCGGCCGCAGCCGGTCGATTCCGGTCAGGCATCGACCTTGGTTTCGGTCTTGGGCGGCGGCGTTTCATGGGTGTAGTAGCTGACATATTTCTGGCGATAGCGTTCCGTGCCGCCGAAATCGCTGTAGCGGGTCAGCTCGGACATATCCGTCTTGTTGAGGATCACGCCGAGAATCTTCGAGTTGATCTGCGGCTCCTGCTCGAGGAGATCCTTGACCATGCCGATCGGCGTGCCACCCCATTCGGCGACGAAGATGAAGGCGTCGATCTGCGGCGCGAATGCCTTGGCATCGATAACAGGAGCAAGCGGCGCCAGGTCGACGACGATGTAATCGAACATCTTGCGGGCGTTCTCCATCAGGGAGAGCATGCCCGGAGAGGAGAGCAGTTCGCTCGTGTGCAGCAGGTGATCGCGCAAGACGACGGGAAGGATCGCAAGCTTCGTGTGCGGATCGACCTTCACGGCGCTCGCCCAAGGAACTTCGCCGAGGGCTGCCTCGACCAGACCCACCTGCGGCGGCGATTTCAGCATTCGTGTCAGACCCGGATTGCGCAAGTCGGCGTCGATCAGCAGCGTGCGCTTGCCGCTGGAGGCAAGCAGCGCCGCAAAGTTCGCAGCCGTGGTCGACTTGCCTTCGCCCGGCAGCGTCGAGACAACGCCGATCACCCGGTCCGAGCGGCCCTGCAGCATGACGTCGCTGGCGAGTTTTGCGTTGCGGAGCGTTTCGGCAAAGATCGAGCGCGGCGCCTCGACGGCGATCCGCATGATCCGCTGGAAGGCCACGCCTTCCGGCTCAGGTGAGGTTGCAAGGGCAGGGCCGGTCGGCTTTCGCCTCCACGTCCACAGGCCGGCCTTGCGATTGATCGGGCGTCCGAGCAGCGGCAGATAGCCGAGGAATTTGAGGCTGAGATTGGTCCTGACGTCGGCCTCCACGCGGAAGAACCGATCGCGGAACTCCTGGAAGCCGGCAAAGGCGCCGCCTGCCATCAGGCCGAGTACGGCCGAAAGCGCAAGCACCATCGTCTTCTTCGGGCTCGACGGCGCAGTCGGGACACCTGCTTCGGAAATCACGCGCGCCTTGGCGATCGGGAAGGACCGCTGCTGCGTCGCTTCTTCGAACCTGCCAAGATAGGATTCATAGAGCGTCTTCAGCGCAGTCGCCTTCTGGTTCAGCTCGTTGAGATGAACGACCGACTTGTTGGCCTCGGAATTCTTGCCGACGACCTTGTCGATGTTGTCGTGCAGCGAGGATTCACGTGAACGTGCAACGTCGTATTCGTTCTTGTAGCTCGCGGTCAGCTGCTGCAGTTCCTGATAGATCTGACGCGTGATGTCCAGGCGTTCCGCCCTTAGAGCAACCGCCTGCGGGTGATCCGCGCCGAAATTCTGGGTCACGTCCTGCTCGCGCTTCTGAACCGAGAGGTACTTGGTCCTCAGGTCCTGAAGGACCGAATTGTCGGTCTGGCTGGAAGAGATCGTCGCGTTGTTGACGGCGTTGTCCGGGCCTTGATCGATAATGCTCTTGAATTGATTGTAGCGGGCCGAGGCGCTGGCCGTATCCGCTTGGGCGATGATCAGCTGCTTGTTGAGATCGGCAAGCTGCTGTTCGGACATGAGCTCGCCGCCGGTTGATGTCAGGCCGTTGTCAGCCTTGTATTTTTCAACCTCGAGAGAGGCCTGCTGCGAGCGCTGGCGCAGATCGTTCAGTCGCTCCTGCAGCCAGACGGAAGCACGTTCCGTCGCATCGAAATTGGCGTTCAGCTGGTCCGTCAGATAGGCGTCGGAATAGGCGCGCGTGATTTTCGCAGCAAGCTGCGGATCGGTCGAACGGAAGGAGACTGAGATGACCGAGCTTCGGGCAACACGCTCTACCGCGAGATTATCCTGCAGAACCGAGGCCGCCTTCTGGCGGCGACCTTCGCGGGCATCAGCCTCCGATACCGGCGGACCGCCCGGAGTAAAGGCGCTGGTCATCAGCTTTATGCCCGATTTGAATAGCGCCATCGGCGAGGCCGGCGGGTTGAGGATGGTATCGTTGTCGCTAAGGCCGATGGTATCGGTCACGCGAAGCGCCATTTCGTTGGACTTCAGGATTTCGACCGCGCTCGATATTTCCATGTCCGCCTGCTGGGCGCTGGCGGCGGGCGATGGCTGGTCCTCCGCGTATTTCGACATGTTTTCGTCGAGCAGGATTTGTGTCGCCGACGTGTAAACCGATGTGGCGAACAGCAGATAGATGGCAGCAAGGACCACGAAGATGACAACACCGGCGATGATCGTCCGGGCGCGCCGGATCAGCACCGCCATCAACTTGTCGAGGTCGATGAAAGCATCCGATCCTTCCGCCTTTGGAAGGGCGGTGTGGAAGGTGAAATTTTTCTGGTTCATGACTGCCGCCTTGTCCGGAGAAGTCTTGGTTGATCTTCGGAATCAGATCCCAAGGTCGGGCAATCGCTGCGATCACCCGACCCCGGCATGAATGGCTTTACGCGGCCCTGACTTGGGGCTCGTGTGTCAACACCATGTGCTTGATCGAGTCGTAGACGAGGTCGCCGATATCTGCCCGTGCCAAGGCGAAGGCGACATTGGCTTCGATGAAGCCCTGCTTCGAGCCGCAATCGAACGTCCGGCCTTCATAGGCCTGCGCATGGAAAGCTTGGGCCTGCGACAGGCGCAACATGCCGTCGGTCAACTGGATCTCGTTGCTGGCGCCGCGCTCCTGGTTTGCCAGGATGTCGAAGATCTCGGGCTGCAGAATATAGCGCCCATTGAGGTAGAAATTCGACGGCGCCTGCGACGGCTGCGGCTTTTCGACCATCTGGGTGACCGCAAAGCCATGGGAAACGGGTGCGCCCTTGCCGACGATACCGTATTTCGACGTTTCTTCGGGGTCGCATTCCTCGACCGCAACAATGTTGCCGCCGACTTCACTGTACAGATCCATCAGGCCGGTCATGCAGCCGCGTGCGCCGTAGCAGACCATATCGGGCAGGAGCAGGGCAAACGGCTCGTTGCCGATCAGGTCGCGCGCGCACCAGACGGCATGGCCTAGACCAAGCGGAGATTGCTGGCGGGTGAAGCTGATGGAGCCGGCCGTCGGCAGAATACGCTCCAGCTCGGAAACCTGCACGGTCTTGCCGGCGCGGTGAAGATTGGAGATCAGCTCCGGAGTGTCGTCGAAATGGTCTTCGATGGCCGACTTGTTGCGGCTCGTCACGAAGACGATGTGCTCGATGCCGGCCTCGATGGCCTCATCGACAGCATATTGCACGACCGGGCGGTCGACGATCGTCAGCATTTCCTTCGGCATCGCCTTCGTGGCGGGCAGGAAACGCGTTCCGTTGCCTGCGACCGGGATGACGGCTTTTCTGACTTTTTTGGTACGGTCCATGGCTCTATCCTTTGTTAGAGTGAGGGCCTCTGCCCATGCTGGGGAGTGCTGCCGAGGAAGCGGCAGCGGCTTCGTTTCTGCGCCGGAAAAACGCCGCAAAACGTTTCAGGCGCGCGACGATCGGCATGCTCAGATGCCTGACCGCGCGGGGATTGCTGAAGGCGTTCTTGAGCACGCCGACAGGGGATTTGCTCTTGATGCTCTGGACAAGGTTCAGAAACGACCTTGCCTCCCGAAGGCTTCGAGCGCGCCGCCGCTGTGCGGCCAGAGCCTCTGCGTCCAGCGTGTGCGAGCCAAGAAAACGCTTGTCCGCCTCGATCATCGCGTCGACATGATGGATTTCCAGCACGCGGGAGATCGAGCCCTTGCGGATGTAATAGATGTAGCCGGCCATCGGCTCGATCACGCAGCGGCCGCCATTGGCCAATGCCGAGGCGAGAAAGATGTAATCCTCGCCGATCTTCAGATTTTCGTCGAAACGTAGCCCATGGCTCTCGATGAAGGCGCGCTCGAAGATCGGCTTCATGTATCCGAAATTATGCTCGGAACGGAAGATCACGTTCGAGGTGATGAAGTCCGCGAGCGACATTTCCGGCAGGCGGGCCAGCTTGTCGTCCGGAAACATCGTATAGTATTCATCGGCGTTCTCGCGGACGACGTCGAGGTTGTCGACCGCTATCTTCGCTTCCGCTTTTTCTGCTCTGGCGATCATACGGGCCAGTCGATCCGGCCGCATGGCGTCATCGGAATCAAGCACGGCAACCCACCGCCCGGTCGCCACGTCGAGACCCGCGTTACGGGCAGCACTCGGTCCGCCATTGCGGGGAAGGGCGACCACCCGCACGCGCGGATCGCTATGGCCCTCGGCGAGCGAGCGCGTTCCGTCCGTCGAGCAATCGTCGACGACAATGACTTCCATGCTGACGCCGCCCTGGCCGAGGGCGCTGTCGATGGCGCGTTCCAGCGTGTCCTCGGCATTGTAGGCAGCGATGATAAAGCTGACGTCGGGTATGAATTCGCTCATTGCGCCGTCGTCTCCAGCGTGCCGTATTGTTCGATTTCGCGTACGCCCATCAGCCCGCTGACCACGCCGGCATGCATGATGCCGCGCAGGCCATAGCGATAGCGCTGAACGGGCATGAAGGCGCAGACGCCGGCAGCGGCGAAACAATAGGCGGCCTTGGAGGCAGCCACCGCGACCTCTTTCATTCGCGCCGATGACTGTTCCTGAAGAAGCCTGCCATGTGTCTGCCCGAAGCGGAAACGGCGCTTGGCAAGCCAGACCAGTTGCGCGCGCTTTTCCGGCACCGGCTCCAGAACCCAGGCATCACGGGCAAAGGCGATACGTCCGCCGGCCTTTTCCATGTGCGTGAAGAATTCGGTGTCTTCGCCGCCACTGCGGCCAAGGGCCAGATTGAACCTGCGCCCGAGCAGCGACTGTGCATTGCGTCGCAGGAGCACATTGCAGGTATAGCCGGTGACGATGCGCCCGCCGACCCACACAGGTCTGGTGGAATGAAAATCTCCGCTCCGCATCCAGCCGGGCGCCGTATTCGGGTAAACTGCACGCACCGGGCCAAGCACGGCGTCGGCGCCTGTTTCATCGGCGGTGGCAAGCAGTTCTGCAAGCCAGTCCTCGGACGCGGTCTCATCGTCATCGATGAAGGCGACGAAGTGGCCGCTGGCATTGTCGAGACATGCGTTACGGGCGATCGAAATATTCGAGGCCGGGCAATGGACATAGACGATCTCGAACGGGATCGCCGAACGCATTGCCTCCACGCGTTCGCGCGCGCTGGGCGTCACGTCGTTGTCGGCCACGATGATCCTGATGGCAACGCCCATGGGGATCGAAAGCATCGCCAGCGATAGCAGGGTCTGGTCCAGCTCGCTGCGCCGATAGGTGCACACGGCAATATCGACCTTGATCGGCTTTCGGCCGGATGTCTGTGCCGACTGCGTCACGAGGCGATCCTTCTGTTGCGGAAGTTCAGGAGTTCAAGCCAGAAACCTGCCGACCACGCAAAATGCATGACCATCGCAGACACGGCGGCGAGCGGGCCGTAAGGGTTTCTCTGTCCAAGCGCGATCCAGAAGCCGTAGCCGACGCAGGCAAATGCCCAGAGCCCGACGGGGATCACGGCAATCCAGTTGAGGATCGCCAGAAACGCACCGACGAAGAGCGGAACGACGGCAAGCGGCAGCATCTGGCGGATGCTCGGCATGCTGCGGTGCTTGAGGATGTTGCGCGCGCGGCCGCGGCCATATCCGACATACTGCTTGAAGAGCGTGCTCACGCTTGAACGGGGATAATAGGTCATCGCCGTCTTGTCGGTCAGCCAGATGCCGTAGCCGGCCTTCTTCAGGCGATAGTCGAGCTCGGCGTCTTCGTTATGGCTGAAGGTCTCGTCATAGCCGCCCACAGCTTCGAAGGCGGAGACGCGCATCAGGGCATGGTGGCCATGATTGGCCCAATGCCCCTTGGCGCCCTCCCGGTGTTTCGAGCCGCCATTCCCCAACTTGGAGTTCTGCGCGACCGCGGTCGCCTTCTGGAACAGGCTGAAACCCATCGTATGCATGGCGACGACCACGGAATCCGCCTCGGTTTCGAGGGCTTCCTCAACCAGGTTCTGGCAGTAATCCAGCGGATAGTCGCCATGCGCGTCGATACGGATGAGATAGTCGTAGCCCTGGCCGAGTTCCTTGACCGCAAGATTGACGGCGGCACTCTGCAGCCGCTTCGGATTGTCGAGCAGCATCACCCGCGGATCGGCAGCAGCGATTTCCCGCACGATCTCACGCATCCCATCGGTGCTTCCGCCATCGACGACGACGATCTCCGCGTCGAGGTCGCGAAGGGCCTTTTCAAGCTTCGCAATCAGCGGCTCGATATGCTTTGCCTCGTTGAGGCATGGAATGATGATCAAGCTGCGCACGTCTGAACGAGCATCGGTCTTCATAGCAGTCCGCCTTTGTTGCCATGCGGTTGGGAGACGGCCTCGGGGAGGATTAAGGGCCGGGTTGCTGGGGTGAGGGAACTCAGGCGCTGCACCAGCGCCAGACATTCCGAGCGATCGGTGGTCCAGGTCTTCCGATCCTGGGCTGCGACAGCTGCAAATAGGTCGAGATATCGTTGTTCGGTCATGCCACTCATAACCTCTGCAAGATGATCCGCGGTTGCTGTCTCAAGCGGCAGGCCGATCTTGCGGGTGGCGAGAAATCGCGCGGTTTCGGTGCCGCTCATGGCGATTGGCACGGCGCCGTAAAGACAACCTTCGTAGAGCCGGTTCGGCAAAAGCCAGTTCGAATTCTGGCCTTCCTCGAAGAAATCGATCGCCCAGGAAAACTGCACCTCGTTGTAGATCTGCGCGAGTTCCTCGGGGTTTTTGTAGGGGCCGTGGAAGGTCATGAACGGTTCGTTGGTAACGAAGCCGTCGAAATCGTCGAATTCCGAACGAGCCGGGCGGCCACGCAGAACAATCTCGAAACGCCCTTCCATCCGCCGCGAAAATTCGGCAAGGACTGCCAGCGATTTCCGGCAGCGCAGGGCGCCGAACCAGCCGATTTTCCAGGGCTTGCCAGCTTCTGGCGCTCGGCTCCGAGGCATGTCGCCTTCGCTGTCTTCGCCAAGTGCCAGGACCTTGTTTTCAAGCAGCATGGTCGGCAGTTCGAGGCCGGACAGGCGACGGAAGTAATGCTCGACGAATGCAGGCGAGCTTGTCAGAAGCAGGCGCGCATTGGCGCCGAGATATCGCTCCACCGCGCGGATCGTTGCTCCGGCCGCATCCTTGCGCAGCAGCAGGCGGTGAATGTCGAGGCATTCATAGGCAATCGGGATATTGCCGCCGAACTGGGAGGCAGCACGGTTTGCGACCGCCAGCATTTCGAGATTGCGGGCAATGATTACATCGGGCCGATCGACGGATGCAAGCGTTGCGCCCAGCCGAAAAAGCGACTTCGCGATTGCGCTCATTCTCTGGCCGAAACGGCCGTCATGCGTGCGGCCAAGCTCGATCGGCATGATGCCCTGGACGGCAGCGAGCTCGTTCTGATCACGACGAAAGCCGGCAAGCGTCACTCGTGCACCACCCATTTGCAACGTCAGAACCCGGCGGCGCACTGCCGGGTCGGCTAGATCGTGGACGAAATAAAGTACATGCAGCATCAAAGCTTCCGTTTTCGTACAGGCCGGGGCCTGGGCGTGAACTCGATGAAATTGCGTCAACAAATTCCATTTGAGCGCGGGATTCCCCCGCGTTCGAAGCAAGGCGTCAATTTAAAGCGCAGGCTATGGATTCAGCGAACTGGCATTTGTCGCCCATCGCGGTGAAGGCGATGCGATCGATTTGCATCATGGTCGGTTCTGTGTAGGCGAACTTGCCCATCCAGTCGCTCAGCGTGTCCGTGCCCCAGAGGCTGAGGAAAATCTTTTGTGCGTGGCTCGGTATTTTCGATGGGTCCGTGACTTCCTGTACGAGCTTGCCGTTCAGGTAGTAGCGCAGCCGGTCCTTCTCCCATACGAAGGCATAGTCGTTGAAGCCCTGGTTCGCACCGCCGGCAACGGGAACCAGCTTTTCGTTGCCGCCCTTGCCGCCGATATACTGGTTGACCTGCACCTGGTTCGGGTTCTTGCCCAGCGTTTCGAAATCGATCTCGTCGTGGGGCTTCTTGTCGGTTGGGCCGATATAGCTGAAGAAAGCGGAATTCAGGCCGGAACCAGTCGCGGTCTTGATCCGCGCCTCATAGGTGCCGTAGCCGTAACGCTTGGTCGTCTGGATCTCGCCGCAGGCATAGTTGCGCTCTCCGGTCTTGCCTTCGGCGAAATGCAGCTCCAGGATTCCATCCTTCACATCCACCTGCTTCTTGGACCAGGTGCAATTCTGATGCGGACCATTGTTCCAGCCATCAGAGACGTACCAGAAGCCGTTGTTGATCCTGTCGAAGTTCTCGACGAATGACGTTCCATTGGCCTGATCTTCCTGCGCAGTGGCTGCAAGGGGGGCCAGGACGGCGCCCGAAAGGGCGAGCGAACTTAGGCAAAGTTTAAGCGCATGGGCGAGGGTCGTCGTCATGTGTCACCTTTGCTGAAGGGAGAAACGATGGCCGCCGTCGGCGACACTGGAAGCTGGGGGACGTCTTCTGGTTGCACTACTTTGGCGCGCGAGCTTGCCGCCCGCACGAAGGAAGAATTGATAGGCGCCGTGCCATCGACCGGCGCTAAACGCGTCAAAAATAAATTTGGCGAAACGTCTTCATCAACGTTCACGATGTCAGTCACCCCTATTGGGCTACGCCTCCCTTAGTAGCCGTTTCAACCAGAGCAGACTTGAGCCCGCACGCTTAAGCTAGGGCGTTTTGGCGGAAGAAAATATGGCACTGCAGCAAAAAATGGTGCGAATCCCGATTCGGAACGCCTATATGCATCATTATTGGAATTGCAAAATGCGGACGGCCGATAGCCCGAAAGTATGAGAAAATGCTTATGCGGCAATGCGTTCAAGCATAATCGAATATGATCAGGAACTGTCCTTACGGAAGCTTTTGAGGTGCGCAAGTTTTTTTGGGATGATGAAGATTTTTTGCGCGGCGCGGCGGTCGGCATGCTCAAAAGTGGACAGATTGTGGCAGAAACGCAACCCATGGAAGAATTAGCGGGGTGTCATCCTGGGCAGATTGGTTGTGTCGATGACGTTGCTTCCGGCTCGGGGATTTCGCTCAGGCGATCCGGCGGCTAAAATCGATCCGATGACAAATTTCAGCCCGAATGTGCCGGTCAAGGATAAATCTCCCAACCGGCATTGTTCGGAATCGATTTCACGCTAGGTGAGGGACGGCATCGGGTCGTCCATCTTCAACTCAGAAAAGGACCAGCAACTGAGACTGCCGAAAGCGCACGGCCGCGACCTCATCTAGGAGACTGCAAACTCTTTCTTGAAACACGCAGGGGCGAAAAAATGGCGACGTTTACAATTATCATCCCCTTCTACCAAAAGCAGGCTGGCATACTGCAGCGGGCACTGACATCCGTATCCAGCCAAACCTTCCAGGATTTCGATGTTATCATCGTCGATGACGAATCTCCCTTACCTCCCGACCAGGATCTTGCTGCGCTGACAAACGAGGAGCGGGCGCGCATCACCGTGATCAAGCAGAAAAACGCCGGTCCGGGCGGCGCACGCAATACCGGGCTCGACAATGTGCCGGCGGATACGCGGTATGTCGCGCTCCTCGATTCCGATGATGTCTGGACGCCGCAGCATCTGCAGAACGCTCTGGATAGCCTGACAAGCTTCGACGGCGACTGCTATTGGGCATCGATCCATGGCGGCGAGGAATTCTACTATCACTTCAGCATGGCCGAGCTTGCCAAGTCCGAGGAGGTCGTCCGCCTGTCGCAGGCGCCGCTGTTGATGGAGATCCCAAACATCGCCAGCGTCATGCTGAAGAACTGGAGCTTCCTGCACCTTTCCTGCATGGTGATCGGCAGGCCGCTCTTCGAGAAGATCAGGTTCGAGGCCGAATTGCGGTTGGCGGCGGAAGATGTGCTATTCTTCTGCGATTGCATGATGGCGGCCAAGCGCGTCCTTCTTTGCGATGAGGCAGGAGCCCTGCGCGGTGAAGGGATCAACATCTTTCACAGCATCGATAACGATTCTCCGCAATTCGTGCGCCAGCAGTTCAATACCTGGATAGCACTCGATACACTTGAGACGCGCTTCTCCCGGCGGCCCGGCGATGTGGCATCGATCCGCTCCTACAAGGATACCGCCCGCAGGCAGGCTCTCTGGAGCCAGATGCGGCAGGTGAAACACCGCAGGCTGCCGCAGTTCGGCCTGCTGGCAAAATGGGCATGGCGCGATCCAGGCATCCTGCAGAGCGCGGTACAACTTGCCGTGGGCAAACTCTCCCGGTAGCCTTCGCACCTGCAACATGCAGGCGAAGGTCAAACACAATCCCGACGCGGCAAAAGCCGCGTCTTGCCTCCCTTAAAATCAATGGAGACATGAATGAAGCCATTCTACTGGGAATCCGATCACGGTAATTTCGGTGACGATCTCAATCTCTGGCTCTGGGACTTTCTGCTCCCCGGCCTTCGCGACGTGCGTCAGGACACCATGCTTGTCGGCGTCGGCACTGTTCTCAACAAGGCGCTTCTTCCCGAAGGCATCCACAAACTCGTGATCGGCAGCGGCTTCGGCTACGGCGCGCTTCCCGATATGAGCAACGCGGCCGAATGGGACATACGCTGCGTGCGCGGGCCGCTCACGGCGGAGAGGGTCGGTCTGCCCGCGGAAAAGGGCATCATCGATCCGGCAGTGATGGTCACTGACATGCCGGAATTCCAGAACCTGTCGAAGAACGGCCGGCGCACATTCATTCCCCATTGGGAATCTGCTGTCGCCGGCCTCTGGCCGGAGATCTGCAAGACTGTCGGCCTTTCCTATCTCGATCCGCGCGGCGAAGCGAAGGCGGTCATCCGCGAGATAGCGCAATCGGAACTGATCGTCGCTGAATCGATGCACGGCGCCATCCTTGCCGATGCATTTCGCGTGCCGTGGATTGCGGTCAGCACTTCGCGTTCGATCAACAGCTTCAAATGGAACGACTGGGCGCGGACCGTCGGCGTCACCTATGCGCCGAAACACGTTCCGGTCTCCACCCGTGCGGAAGCGATCATCAAGGGCGCGCGCTTCTGGGGCATGGATTTCGACCATACGGATCCGCCTGTAGATGATCCAAACAAGCGTCACTTCGACGAGGCCGTGCTTGTGGCCGAGCCGAAGCAGACTTCGTTGAGGTCTATGGCGAAGCAGGCGCTCGCTGCTCCTTCAGCGCTCGCTCTCTGGCAGGCGAGCAAGGCAAAGCCGCAGCTCAGCGCCGACTCGGTGCTGGCAAGCCGCAAGCAGATGCTTCTCGATGTCATCGGAACGGTCCGGCGCGACTATTTCTGACGCGCCGTAACCGTCTCTAAGTCAGAGCGGGATGTGAACCGAAAGCCGCATACACTTTTCGGCATCCCGCTCTGGCTCTCAGCCTTCGGCGGGTGCCTGTAGGAGATAGCGAAGCCCCTTGGGGCCTGCTGTCGCCACGGGCATTCCGTTCTTGCGGAAGCGTTCGGTCTTGTCCTGGAAGATGCCGCCGGCAATCGCCGGCACGGCGCCGAGATTTGCCAGCGAATAGGCGAGTGCCGCGCCCGGCCCGGATTTCGATTTGAGGTCGAGGAAGTGCCGCAGCTCGTAGCGGCCCCGGATGTGCCGCTCATGCCGACGGATCGCTTCGGCGGCTTCCGGCGATAATGGTGAGCTTGAAAGGATGGCGCGATCGGCTTCGTAGAGCCGGCGCAGATCTTCGGTCCTGTGGCTGCCGCTCAGCGAGTTTCCGCGGACGACGGCGCCATAACCGCAGCTATGTATGATCTTGTAGCGCGCGCCTCTCGCGAGCGCCCGGACGTAGAGATCGTAATCCTCGCCCAGCCTCAGGCTCTCGTTGTAGCGAAGGCCATGCGCATCGAGGAAGGATCGGCGCATGATCGGCTTCAGGAAGCCGATCTCGCCGCGCCGCACACCTTTGCGCGTGATGTTGCCCTCCACGAAGGCGACGAGATCAAGGAAAAGCGGCTGCGGATGGAAATGGTCGAGCTTGGTGTGGGCGCTCGGCACGGTCTCGGCCTCAACGAAGGCGATATTGTCGGCGACAAAATCCCAATCATCTGCCTGAAGCATCGGCTTGAAGCGACCGGGAAAGAAGAAGTCGTCGGCATCAAGAATGGCGATGAGGGGAGACCTGGAAATCTCGATTGCATGATTGCGCGCGCCGGCAGGTCCGCGATTCTTTTCGAATTCAACGACGACAAGCCGACCCGTGCCGTCATCGGCGTCTCGCGCCGCCTGCGCGGTCCTGTCCGATGAGCCGTCATCGATGACAACCACTTCGGCGACTTCTGTTTCCCGCAATGCGGAGGCAATTGCGAGTTCGATCGTATCCGCCGCGTTCTTGGCCGCGATGATGACGCATACGTTGTTTGCTGCCGTCTCTGTCACGTCAACCTCCATCGTTCAGGTCAACGACTTAGGACAGGATGCCTCACAGGACAACCTCAGACCGGCTCACAAGATGTTACGAGGACAATGAAATCCGAAGAGACCGCCACTTGCAGCTGGATCAGCGATTAAGCGGCTCTGAACGGTTCATATTGGAAGTCGGCAAGCCCACGGACGTGTCGTCGGTATGGCTGACGCCCATCGTCTTGCCGTCACCAAGCCGCGCCCTGCGCGCCTTGGTTTCTTTCCAGGAGAGGTAAAGAACTCCCAGAAAATAACCTACCTGCAGCAAAATGGCGCAGATAATCGTCTCAATAAGCGTTCTTGGGAGCGATTGTGTCAGAAAATAGGTCGCGACGGCAAAGGCGAGAAGGGCGCCAATCATGCTTGCAAAAACGCGTGGTGCGTACATGACATTACCTCGCGCGGCCCTACGCTGCGAAAAACTCATCGGAGTCCTTGCTCCTCAAGTTAGGCCCTTAAAACCAATATATTTTAAGAGGGCTGTGAATTCAACCAACTGACGAAAGTCTTTTGCAGATGGTCGCCAGTCTATTAAAACCATCTGTGGTGATTTAGGTTCCGACGAAAGTCGGAGGCGGGAGGGAATATAGTCCCATCGACCTCAGCAGAATAAATCGTTTAACCATGCCGTCATCTACTTTTGCGTGTTTTTATGGCGTCATCGCACGTTTTCGCGCGAATAAAAATACCACAGGGATATGGGCCGTTTTTTCGCTCTTGGGTTGTTGAGGGCCCAAAATATGCGTTGGGACGCCTCCCTGGATCAATAGGTCGCGCTGGCAGCGAAACTATCCCGCGCTAGCTTGGGCCTATCTGAAAGACCTATGCTGATATCGAGGAGGAGATGGCATGGCAAAAGTGGTGGTGATCGGAGCGACTGGGCACGTGGGCACCTATCTGGTTCCGAGGCTCGTCGAGGCGGGACATGATGTCGTCACGGTCAGCCGCGGCCAAGCAAAACCCTACCTGCCGCATCAGGGTTGGTCCGCCGTCGAGCAGCGGCAGATGGACCGCGAGACGATGGAGAAATCTGGCGAGTTTGGCCCCGCCATCCGCGCCCTCAAGCCCGAGATCGTCATCGACATGATCTGCTTCAAGCTGGAAAGCGCTCGGCATCTCGTGGAAGCCCTGTCGGGGCATGTCGGCCATTTCCTGCACACCGGCACCATCTGGACCCATGGTCATTCGACCGTCGTGCCGACGCCGGAGGACGCGCCCAAGCGCCCATTCGGTGAGTACGGAACGCAAAAGGCAGCGATCGAGACCTATCTCCTTGAACAGGCGCGACACAAAGGCTTTCCGGCGACGCTCATTCATCCCGGTCATATCGTCGGTCCCGGCTGGGCGCCTCTCAATCCCGCCGGCAATTTCAACAACTCGGTGTTTACCACCCTGGCACGGGGAGACCTGCTCGCCCTCCCGAATTTCGGTCTCGAGACAGTGCATCACGTTCATGCCGACGATGTCGCGGCCATGTTCATGGGTGCGGTCGCCAACTGGAGCGCGTCGATCGGCGAGAGTTTTCATGCGGTTTCCAGCGGAGCCCTGACCTTGAGGGGATATGCCGAGGCGATGTCACGCTGGTTTGGGCGGGAGCCGAACCTTGAATTTCTGCCTTACGAGAAATGGGCTGAAAGCCAGTCGCCAGAGGACGCAAAGGCGACATGGGAGCATATTGCCCGCAGCCCGAACTGCTCGATCGCCAAGGCGCAGCGTCTCCTCGGCTATGCGCCGCGCTACACTTCGCTGCAGGCGGTCCAGGAGGCCGTCACCTGGCTGATGGCGAACGGGATGGTCAAAGCCTGATCCTTCCCGTTCGCGCGTCGTAGCGCAGAGCCGGCTGCTCGGTCAGTGGTCAGCGCACAATGCGCACGCACATCGGCGTTCCGACCTCGATTGCCTGGCCGGTATCGGCAAGCGCACCGGTTTGGACATCCCGCTCGAAAATCGAAATCCGGTCAGCATTCTGGTTCGCGCAGAACAGATGGCGGCCGGAGGGCGTCAGGGCCAGATTGCGTGGTGTCGCGCCGCCACAGGGAAAGAAACCGACGTGGGAAAGCTTGCCGTTCTCCGGATCTGTTTCGAAAACCACGATGCTGTCGTGACCGCGGTTGGAGCCATAGAGAAAGCGCCCGTCCGGCGAGATCTGGATATCGGCACAGTGATTTTTCGATCTTGCCTCTTCGGGAACGGCCGGCTGGGCATCGAGTGCGGTCAGCACCCCGCTCCTTGCATCGACGGCGAAGCTGGCAATCGTTGAATCCAGCTCGTTCATGACAAAAAGGAGCTGTCCATTCGGATGCAGGGCCACATGGCGCGGTCCGGCACCGGGCGCGGTCTTGGTGTCCGCGAGCTCTTCCAGCGTGCCGTCGGCCGACAGTCGGTAGGAGGCGAGGCTGTCCGTTCCGAGATCGGCGAGGATGACGATATTGCCGGCAATCTCGGTGATGCTGTGTGCGTGGCTGCGTTCCTGCCGGTCGGTATTCGGCCCGGTTCCCTCGCGGGCAATGCTTGATATCGGCGGGGTCAGCCCGCCGTCGTCTCTAAGCCCATAGACGACCGCTGCCTGATCGGGACCGCCCGAACCCATGCCGTAGTTGACCACAAGCAGCTTGCGATTGTCGCGCGTAACAGCATTCTGGGCGGTGATGCTGCCAAGCGACGGCTGCATATTGATGTAGTCGAGCGTGCCGGCTTCGCGGTCGAAACGGAAGGCGCTTACGAGACCTTCCTTCCAGCCGAAGACTTCGGAATTTGCATAGACGTAATTGCCGCTCGCATCGACGGAGAGGAAGGTCGGATTCTCGATATCGGGAACATTGGCCAGCCTCTCGAGGGCGAGCGTGTCCTCGTCAAAGCTGTAGACCGAAAGACCGTCGCCGTTGGCACCCTGGAAATATGGCGCCGCACGGTTGAGGGTTCCGACAAAAACCAGATATTTCAGGCCCATTACACTCCTCCAAAAATCGCTATTCAAATCGTATGCACTGCCTGAACCTCGGCGAAAATACGACGTTTCACGATATAATCACGGCCTGTGAAGGAAGCCACAGCTTTCGGCGCCCACTTGTCAAAATAATCCATATGTGAAAATACTCTTCACATAAGAAGATGGGGTAGGAGGAAATCGGGAATGGCAGGGGGTCGACTTCGTCGACGCTTGTCAGGTGCCGAGATGCCCGCGCGAGGCGGGCCAACATATGGAGGAGAGTGGATATGAAGAGAATGATGAGCGGCGTGATGGCCGCAACGGCGGTGCTGGCAATAACAGCGCACGCCCATGCTGCAGATGTGGCTTCCGTCGTCGGCGCCCTGCCGGATCCGCTCAAGGCACAATATGACGGCGCGCCGCAGAAGATCCTGCCCTCGGCCTGGGACAACTGGACCCCGCCGCCGAAGCCCTGGAAATGGTGCCACTCAGAATCCTATCAGGGCAATCCCTGGCGCGTGACAGTCACCAAGGAGCTGAAGCGCCTCGTTGATGGCCTGATTGCCGACGGCACCGTATCCAGCTTCGAAGTTTCCGACAGCAACAATGATGTGAGCCAGCAGATCAACCAGATCCGCGCCTTCATCGACAAGAAATGCTCGATCATCACCTCGATCCCGGGTTCCGCCACGGCACTGGACGATGCGGTCGCCGCTGCTGCCAAGGCGGGCATTCCCTTCATCACGGCCGCCGGCTCGGTCACCAGCCCTGATGCCATCAATGTCGACAGCAACTATGCCCGTTGGGGCTATGACATGATGTCGGCGATCAACAAGTCGCTGCCGTCAGGCGGCAATGTGCTGATGGTCGAAGGCATTGCCGGCCATCCGATCGTCGCCCAGGAGCGCCAGGGCGCCGACAAGGCACTGAAGGAGGACAAGGGCCTGAAGGTTTCGCGCAGCGTCAACGGCAACTGGACGGCCAATGTGACGAAGACCGTCGTCCTGCAGGCGATCGCGACCAACCCGGCCAAGATCGATGCCGTTTGGTCGACGGGCAGCGAAAGCCGGGTCATCGCCGAAGCCTTCGCTCAGGCCGGCCGCCCGGCTCCGCTGATCACGGGTTCTCTGACAGGCGACGCGCTCGGCTACTGGAAGGCCAACCCGGACAAGTATCGCTTCGAAGGTCATGCGCTGCTGCCGCATTGGACCGCCCAGACGCTCTTCCGTGTCGCGGCGCGCATGCTCGATGGCCAGAAGCCGAAGCTGAACACGCTGATGATCCCGATCCCGGCGGTGCATGAAGCCGATCTCGGCAAGTGGTACAAGGACTGCATGACGCCGGATGCCGTCTCCGTCTTCCCGGTTCCGCCGACCGATCCGATGCCGGAAGATCTGCTGGACGCCTATTTCACCGGTGCCAAGCCGACCATCGGCTGGGATTACTCGAAGACGCCGGACGCTTGCGCCAAGTGATGTGGTAGCAAGTGATCTGATAAAGTGACGAAGCCGGATCGCAGCCGATGGGTTGCGATCCCCTTTATTCATGAGTGAGACATGCTGGATATTGAAAACGTCTCCAAGCGCTATGGCGAGACGGTGGCCCTTTCGGACGCCACGATCGCTTTTCGCCAAGGGACGGTGCATACGATCCTCGGCGAAAACGGCTCGGGAAAGAGCACGATGGTGAAGCTGCTGTCGGGCATCGTTGAGCCGGATGGCGGCACCATGCGCCTCGATGGCAAACCCTTGAGTGGCAAGGCGCCGGCCGATTTCCAGGCCGTCGGCTTCGCGACCGTGTTCCAGGAGGTGCTGATCGCGCCAGACCGAACGGTGACGGACAATATTCTTCTCGGTCTCGACAGCCCTTTCAAACGCCGGGTCCCGCGCGACAAGCGCCGCGAAACCGCCGCCGCGGCGCTCGGTCGTTTCGCGATAACCAACGTTCCGCTCGATGCGCCCGCAGGCTCGCTGCCGCTTGCCGCGCAGCAGCTCATCGTGCTTGCCCGCGCCGTGGTGCGCAGGCCGCGCGTTCTCATTCTCGACGAGGTGACGGCGGCGCTCGACTATGCGGATCGTGAATCCGTCTTCCGGTTGATGCGCCAGCTCGCCGGCGAGGGCGCTTTGCTGCTTTTCATTACGCATCGCATGGATGAGGTCATGTCCCTCTCCGACCGCATTTCGATCCTGCGCGGCGGCAGGGTGGTGAAGACCGAAGATTGCGGCGTCTCGACACCAGCCGAATTGTTGAAGGCCATGGCGCCCCAGACCGCAGCGGAGCTTTCCCATGCCTGACGCCATGACGCTCGAAACCAGAGGCATTGTGATCGGGCAGGGGGCTGCGCCGATCTCGCAAATGATCCGTCCGGGCGAAATCGTCGGGCTGGCCGGTCTCGACGGCCATGGGCAGGAGCGCTTCCTTGAAGTGCTTGCCGGCCTTCGCGCGCCCGTCTCCGGTGAGGTTATGCTCGACAAGGCCGGCCGGCAGACGAAGATCAACGGCTTTCGCAAGGCAGTGGCAAACGGTGTCGCCTACCTGCCGCGCGACCGACGCGCGACGGGGATCTTCCCAACCCAGTCGGTGCTCGACAATTTCGCCATCTCGACTGTCGGCCGCGATTCCGTGCTTGGGTTGATCAGCATGAAGAGCCGGCGCCGCCGATACGATGTCTATCGCGAAAAGCTGTCCATTTCTGCGCCCAGGCCGGATGCGGCGATCACCACGCTTTCGGGCGGCAACCAGCAAAAGGTGCTCTTGGCCCGTGCCTTGGCGCTGGAGCCTGACGTCCTCCTGCTCAACGACCCGACACGCGGCGTCGATGTCGCGACGCGTCATGTTCTTTATGATGTCTTCCGCGAACTGGCGCGGGAGGGAATGGCGCTGGTCATCCTGTCGAGCGAGATCGAGGAAATCCTGGTTCTCTGCGGACGCGTTCTGGTCTTCCGCGAAAACGAAGTGACGGCGGAAATGACGGGAGAGGCCATGACCACGGACAATGTCATTTCAGCCATGTTCAGGCGGGCCGCATGACGATGGCATCACCTTCTAAAACGTCAGCCATCCTGCGCAGCGCCGGCTTTGCCGTTGTCCTGCTCGTGGTGCTTCTGGTCATCAACCTCTTTCTCAATCCGGCGCGCTTCGCGCCGTCTGCCTGGGGAACCCTGATCGGCCTCGCAGCCCCTCTGATCGGGGCAGCGCTCGCCTCCGCGCCGGTCATTCTTGGCGGTCGCGGCGGCATCGACATATCGGTCGGTCCGCTGATGGGCTTCGTCAACGCCATCGTCATTCAGGCGTTGTTTCTCTCCGCCGGCATTTCCTCGCCCCTCGTCCTCGTTCCGGCAGCGCTTCTCGTCGGGGCTCTTATCGGGGCAATCAACGGCTTCATGACAACAGTCATCCGCATCCAGCCGATCGTCGCGACGCTCGGCACCTATCTGGTGCTGTCAGGTGTTACGCTGACGATCCTTCCCGCTCCGGTTGGCCCTGCGCCCGACTGGCTGAAGGCCATGGCCGGCACTTATTCGATCTTGCCGCTGGCCGTCATTGCCGTAGCCTGGTGGCTGATCCGTCGTCTTCCCTATTACGATCTCCTGATGGCGATCGGCAGCGACGACCGCGCCGCCTATACCGCCGGCGTCGATGTCACGCGCGTTCGTTTCATCGCCTATGTGATAACAGGTGTCTTTGCCGGTGTCGCAGGGCTGATGCTGACGGCGCTCATCGGCTCGGCCGATCCCAATATCGGCCAGACCTATACGTTGATTGCCATTGCGGCGGTCGCGCTTGGCGGCGTCAGCCTTGCGGGCGGCCGCGGCGGGCTGATCGGTGCGGCGATCGGCGCGATCGATATTTTCCTGCTGCAGAGCGTGCTGACCTCCTTCAACGTCTCGACCTATGTCCTGCAGATTGCCTACGGCGCCATTCTGGTCGCAGCCGTCATCCTGACGGCGGTGCAGGAACGCGCGGTTAAGGGGAGGGCGTGATGATCCGTTTCAAAAGTTTCCTCGCCAGCACCGGCGGACGCATCTTCGGTGCCTTCGTCATCGCGGCACTCCTGCACCTCGTCGGCACGATCCTCATTCCCGGCTATTCCTCGTCCTTCGCGATCCGGGCGATGCTGGTCGTCGCTTCGCTGTTGGCGGTCGCCTGCGTGGGGCAGACGCTGGTCGTCATCCTCGGTGGCATCGATCTTTCCATTCCCTTCGTCATCGGCTTTGCCAATGTCGTGGCAGCGCAGCTCTATGGCGAGCAGTGGAATTTCGCCCTGGTTTGCCTGCTGGTGGCGGTCATCGCGTTGCTGATTGGTGCGTTCAACGGCTACGTCTCGCGCAAGCTGGAGATTCATCCGCTCATCGTAACGCTTGGATCCGGGATGATCGTGCAGGGCGCGGTCCTCCTCTGGACGGCTGGCTTCCCCTCGGGCTCCGCACCGCAGGCCGTGTCCGATTTTGTCTCCATCGGCGGCTCCGTCGGGCCTCTGCCCTTCCCATGGCTCATCCCGGCGCTTGTCGCGCTCGCCGCTGTGATCATTCTGGTGCTATCGAGATCGCCTTATGGGCGTCGGCTCTATGCGCTCGGCAGCAATCCGGGAGCAGCGCCCCTCGCGCTCATCGATCCAGTCAGGATGTGGGTGATCACTTTTGCGATCAGCGCCTTCTTTGCGGCGGTCGCCGGCGTGCTTCTGCTCGGCTTTACCGGCTCTGCCTATGGTGATGTCGGCCAGCCCTATCTCTTCCAGACCATTGCTGCTGTTGTCGTCGGCGGTGCTGCGCTTGTCGGCGGCCGCGGCAGTTATCTCGGCACAATTGCCGGCGTGCTTGTTCTAACCGAGATCAACACGCTGCTGATCGGCATGGGCTTCCAGCCCGCCGCGGTTCAGGCAGCCCTTGGCCTCATCATTGTCATCCTCGTGTCGCTCTATGGACGCGAACGGCATATTCGCACGACGATCTGAGTCGAAGGAGGCCCCGTCGACTCCTGCGCTGGCTGGTTGTGGATCAACCTATTCAATCAGAAAAAGTCTTGTTTTACAGTATGTTGCCATATCATCGAGATGAGATGGTGCCGGTATCTGGTATCTGTAACGGGCGCCAAATCGTGGTAATCCCGGTACAATCCGGGCAATACTTCAGGAGCCCAGATTCGCATGCTGTTGCACGAATTCCGCACGGTCAAGCTCCGCCTTTAGGCGAGCGTAGGTCAGAACCAGGGCTGACCCGACCTTTGACGGATACCATGCAGGCGGCATCTACCGTCAATTCAAGGTCAACCCTGCTCATTCAGTCCACTTCAATCCTCCGTTTTATCGAAGGGTGCAATTGACATGCGTCTACAGGAAACCAGGTTTGAGCGATCCCAGCGCTCCAGCTCCTCAGTTGGATAGAGGATCGCTTTGCCGATTTTAATGAATGACGGCCCGATCCTCTTCGATCATCCCTAATCCACCTCTTGGCTGGTGGGCAAAGAAGGCTGCCGGGAAGAAGGTGAAGCAAACGCCGCTGCCGAAAGCCAAGGCAGGGAGTGCCCATGGGATTACAATTGCCAATGCGGATCTGAGCCGCGAAGCCGCCGCACTTGCGGGCGTGCGCGAACAGGCGCGTATCCTTGCGTCTGAAGGTGATGATAGCCAGGCAACCCCGCCGCACCCGATCATCGAGCGGACGCTCGCGGGCCTCAGAAAAGCGAAGCCATCCGATATCGGTATCGTTGTTGCTGACGGGCCTGGGCTCATCAAGTGTGAGGTGGCATCGTTGTCGATCGACCGCCTTGCGATCGCGCTGCCGCGGATTATCCGGGCAGCATCACTCCAGGGCTTTGAGCTCGTCGCAGGCGAGGGCTTGGCGAAGTTCAAATCCAAAACTGAGACTGTCGGCTTCTCAATCGCAGAATCGATCAGGCGAGAAAAGCATGTTCTGACGGATGCTGAGCGAGCCAAGGAGGAGGCTTGGGAACGAAAAAGGGATCGTGCGGCACGGCGTAACTCTTGGGATGACCTATTCTCCGACAGGCCTCGCTTTCCGGAATGGGACCATCATCCGACCGGCCAGCTCTCGTTTGAGTTCGAGCAGGTGTATGTTTTCCGGGGGGGCGCGCCGCGCCGCAGTTTCCGCGACGCCAAGGTTCAGCGGCTGGAGAATATGGCCAGCGACATCGCTGTAGGCCTTGCAGTGCTTGCTGCGGCGAAAACTGAAGAACGGCTCAGGCGGGAGGTAGAGCAGCGGAGGATTGAGGAGGAGCGTCGTCGCCGCGAACTAGCTGCGCGCGTCAAACACATTCAGGATCGCCGCACCACCGGACTGAGCGCGCTTCTCTGCGAACTTGATGAACTGGACCGACTACGTCGTCTCATCGCCATGCTCACCGAAGAGGTTTCGGCCGAACCGAGCCCCAGATTGTCGGCGTTTCTGGCTTGGACCACAGAGCACTTGACGCAGCGCGAGGCTCGCTTGTCTCCGCGGGCGATCGAGGATTGCTTCGAGGCGGAGCGCCTATTTGGTGACGATGACGATCACGGCTTCACGCCCTCGCGGTGGTAGGCTGGCGAGAGTGAGGAAGTCTCGATAGGTTATTGATGGCGCGGCAGGCGAGGTCCGATGCTTTTGGCCGCAGGCGGGTCGTCTGGCGCTTTGTCGCGCTGCGGGAACGGCAGAGTTCGACGCAACGCGTGATATCGCCTCTCGATTTCTTCCTGCTGGGCCGGTGGAAGATCGGCCATGACTTCGTCGATCGTGCGAGGCATGCGGGTTGCTTTCGTTGAAGTGCCGAGAGGTGGATACGAATTAGCCCGGCGATTTCTTGGGATCGGCAGCACGCGGATAAGTCCGCTCTTCTTGAAATTGACCGTCGACCTTCTGGATCTTGACCGATCCTCCATCCTTGCCGACAGCCTTCTCGAGGGCGCCGCCTTTGGTCGCATCAGATTTGGTATCGAAACTCGCCGCAGGACGACTCGCGCCATCTTTGGTCAAATCCCAGCGATCTTTCTTCTCGTTATGCGTAAGCGTGAATTTCGGCAGCTTGGCCATTTCCTCCTCCAGGTTCGTTGTGTCTTGGTGGTTTGAATATTGCGCGTTTATGCCTACCATTGATGGGTCGAAAATACGAATTCTCGAACTTGTCTCGCGGTTTGGACTCGTGCTATTTTAGCCTACTAATGGTAGGTCAAAAGAACGAAAAGATAAACCAACTTCATCGCCTGCTCCCTGAGGGGCTGGTGGTTGACACCGCTTGGCTGGAAAAGCACGGCTACCGTCGGCAGTGGCGCCAAAAGTATGTGGCGCAGGGCTGGCTCGAAGGTGTCGTTCGTGGCGTCTATCAGCGGCCAACCGGTAACGCTGATCAGGCGATAGCCTGGCAGCGCGTGATCATCTCGCTCCAACGACTTCTGGATAAATCCGTGCACGTCGGTGGCCGCAGTGCCCTCGAGCTACAAGGCCTGACGCACTACCTCCCCTTCTCGGGCAAGCCAGAAATCCATCTGTATGCCTATGGCAGTCTGCCTGGCTGGGTAGAGCGGATACCGACCGACGCTCAGTTCGTCGAACATAAGGCAGACAGGCTCTTTGATGCCGAGGCACCTGGAAGGATGCGCCTGGCATGGGGACACTGGGGGTGGGAGCTTGATGTCTCCGCGCCGGAGCGAGCATTTTGCGAGCTTCTCGACCTGCTCCCATCCCGGGAGACCTTCCATCAAGCGGACGTCCTAATGGAGTCGGTTCACACTCTAAGCCCGAAGCGGGTTCAGGCCGTGCTGGAAACGTGTCGCAGCGTGAAGGTGAAGCGGCTGTTCCTCTGGTTCGCCGAGCGGCACGCCCATCCATGGTTCGGCCGGCTCGATCTCAAACGTATCGACCTCGGTCGTGGCAAGCGCCAGATCGTGGTCGGCGGTCGGCTGGACAGCAAGTATCAGATCACTGTGCCGGAGACACTCGATGCCGGCGTCTGAAGCCTATCGCGCGCAAGTCAGCCTCCTCGTTCGAGTTCTCCCGCTCGTTGCAGAGGAGAACGTCTTTGCATTGAAGGGTGGCACGGCCATCAATCTTTTCGTTCGAGACCTTCCACGTCTGTCGGTCGATATCGATCTGACTTATCTGCCGGTCGAAGATCGCGCGACTTCTCTCGCCAATATCGATGCCGCCATATGACGGATTGCTGCCCGAATAGCCGAGAATGTACCGCGCAGCCGCACCCAGGCCGTGCCGATGCACAGCGAAGGCGCTGCAACAAAGGTGCTGGTTACCTCCGACAGTGTGCAGATCAAGATCGAGGTGACGCCTGTCATTCGTGGCTGCGTCTATTCTCCCGAGACACGGGCGGTTTGCGACCGGGTCGAAGAGCTCTTCGGATATGCCGAGGTGCCCGTTGTGTCCTTCCCGGACCTCTACGCCGGCAAGATCGTCGCCGCCTTGGATCGGCAGCATCCGCGAGACTTGTTCGATGTCAGGGATCTGCTCGCGAATGAGGGAATATCCGATGAGCTGCGGCGTGCCTTCATCGTCTACATCCTGAGCCACAACAGGCCGATGGGCGATGTCTTGGCGCCGACGTGCAAGGACTTGCGCCACGAGTTTGATGCGGGGTTTGCCGGCATGACGGAAGAGCCCGTGACCCTGGAGGCGCTGTACGATGCTCGTGAAGCTCTAATCGCCGAGGTCGTTGGCAAGATGCCTGCCGAGCACCGGCGCTTTCTTCTCTCCTTCAAGGCCGGCGAGCCAGACTGGGACTTGCTAGGCGTGCCTGGAGCCGCGGACTTGCCGGCGGTGCGCTGGAAGGTCGACAACTTGGCCAAACTTTCGGAGGGCCGGCGCGAAAAGCTGTTGTCTGATCTCAGGCGGGTGCTCACGACATGAGGCACGGTGGACGCGTGAGGAACGCCGAAGTGAAAAGGAACAAGACGACGACGATCTGTAAGCTATGGTCCGCAGTAGTTGGCTCTCGGGCTGCGGCACTGACAACGTGGATTGCCAGAACGTCGGCGCTTCAAAACACAGCCGAGCTGAGAGGCTAGACCATGGTCCGTCTCTTCGTCGGCGTTACGGACAAGGCCTGGTTCGATCAGTTGAGCGCCTCTGTTCCACATGACGAAGTCAATTTCTGGCAACCCAGCGGGACGACGCAGTTTCGGGCGCTTCAGCCCGGCGAACTATTCCTCTTCAAGCTGCATTCGCCAAACAACTTCATCGTTGGCGGCGGCATCTTCGGTCACGCGTCAATCGCGCCGCTGTCTCTGGCCTGGGAAGCCTTTGGCCTTAAGAATGGCGTTTCCAGTCGCTCTGAAATGCGGGCGCGAATTGCGAGCTATCGCCGCGATCCGATTGCCCTGGACGATCGACAGGATCCCGTCATCGGTTGTCGGATACTGACCCAGCCGTTCTTTTGGCCGAAAGAGCTCTGGCTGCCTGTTCCGGAGAGCTGGTCGCCAAACATCGTGACCGGTAAGGGATTCAACGCGGAGGAAGGGGATGGGCAATATCTATGGTCCGCAGTCACAGATCGATTGAACTCGGTTCCTGAGATTCGCAATACAGAGCCGATCATGGCTGAGCGCTTCGGCAATCCGACGCTGATCAAGCCGAGATTAGGGCAGGGCGCGTTTCGCCTGACGATCACCGATAACTATGAACGCCGTTGCGCTGTCTCGGGTGAAAAGACCCTGCCGATCTCAGGCGATCGCTGTTCGCTTTGTAGTGTTTGCCACAATAAGCGCCCTCATCGCCAAAATGATGTCTCAAAAGACAGGCGTTGCGATCGTGGGAAGTATTTTGCTGGCGGGCGTCACGATTGGTTTGCGTGAGTTCGTCATGCGGACGCAAGTAGCGGAACCTAATCTTATAGCGGGGGTCGCAGGCTCGGTATGGGGGGCAGCGCTCGCGCATGGCATGAGGAGGAACCTTTTTTGAGGTCCTGTAAATTTGACCAAAGTGGGTGGGCGACCGCTGCCAGTCGGGAGCGTCCGCCAGAGTAGGGGTCTGTCCTCGCTGAGAATTGAGAGCTCTGAGGTAGGTGGCGGTGGCGCAAATGTTTCAAGATCAGACCTTAGACCAGGGGAATAAACGACCGCTCCCTTGGTTGGCGCCGCGGGAGTCCGGCCATCGCGCCTATGGCCGCTGTGTCCGCAGCGGCTGAAGCCCGCAATGTTGAGGGCCGTTCTGGAGATTTGCATTGAATGTCGGGGAGATGGGAGGCTGGCAATCTTAATCTCCTGCGCGAGCAAACGCTCAACGCCGTCGGTACCGCAAAGTCCCAATCTCTTTAAGCCAATCGTCGGTCCGCTCTGGCGCTATCTCGGCTTTTCGGCGGCGGAAGATAGATTTCCAGCCGACCTGGAGTGGTGAGTATGAGGACGCAATAAACCGCGCAACGAATTCGGCGGGATCGGGCATATTGAACAATTGCTCGGCCACCATTGGTGGGACGTCGAAATAAGCAGCGTTCCGGCTGTTCGTAAAGTAGATTGTCAAGGTTTCTGTATGCTCATCATAAGTGACTGAACGAACAACTTCGGAATGAAATGATTGCGTTTGCATTTATCCCTCCAGGTTGCGGCAATCTGCCGATGACCTCCCATATAGTCAACTACTCCTTTTGGGCTATGCCGATGATTACAGTCTCAAGGATTGGGAACCTGAATTCCAATCGCTGTACGCCCGACATTTGTGCACTGGCTCGCCCATAAACGTTGCCTTCTGAAGACTTCAGCGAACCTGCCGTGCTAACCAGGGATGGAGGATCACGGGTTCGCGGTAGCGGCAACAACGCCAATCCCCCACGCGCTACATGTTCGTTTAGAATTGGCAGCTGGGATCGATCATATCTTCCGCGGATCCTCTTGATTTGCTTGCTCCGATTATGCGGGCCAGAATGTAAAATCCTTGCTGATCATCCGGAAGGGTTGAGGCAAATACGCCAATGACGACGTTTTTCATGTTTGACAGGGCTCCATCAACGCCGTCGGCGACAGCTTTCAATGGATTCAATTTTGAAAGGTTGTCCGCGGCATAGAATTTTGCCCACCAGCCGCTGTCTTTCAATTTAGTAAATTTGGATCCGCCAATCTCGGTCTTATGGCTCTTCAGCAGGGTACGAAAGCGAGGCGTCCCGCAGCCAATGTGGACATGAAGCCTATCCTGTGTGCGCCAACTGGCGGCGTTTATAGCCAGCGCGAAATCCTGTGGCGGAACTCCCATTGCGCGAAAGCGTATCGCCGCTGATCGTTCGTTCCAGGCATCCTCAAAGTAATTTGGCGCGCCAACCGTCAAAAGACGTGGGTCTTCGATGCCCGGGACGTCAGCGAGCGGCGCTAGAATCGTCCGTTCTTTGTTAGCTGGCTCGCGAAGCACGGCGTATGACGACAGGGGATCCTTGTCCTGAACGACTTTCATACACGGGTACGGCGACCCTGTTATGGCAACGTTAATCTTGCAGGCTTCAACAACCAGGCCCAAAGCAGAGCGGCTTTGGAATGAACTGGCGATGATGACGACACTGGCAAGGGAAATCGAAAGCGAGGCAAGTCGTTGCTTCATGGGCGGTTTCAGGTCTCGGACTATATCTGACGGTTCGGATCACATTGGTCTTCTCATTGCTCTTTAATCAAATCACGAACTCATGCTTGGTGAAGGCGCGCGCTTGGTGAAGGCGCGCGGAAGTGACTGCACTGAGAGTCTCCTCGAGAACGAATTTGACCGCGTGCTCGCGGAGTGAGCCATGGCCCCGCAATAGCCCGAATTCGGGGTGCCCTGGGTCGGTCGGCGGGCATTTGTGGGGTTGGCAACTGGGGTCAAAAGCATCTCGATTCTCCTCAAACTCTGCCCGGTATGTCAGTCTGGGCTGATCGAGCGACGAGTTAAGAAACATTAAATATCAATTCTATGGCACTCGATTGCAGTGATCGAAATTGAAGCGGTTTGATGATTGGCCCTCAATATCGTTACTGCAGGAACACGTTGACGGTGGCGGCCCGCCCCGCAGCGTCAATCACCGTTAGGGTAGAATAGCCGACACCGTCAGGCACCCACTGGCTGATGCGATTTCGGGAGAGATCGGCGAGCGGCTTGCCGTTGGCGAGCCAGCGGAAGGGCGCTCTTCCGCCCTGCAGCTTCAGGATCAGCGGCATCATCGAGCCGTTGCCCTCATCGCTCAGTTCCACATGCGCGCCTTCGGGCGGATAGACGATTTGCGGCGCCTGCTCGCGCGCCGAAGCGGAAAGCAACCCGTTGGCATCAAGCGAGAACCGCCTCTGGCTCATCGGCAGCTGCGCCTGTGCGATACGCACCGCGCCTCTCGGCGCCGGCGGCATCGGCGTGAAAGGGACGCCGGATTTTTCAAAACCCTGGAACAGGATGGGCGCTGCGGACATATAGCCGGCGAGGCCGGGCACCGCACCGTTGTCGGGACGGCCGACCCAGACGCCGAGCACATAGCGACCGTCATAGCCGACCGACCAGGCATCGCGATAGCCGTAGCTCGTGCCGGTCTTGTAGGCGATGCCGCGCTGGATGCTGCCGACGGGCGCGATCACGCCCGACAGGATATCGGCGACATTCCAGGCCGCGACCGGCTCCAGCAGCGGCTCGGCATCGATGAGCCCCGGCTTCTCCTGGATACCGTCGCCCAATCGGACCGGCTGGCTGCGGTTTGCAAGCCCGGCATAGAGCTGCACCAGGTCCTTGAGCGTGATACCGACGCCGCCAAGGCCGATGGCAAGGCCCGGCATTTCGTTGACCGGCAGTGCCGGGCGGACATCGGCGCGACGGAAACGCACGAGAAGCCGCGTCGGTCCGACCGCATCGAGCAGGCGGACGGCCGGGACGTTGAGCGAGAGCTGAAGCGCCTGTCGAACCGTCACGTCGCCCTGATAGGTCATGTCGAAATTCTTCGGGCGATAGCCGAAGAAGTCGGCGGGCTTGTCCTCGATGATGGTTTCCTGCGAAATCATCCCCTGCTCGAAGGCGAGGCCGTAGATGAACGGCTTCAGCGTCGAGCCGGGAGAGCGGTTGACGCGCGTCATGTCGATCCAGCCGGACCGGACATTGTCGAAATAATTGGCCGAGCCGACCTCGCCGACGATCTCGCCGGTCGTGGCGTCGGCCATCACCATGGCGACCGAAACCTTCGGATTGAGCTTGGCGGCGGCGTCGCGGGCAACGGATTCCAGGCCTTGCTGGATCGAGCGCCGCAGCGTCGTGCGGTGTTGCTCGACCTTTGGCTCCTTGCGCAGTGCCGCCTCCGCCAGATGCGCCGCGTAGGCGGGCAGCTGCATTCGCAGCGTCGGGATCGCCGTGAGTTCGGCACGGGCGCTTTCATCGGAACCGACCACCTTTTCGACGGCGACGCGCTGTAATACGCGACGGCGTGCGGCCTCGGCGGCGGCCAGATTGCGGTCCGGCCGGCGCTTTTCCGGCAGCTGCGGCAGCGCCACGAGCAGCGCCGATTGGGCGACCGTCAGTCGGTGTGGCTCCTTGCCGAAATAGGCAAGGCTCGCCGCCCGGATGCCTTCGAGATTGCCGCCATAGGGCGCATGGGTGAGGTAGAGATCGAGGATCTGCTCTTTGCTCAGCCGCCGCTCGATCTGGATCGCGCGGGCGATCTGGATGAACTTCGCTGCAAAGGAGCGGCTACTGCGCGGCTCGATCAGTCGGGCGACCTGCATAGAAAGCGTCGATCCGCCCGAGACGATATGGCCGCTTCTGATCAGCTGAAGGGCCGCCCGTCCGAAGGCGAAAATGTCGATGCCGTGGTGGTCGTAAAAACGCCGGTCCTCATAGGCAACCAGCATCCGGGCGAATTGCGGATCGACATCCGCGACATCGGTTTTCAGACGCCAGCGTCCATCCCTGGTCGCAAAGGCGCGCAGCAACTGCCCGTCGGCATCGAGAACTTCCGCTGACACGACATTCGCCCTGTCCAACGGCGGCGGATAGGCTCTGTCGGCCGCCTCAAGACCGAAGACGAGGGCCGCTGCAAGAAGCAGCGCGCCTAAGCCTCCAATCGCCAATTTCCGCCAGATCGACATCAGTGTGCCGCCGTGACCTCCATGCGGCCCGTCGCCGTGCGGGCGAAGAATTGAGGCCGGTACATATCCTCGACGTTGGCGCCCGGCTGATCATAGGTGCCGGGCGTGACTGCGCGCACGACATAGGCGAGCGTAACGCTGTCGGTATCCGCATCGTCGGAGCTGTCGTTGCTGTTGGCGCTATCGTCGCTGTTTGCCGAGCCGTCATCGCTGGAATTCACGTCGTTGCCGGCGCTGTCGTCAGCAGTTCCGTGGTTGATCGCCGCCACGAAACGATCATTGCGGAATTCGACATGGGCCGGATGAGTGTTGCCGATCCAGTCGAAGTTCGAAAGCTGGGCGCTATCGACGATGCTCGGATTGTCGATCTCGAAGCCAGCGGGCAGCAGGTCGGTGATCATCATCCGGGTTGGCCAGTCATTGGCGATCGTGACCTTGAGGACGACAACATAGCGCTCGTTCTGCTGAACCTGGCTGATGTTCGCCTGCTCGCCATCCATCGTGTAGTAGGTCTTCTCGATGGTGAAGCCGTTGCTGCTGGCAGGCAGCGGCTGCTTCGGTGCCGCAAGCGTGGTGACGATGGCGGAGACCGGGTCCTTGGTGTAGTTCTTCACGGTTACCGGATGCTGCAGCAGTTCGTCACCGGTCAGCCGTGCCATGTAGGCACCGCTGTGGGCCGCGCCGTTGACGTCGAGCTTGAGGTCAGTGTCGCCATCCTGCAGGGCTCGGGCGGCAAGCAGCATCCAGGTCTGTTCCTGGGTGCTGGTATAGTCCGTGTGCTGCCATTCCTTGGAGACGATTTTCGTCAGTTCCGGCACGATCGGCGGTACCGGACGGCTTTCGGCGGCAAGCGCCAGAACGGCAGCGCCGTCGCGCAGCGACGAGCCATAGTCCGAGCGCGCGAAGCTGACCTTGGTCACCTGCGCCTGTTCCGACATCTGCAGCGCATCGAGGAAGATCGTCCGCGAGCGTTGGGCATCGCCATAAAGCGCGAGGGCCGCCGCCAGGTGCGCCTTGGAAAGCGGCGTCGGGAAGCTGGCGAGCATCGTGTCGGCATAGTAGCGCAGATCGCTGATCGCAGCCTTCTTGTTGCGGGCAAGGACGTAGATCGCGTAGGCGATCTGCTCGCCATTGTCCTTGATGCTGTTGTCGTATCCGATCGAGTTCTGCAGGTTTTCGAGCGCCTGCACCATGGCCTGGTCAGGCACGGTATATTTCTGCTCGCGCGCCCGCGTCAGGAAATCGGTGACATAGGCGTCGAGCCAGAGGTCTCCGGAGCCCGGCGCCCAGAGGCCGAAGCTGCCAGTCGAGGACTGGTAGGAGAGGACGCGGTAGATAGCGTCCTGCACCCGCTTCTGCGTGTCGGGATCATCGGGCAGACCCGATTTCTTCGACAGTTCGCTGAGGTAAAGCAACGGCATCGCCCGGCTCGTCGTCTGCTCGGCGCAGCCGTAGGGGTAACGGTCGAGGCTCATGAGCAGCGAGGGGATATCGAAACTGTCGGCGCGGGTCACATTCACGCTGACCGAGGCATCGGGAAGGATGCTGTCGGCGAGCAGATTGCCGTCGATCGTCAGGCCGTTGCCGGGCTTGATCGTCAGCGGACGACGCTCGGCAACCGGTAGAGAGGACGGACGCACCGGGATGTCGAGCGACTGATCAAGCGACATCCCTGATGTATTGGATAGCCGCACCGTGATTGCGCCGTCGCCGGGCTGGACGCCCGTCAGCGGCAAGGTCAGTGAGGTCTTCTTGCCCGCCTCGAGATTGAGCGTCTGCGAGGCCTCAGCCTGATCGATACTGACGTCGGAATTGCTCGACACCTGCAGCTGATAGGTGCCGGGTGGTGCATCGGTGTCGGTCACTTCAAGCAGAAGCTGCGACTTGTCTCCCGGTGCCAGGAATTTCGGCAGGCTGGCCGTGACCACCACCGGATCGCGGATGATGACGTCAGTACTGGCGTGCCCAACGCCTGTCTTTGACCAGGCGACGGCCATGACGCGCACGGTGCCATTGAACTGTGGAATGTCAAAGCTGACATTTGCCTTCCCGTCGGCGTCAAGCTTCACGGGGCCGGAGAAGAAGGCAACGAGTTTCTCCTTCGGCGGCGAGCCGTTCAGCGCCGGTGCTGCGCCGTCGCCGCCCGTCCTGAGACGACCGGTCGCGCCGAGCGAGCCGTCGATCAACCGGCCGTAGAGATCGCGGATTTCGAGGCCCAGCTGACGCTGGCCGAAATACCAGCCATCAGGGTTTGGAACGTCGTAGCGGGTGAGATTGAGAATACCGACATCGACCGCGGCAACCGTGACATAGGCTTCTTCGCCGACGCCGGCGCCGCTGACCTGGACGGGGATGTTCAGCGCCTGTCGCGGCAGCGTCTTGTCCGGCGGTGTGAGCTTGATCGCAAGCTTGCGCCCGGCCGGATCGACCTTCAGCCACTTGATGCCGATTGCGCGCATCGGCATGCGGCTCTCCTGGGCTTCGCCGGGCCTAAAGAGCGTCGCGGTGATATAGGCGCCTGCACCCCACTTGTCCGTTACGGGGATATCGACCTCACCACCCTCGGCGGGAATGCTGGCCGTCTCGGTCGCAATCACATTGTCTGTGCCGACATTGATCAGCAGTTCGCCGCCGAAATGGGGCGAGACCTTCAGCTTGGCCGTCTCGCCGACCGCATAGGTGTCCTTGTCGATGCCGATTTCCAGCGCGTCGGGAGTTTCCGTCGAGGATGTGGCGACGTACCAGCCGGCATCGAACTGCACGCTTGTCGTCGGCCCGTCGGTTGCTCCGGTCTCGACCGAAAGCTGATAGCGGCCCCAGCCGACCGGCGTAGAAATATCGGCGCCGTCGGCGGTCACGTCGACCGAACCGTTTGCGACCTGCTTGGTCGTCGTGACGGATTCATATTTCCAGGCGGTGCCGTCGCGATACCACTGGTAATTCTGTTCCAGCTTGACGAGTTTCCATTTCAGGCCGGACATGGCCTGCTTCTGGCCCGCGGCGTTGACGGAAATGACATGGAAGTGGCCGACCGAATTCTCGGCAAGGTCACCGGAGAATTCAGGCTTGATGCCGATGACAGAGCCTTGCGATTTCACCGGCAACGTCAGGGAACGCTCGACGGCCCGGCCGCCGGCCTCCTGCATGCGAACCGTCACATCGGCGTTCAGCAGCTGTGTTGTCGAGGGAACATCCGTCAGCCCGACATCGAAAGTGGCGTGACCATTGTCGTCAAGCGGCTCGAGATTGTCGAGCGGAATGCGGGTGTCGTCGCTGGCCTGTTCATCGACTAGGCCGAACTGGTACCCGGGGAAGTCAGCATTCTGGCGGGTCGTCTTCAAAACGACTTCGCCTTCGAGATTGAGACCGGCTGCCGGTGCGCCATAGAGATAGCGGCCGTCGACCGTAACAGGCACTGGCGTGCCGACGTCGAACGCTTTGGCGTCGCTCTTCAGGTCGAATTCGGTGCGGTCAGGCACGAAATCATCGACCAGGAACTGCGCCGAGCCGATCGCCGTTCCCTTGGGGTCGGTATAGATCTGCATCGTCCAGGTGCCGCGCATGGCATTGGGCTGCAGGGGCAGATCAAGCGTATAGCCGCCGAGCGTGCCGTTGTTGACGATACGCCGGTCCTCGACACCATCAGGGCGGTTGAAGACGAAGGTCAAAGGCAGGTTCTCGACCGCATTCTGGGCCGTGTCGCGGGCAAGCGCTGACGCATGCACCGTTTCGCCGGCGCGGTAGATACCCCGTTCGGTCCAGGAGAGGACGTCGATTGCGCCCGGCGCCGTGCGCCCGGTGACACCGCGGTCGGAGAGATCGAAGCCGGCGCGGGTCATGTCCAGGAAGACGTAATCCTCGTCACCGGTCTTTGCCGTCATGACGGCCGGTGTCAGCGATGCGGTCCCACGCATCAGGCCGGCTGTGAAGGTGGCGTGACCGTTTGCATCGGTCTTGGCCGTGCCGAGCACTTCGTTGTTCTTGGCAAGCAGCTGCAGGTCGACATTGGCAAGCGGCTTGGCGGTCGAAAGCGAACGGGCAAAGACATTGAGCCCATCCGTGCCGGCATAGGTCGAGAGGCCGATATCGGACACGACAAACCATTGGGTCGCCTGAGAATCCCATTCCTGACCCGGTGCATTCGGCAGCGTGGCGGTCAGCACATAGATGCCCGGCTTGCGCTGCGGCAGAGCCTCGTCGACCGGGAAGCTGGTCACGACATCCTTGTTGAGTTCGCTCTTGATATCGATCGAGCCCTGCCAGACCAGCTCGCCGGACTCGTCCTGAATGCGCTGTGCGCTATAGCCGTCGAGCTGGGTCAGGAACTGGGAGCTCGTCAGAAGCGGCGCGATGCCGCGATCGCCGATGCGATAGAGTTTCAGATTGGCCGTCGTTGCATTGACCGAGATCAGCGGGATGCCGCGGCGCACGGCTGACGGCAGGACGAAATTGTCGCCGGTGAAATGCACCAAAGCCGAACGATCCTTGACGTAGAAATCAAGGTCGACCTGGCCTTCGAGGCTCTCATCGACGGAAGAGGGCAGGCCCGCGCGCAGCGACAGCTTGTAGCGCTCGCCATGGGTCAGGCCTTCGACGCAAATCTGCTTGTCCCTGGATTCGACAGCCTTCGGTGCTGCACCGTTCAACAGCACGAAGGGCGCGTAATCGATATTCTTGACCAGGTTCTCGGAGAACTGGACGCAGGCGCGGGGTGTGGCGCTGTCATTGTCGATCGAGTTCCCGATCACACGGAAGCCCTGACGGGTGCGCAGATCGTTATAGGCGGCGGCAACGGTCTTCGAATTCACCAATGCGAGGCTCGCCTTGTAAGCGCTGAGTGCTGTGCGGTAGCTCTGGGAGTTCTGCAGGGCGGTCGCCATGACCGCCAGTGCGTCGGCGCGGTTCTGCGTGGTCCGGCTCAGCTGGTAGCCGTTGAGCGCCGCCAGCGAGGCCTGGACGGCCGCCTCGGAGTCGTTGGAGACGGTGTTGATCGCGCGGGCCATCTCGACCCAGAGATCGCCGTCGTCGGGCGTGATCGCAAGCGCGCCCTTGAAGGCGGTCAGCGAATTTTGGATGTTGCCGGCGGTCAGCTCAATCCGCGCAAGCGCAATCAGGCTCTCCAAGCCTTGCGTCTTCTGCTGGTCGGTCATCGCCAGGTTCGCCTTGGCGTCGCGGGCGTCCTGAACCATCTTGTCCGTGATGAAGGGTAGGGCGGGAGCCGCGCCGATATCCGGATCGCCGCTGGCCTCGACCACCTTGCCGGCAATCGCTCCGGTAAAGCTGTTGAGCTTGTTGAAGTCCGATTTCAGGAAGCACCACTTCACCTTCGGATTATAGGTGAAGGCCCGGCAGGAATGGTCGCCGCTGCAACTCGTCTCGCATTGATCCAGTGTGACATTCTGCTCGGTCCTCAGATCGAAACCGAAATAGTCTCCATCCTGGGTCGTAACGATCTTGCGCGCCGGCTCCGCTGCCATCGCGCCTGACGGCGCCGTTAGGGAAAGAGCTGCAAGGAAAAGAGCCGAAAGTCCGATGAACGCGCGCTTAGACATAAGTCCCCCCAACGCAGGCCGTTTTGGATGGCGGATACTCGTCAAAATACGAGAAGATTGTCAACTTAATTAGAGGGGACTCCAACTTCATCTTAGCGTGTTGTTCGCCGTCAGGCTTTATCGTTGCCATCCCACACGCTTCTTGTTATTCGAGGCTTTCTGCAGACGATTATTCCCCACAGGCATCCCATGTTTTCGCGACCGACCGATCAGGTTCCGAGCCCGCTCGCCGGCATTGCCTTGGCGTGCATCGGCTACTCCCTTTTTGCGATGCAGGACGCCGTGGTCAAATGGCTGGTGGCGGACTATGAAGTTCCGCAGATCCTGTTCATGCGCAGCATCATCATCACAGGCTTTGCGGCGTTCATGGTGTGGCGGCAGCGCCATCCTTCTATCCTGAAAAGCCCGCACCGCAATTCGCTTCTGCTGCGTGCGCTATTGATGTTCATGGCCTGGCTCGCCTTCTACTCGTCGGCGCGGCATCTGGGGCTGGCCGAAATCACCACCATGTATTTCTGCGCGCCCGTCATGGTGGTCGTGCTGTCCATCTTCATCCTCAACGAGAAGGTTGGGCCTGTTCGCTGGCTCGCCTGCATCGGCGGCTTTGTCGGCGTGGTCCTTGCCGCAAACCCGACGCATGCGCCGAGCCTTATACCGGCCGGCATGGTTCTGTTTGCGGGCTTCTGCTGGGCGTGGAGCGTCATTCTTGTTCGTCTCGTCAGCCGCACGGAGAGCACGCTCAACCAGATGATGGCGACAAGCTTCTTCTTCGTCGTTGCGTGCGGGATCATGCTGCCGTGGACATGGAAGACACCGGACCTTTTCGGATGGTGCCTGATGATCGGGCTGGGCTTCGTCAGCGCGGCCGGGCAGTATTTCCTCTATGAGGGCTTTCGCTACGCGCCCGCCTCGACGCTGGCGCCTGTAGAATATAGCGGCCTGGTCTGGGCCTTCCTCTATGGCTATCTCATCTGGGCCGAGATTCCAGCCGTCAACGTCTTTGCCGGAGCGTTGCTGATCGTGGGATCAAGCCTTGGCCTGATCCTGTGGGAACGGCGCCTTGTCATCGCGTCGCGGCGTGTCGCCGGATAATGTAAAGCCGCGCCAGATGCGGTAGCGCGGCGGGTCGATTGGCCGATAGCAAGCCGTCAGTTCAGCGTTTCGTCGAAGAAAGTCAGCAGCCGCTTCCAGTGGCGGTCGGCGCCGGCCTCGTTGTAGACGCCATGGTCGGGAACGGTCCAGCCATGGGCCATGCCGACATAGTTTTCGATCACGTGGTCGACGCCTGACGTCCGCAGTGCCTCTTCCAGACGGGTGGATTGTTCCGGCGGGAAACTGTTGTCCACACCGGCAACGCCGATATAGACCCGGCCCCGCATCTTGTCGGCAAGGCGGTGCGGGCTGTCTTCCGCATCGCTGGCAAGATTGCCGCCATGGAAGCTTGCGGCAGATGCCACGCGGTCGGGGTAGCTTGCAAGAGCGGTCAGAGCGCGGGCGCCGCCCATGCAATAGCCGACCGTGCCGACCGGACCCTGAGCACCCGCCGAAGCGAGCACGTCGAGAAAGGCGGCCGTATCGTTTTTCGTCATCTCCTGGCTGGTCCCATGCAGCATCTTCAGGATTTCCGCGCGGTGGGCTTCGTTCGAGAAAGAATTTCCTGAGAACGGGCCGTAAGCGCCGAAGCGGTAGAAGAGATCAGGCAGGAGGACGATATAGCCGGCATCCGCAAGCTGCTGGGCCATGCCGTAGAGCGAGTCCCGCGGTCCCATCGCGTCCATGTAGAGAATGACGCCCGGCGCTGCCTCGGCAACCTCTGCCGAGATATCCGAACGAAAGATGCTGGCCTTCGCCGTGCCGTCGGCTGCGCTGATTTCAATATCTTGCTTCACGATGAAAATCCTTATGAATGCAGTTTGGAAGGACATTGCGCTCGCGACATCATTGTCAAATGACAGCGGCTCGCTCAAGGTTGCGGCGATCGCTACTCCGGCAAATCGATCGGAATGGACTTCACGAATGCATGATCGCCAAACGCGGTTGAGAAAAGGAATGGATCGATGACGGACAGATATCCACCTCGCTCGCTGGCGGGATTGTCGGTGCTCCTTCAGGCCGGAGCGCTTGATCCAAGGACCCTGGCTGAGGAAACGCTGGATGCAATCAGGCGTCACGACGATCCATCGATCTTTGTCGCCCTGACAGCCGAACGGGCGATGGCGGAAGCCGAAGCCGCCTCGGCACGCATTCGCTCCGGACGCTCGCTCGGTTTGCTCGATGGAATCCCGATCGCCTGGAAGGACCTGTTCGACCTTGAGGGCATGCCGACGACAGCCGGTTCCGTCATCCTGGCGGATGCCCGGCCCGCTGCGAGTGACGCAGCCGTCGTTGCGGCTTTGCGGCAGGCGGGCATGGTTGCCGTCGGCCGGGTGAATATGAGCGAGTTCGCCTTCTCCGGTCTCGGCATCAATCCCCATTACGGCACGCCGCGGAATCCGGCTTCGGCGGACGCGGCACGCCTGCCGGGCGGCTCTTCGTCGGGGTCGGCTGCCGCAGTCGCCAGCGGTCTCGTGCCGGTCTCGATCGGCACCGATACCGGCGGTTCCGTTCGCATTCCGGCAGCCTTCACCGGGATCGTCGGTTATAAGGCGAGCCGCGGACGTTACTCGATGAAGGGCGTATTTCCCCTGGCGACGAGCCTCGATTCACTCGGGCCGCTGTGCCGGAGCGCACAGGACGCGATCTGGATCGACGCGGCCATGCGCGGCGCAACGCCATCGCCCGCTCGCAGCATAGCGCTGTCCGACATATCGCTGGTCGTCCCGCAGACGGTTGTTTTCGAGGATTGCGAAGAGGAAGTGGTTGTCGCATTCGAGGCAACCATCGCCCGCCTGGAGAAGGCTGGGGTGCGGGTAAGGCGCCAGCCCATTCCGGCCTTTGCGGAAATCTTCGAGGTGATGGGCAAGCGTGGTCCACTTGTGACTGCGGAGGCCTTTGCCCTTCATCACGAACGCCTTGCGGGACCTGCCGCGGGCACGATCGACCGGCGGGTCGTTGCGCGCTTGCGCTTGGGCGAGAAGATCACGCTTGTCGACTACCTCGAGACGCTTGCCGAGCGCGAGCGTCTGACCGCCGAGGTCGAATCCATGATTGGCCCGAACGAGATCATCGCTTATCCGACGGTTTCCCATGTCGCTCCGCTCACTGCTCCGCTGCTTGAGGACGATGATCTCTTCGTCAAAACCAACTTCAAGACGCTTCGCAACACAATGATCGGCAATTTCCTGGACTTCTGCGGGGTTTCCATTCCGTGCGGCAAGGGATCGGCCGGACTGCCGGTGGGCTTCTTGCTCTCGGGAGTGCGTCACAACGACGATCACCTCATGAAGACGAGCCTTGCTCTGGAAGAGACGATCCGCGGCGCCGATTGAGCGAGATGAGGCGTGCGGATACCCCATTTCTAGGGTACTGCCGTAGGATGTCATCTGGGTACTTTCTTTGGCACTGAAGGTCGATGTTGCATGTCGAGAAAGAAGTAGGCAAGAGCCCGATGAAGTGCGGTGGCGTTCCCGTGATCTTCGAGCCAATGTCTACCGCTGCTGCTGCGGCCTCGTTCCAGCTCGCGCTTTGTCGATTGCCGGAACCTCGCTCTCAGTCTGATCAGCATGCAGCCGGCCGCTCCGTCCGATCTCTATGGACTAATTATCTCATTTTTGATATATTCTCCGCATGTGGATCGTTGAAAAACCTTGAATGCCGCCGTCGATGAGGAAATTACCTCACTTCCGAAAGACTTACGCGCACGGCTGGTCTGGGTGACGACACTGATAGAGAGCGTTGGTCTTGAAAGGCTGCCGCACGACACGGTGAAACACCTCGAAGGCAAGCTCTGGGAAATCCGCGTGAAAGCGGCAAGCGGGATTTCTCGTGCGATCTATGTCACCGCTACAGGAAAGCGTGTCGTCATTGTCAGGGCGTTTGTGAAAAAGACACAGAAGACACCGCAACGCGAACTTGAATTGGCCCGTGAACGGGCAAAGGAGGTCAAATGACCAAGATGAAAGATCTTCATGCCGAATGGATGAAGGATGCAGACTACCGGAAGGAATATGACGCGCTCGAAGAAGAGTTCGCGCTGGCGGAGGCTGTGATCAAGGCACGGGTGAATGCGGGCCTGACGCAAGAAGAGCTGGCGCGGCGCATGGACACTTCGCAGAGCGCCATTGCCCGTCTTGAAAGTGGGAGGATGAAGCCCTCCGCTAGGACGCTTGAGCGTTTCGCCAAGGCGACGGGAACGCATTTGCGTATCACGTTCGAGCCAATGAGTGTCGCTCCCTCCGCACGTTGAAACGAACGACGATATCCTCGGGCAGCTTAACTTTAATCAGGTGGCATGGGAACCGTTGGAGAGGCAATTACGGTCTATCATCTGCTTCGGACAAGCCAGCCGTCTCTTGAAGGCTCTCAAGATAGGTGATTGCGTCCGCACTATTCGAAATGATCTGACACTCGAACAGTTTGTCCAGGGCGATACTTTTTGCGGAAATGAGGGAATGAAGTGGGCGTTCCGTGAAAAACGCGCGGCAATGGGCGAGTGCAGCGGTCGCATGATTGAAATCGTACAAATCATTGCCCATCAGCCGTCGGCGCTTGTCCCATCTAATGGCGGCGTGGAGCCCCGCTTGGACATAAATCGACAGCAAGCGGCGTCTCGCATCCTTATTTGATTTGAGTGTATGAAACAGGAGATTATACGCCATCCGGCGCATCTCGATCTACTCCGCCGATTCCTTCGCCAAAGCCCGTTCCCCGGCTGCGGGATTCATTTTGTGGATGATATTGGCAAGCATGTCTGCATGGACATCCGCAGCACCTTGAATCTCAATATCCAAAACCCGTTGGAAGCTTTTTCTTGTATCTGCATTGTCAGCTATTCCAGCGTTCAATATTGCGGCGACATCGTCGAGCTTGAGTTCCTGTGCATTTGGAGGATCGGATATCATACCGACCATTTTGAAGACGGCACATGCGGAGCTGGTCGGCGATCGAGGCGTCGCGCTGATTGTCGGAAGAACAGCTTCGATTTGCATCCTTCGTGGGACATGAGCTGAAAGATCAGCCCGGGAGCGGTCGTAAGCAACTGAAATCGAAAGGAAATGATCGGCGTCCGCCTGTGCTGATGCACGCGTTATGGAGCGTGCCAGCGAAGAAAAGCGTACGCTGGCGTCGTAGAATAACCTACGGAATTTCCTCGAAATCGGCTCCTGGCGCATTTGAACGCCTCGGCGGCCGTTCTGTGTTCGCCCTTTGTCGAGACAGACAAACTTTGCACGTAACTCATGGTGCCGTATTGCATTTGGCGATACAGGATATTATCTTGCCTGCAAGGAGATAAGTCATGGCCGCCACCGCCGAACGTAAGGAATATCCGATCTCGATGCGTCTGCCTGAAGCGGATGTCGCAATGATCGATCGTGCGGCAAGCCTGCGCGGCCGGTCGCGCACCGATTTCGTGCGGGACGCGGCTGTGCGCGCCGCCGAGGAGATCGTCATGGAACAGGGGCTCATCCGCATGACCCCCGAAGGGTTCGCCGATTTCATGGAGATCCTGTCCCATCCGCCGACGATCATTCCAGAAATCGTGGAAGTGCTTAAGCGGCCCGCCCCATGGGAGTCCGGTTACGAGCCGAAGCGGTGAGCTGTGGCTTTATCGGCTCCAGAACCGCTTACCGCTGCACATGATGTTTCCGAATTTTCCTGCGGCAAGTCTGCGCTCGACAATTGGCTGAAGACGCGCGCGCTTTCCAATCAGGAAAAGGGCTTCACAGCGGTTCTCGTCGTTCACGAATCCAGGCGCGTCGTCGGGTACTACGGGCTGGCGCCGACGGCCGTCATCCCTTCGATCATGCCGCGCTCCATCCGGACCGGGCAACCGCCCGATCCGGTTCCCTGTCTTCTTCTCGGCCAGCTTGCCACCGACACGGAATGGGCCGGGCACGGTATCGGCACAGGTCTGTTGAAACATGCCCTTGAGCGTTGCGTCCAGGCGGCGGCTCTGATCGGCGGGCGCGCATTGATGGTCAATGCCGTCGATCACGAAGCGGCTCAGTTCTGGCAGCGCCGGGGTTTCACGCCCTCGAAGGACGATCCGCTCGTGCTGTTTCGCTCGATCGCTGCAATTGCCGCATCGCTGGCGGAAGCACGGCAGTGAAAGCAAGGCAGATAACCTGAAGGTTTCGCATGCTCAGGCAATTCGGCATAAGGGTTGCCTGGTAGCGCCATGGCATGGAGGGCGAATTGGCCGCCCTTGGAGCGGTTCAATGTCGTGGCGACTGACACCTTGACGCCAAATTCATATAGGCGATGGGCCTTTCCCTTTCCGATGCATTCAACTTCGTCGGCATGCAGGCTGTAGATCTTGCGGCCGCGCGGACGCTGCTTCTGCTCCAGGAGTGTCTTTGCCTGATAGAAAGGCCAGATGAAGATAGCCTTGAGTTGCTCGTCGCCGGCGATCTGACGCTCGATATCGCGGACGACGCGTCCCAGATACGTCTTCAGCTTGCGCAACGCCTTGCCGGCCCGCTTGAATTGTTTGGCATGGGCATACCGCTGATGCTGGATCAAGACGAATTTGCCCAGCCGAACATAGGTCTGGCGCAGATCGAGCCCCACCTTTCTGGCCGCGCGCACGAGCCGCTCCCGTGCTCGGTGAATGAGCTTGGCATCGGTCGGAAACATCACGTTCTTGGGCCGAACGGTCGTGTCGACGATCACCTGTCGCGTGTCCGACGGCTTCATTGCACCGCTCTTGACCGCCACCGCAAGGCTGTCCTGGAGAAGCGCCTTTATCGGATCCTCGCCCATGCGCTGGCGCCAGCGTGTCAGCGACGAGCGGTCGAAGGGCAATGTGTGCTGGAAGAACGTCTCGCCACAAAAGTATTGAAAGTACGGGCTGTCGAGATAGCGAGCGCAGACTGCCTCATCCGACAGGTTGAACGTATGTTTGAGGATTGCCAGCCCTGCCATCAGCCGGGTCGGCAACGGCGGCATGCCAGGCCCATCCGAATAAACTTCCCCAAACCGTTCTTCCAGAAACGACCAGTCGATCGTCTGCGCCAACTACACCAGTTCGTGCTTCAAGTCGATGATCTGGTCGAGGCGGGATCGGAACAGATCACCTTCACCCGTCTCGCGTCGTTCAACAGGCTTGGACATCGACCAGCTCCGATTCGTCGCGATATGGGAAGTGAATCACGCTTCGATGGCTGACAAAACCGAAATCTGAAATCGGAAGAAAGCAGATCGAAAACATACCATACCTGGCGATATCGATTACTGGTCAGAGTACAATATAACCGAAATATCAATCGCTTCCGGATACTTCACGGACGACTAAAAAGGCGGCAGCAGACCAGTTGCTCCGAAAAGCAGGCGTTCCCGAACTGCTGATCAATCGTTTTTTAACCGAGCGCGATCTTGCCACGGAAAGTAAAAGATCGAAACGAGATGCCACAGCGGTAGTCCTTGATGAGTTGGCCAAGGCCGAAAAAGCTCCAGCAGGCGCTGCCTTCGTACCGACTCACCCAGCCACGCCTCGCCACCGAGGTCACAGACTTCCACGCAGTGCCGGAAATTGCTGCGGCGGTGCAGTCGTTCGTCATGTCCCGCGAAGCCGTGCCGGGCATCTATGTTTATTTCGACGTTGGCGGCGGCACGGTCGATGGCGTCGCGTTCAACTATTTGAACTCCCGGGGGGAGCGCCGCATCAACTTCTATTCCGGCAAGGTCGAGCCCCTTGGTGTCTTCGCGATTGGAACGGCCCTCTCGAAAGGAACCTCCGCCGAAATCGATGCTGTGACACTGGAGAATCTGCTGAAAAGCTGTGCGCCATCGGCTCTGGCCGAGTTCGTTCAGAGAATTCGCAGGCTCGTCGGTTACGTCATCATGACCGCACGGCAGAAGGACGGCCGAAACTGGCAGGAAGACGCCTTACAGAGTGCCGACTATGAGAGAAAGTTCATCAGCAAGCTGTCGACTTCCCATATGCGCCCGCTGATAGCTTTCATGGGTGGAGGTGGCTCGAAATCCGGGTGGTACAAGAATTCGATCGAGTCCACCTACAAGGCCTTCCAGCACCACAATGCGAGCGTTCCGCCTTACAAGCTGGTGGAGGTTCCCCGGCCCAAGGACTTCATCGTGCCGAAAGGCAGCGCCGACGAGTTTATTCGCTTCGCCATCTCCTGGGGCCTGTCGTTCCTCTTCGGAGAGGGGCCGGACATAGGATTGCCGAGCCAGTTCGACGAAGCCGAAAAGCCTCGCCAGTGGACGCCTCCCCGTGCGTTCGACTACGCGGACAGCAAGGACTACTGCTAACCGGAATATGCGGACGCGCCGGCTTGCACTTCTCCCGCCGGCGCACTGCCGGTGGGCTTCTTGCTCTCGGGAGTGCGTCACAATGACGATCACCTCCCGAAGGCGAGCCTTGCCCTGGAAGAGACGATCCGCCGCGCCGATTGAGCGAGATGGGGCGTACGGATACCCCATTTCTAGGGTACTGCCGGAGAAGGTAATTTAGATAAAATTCAACGATTTCGTTTCATACTATCAAAACTAATTGGTTTGTCGCGCGGGCAGAGGCCTGGGACAGGAGAGGTTTTGATGGATGAGACGAAGATAAAGCGGCCGTTATGGATTCGCATTACCGCTTACGGCTTTGCAGCCGTGCTTTTCGCCAGCATTGCGATTGGCGGTCTCGGCTACTATCGGCAGTCTGAGATGAGCGAGCATGCGCTGCAGGCTGAGCTCGACAGCGACCTCGACGTCTTGCAAGCGGACATGACCCAGCAAAAGCATGCCGCATCTGCCCTTGCTCTAGCGTTGGCAGGCGAGCCCGATGTCGCGGACCTCATCCAGTCGAACGCACGCGAAAAGCTGATTGCCAGGTATTCGGCCAGCCTGCCGGCGATCACAGCGGCCAGCGGTCTGAAGCAGCTCACCATCACCGACGCCAAGGGCGTGGTCGTTGCCCGCATTCACACCCCCGAGATCTTCGGTGATTCAATCACCGGCCGTCGCAAGACGATCGCCACCGCCGTCAGCCAGGGCAAGCTCGTAGCCGGCACCGAACCCGGCCGCGTTGCACTCAGCATGTTTGGCACCGCGCCGGTTATGAAGGACGGCAAAGTGGTTGGCGTCGTTGACGTCGGCACCGAGCTTACCAATCTCTATTTCGGACCACTCGCCAAGAAGATCGATGCCGATGTGGCAGTGCACATCAAGAATGGTGACAAGTTCGACAAGCAGGCCTCGACATTTGCCGGCGATTCCATCTTGTCGCCGGACGACCTGCAGGCAGCCTTCGACGGAAAGTCCGTCCGTGAATACGATACGGTTTGCGACAAGACGTTTGCCGTCGAGGCCGTGCCGCTCTCGGATTTTTCCGGTACCAAGGTCGGCGTGCTTGAGATCGCCTCGAACGTGACCCCTCTGGTGGAGGCACAGAGCCAGGCGTTCTGGACGACGATTGCTGCGACCATCGTCGTATCGATCCTGTCGCTGATCGGCTTCCTCGTGTTTGCACGGTCCCTGGGGGGCCTCATTCGCGGTCTTACCGATACGATGGGCCGTCTTGCTGTCGGGGACCTTGCCGCTGAAATAAAGGGCTATGGTCGTTCCGACGAGATCGGCGCCATGGCGAGCGCGCTGCAGGTCTTCAAGGAAGCCGCGAACGAGAACAAGCGTCTCGAACATGAAGCGGTCGAAGCACGGCGGGAACAGGAACTCCAGCGCGATCGCCAATCCATGATCGATAATTCCAAGGCAGAGGATCTCCGGTCCTTCGTCTACGCCATCGAAAATGGGTTCAACGCGCTGTCGGCCGGTGATTTGACCGTTCGCATGGATGGAACCGTTGCACCCGAGTTCGAGCCGATCCGGGCCAAATTCAACGGCAGCGTCGCCGATCTCGAGCAGGCGATCGGGTCTGTGGTCGGCGCCGTCGGAACGATCCGCGGCGGACTGCAGGAGATTTCCAGCGGATCCAACGATCTTGCCAAGCGCACCGAGCAGCAGGCCGCAAGTCTTGAGGAGACGGTTGCCGCCTTGGGCCAGGTGACCGCGGCGGTCAACGAGAGCGCCAAGGGCGCCGACCAGGCGCAACAGGTGGCTGCTGCCGCCCAGCAGAAGGCCGAGCGTGGCGGCGAGATCGTCGCCAGCGCAGTCGACGCGATGGCAGCCATCGAAGGGTCCGCCGAGCAGATCAACCGGATCATCGGCGTGATCGACGAAATCGCCTTCCAGACCAACCTTCTGGCGTTGAATGCCGGCGTCGAGGCAGCACGCGCCGGGGAAGCCGGTCGTGGCTTCGCGGTCGTGGCCCAGGAAGTGCGCGGGCTTGCACAACGCTCAGCCGATGCGGCCAAGGAGATCAAGACGCTGATTTCCACGTCCGCAACGCAGGTGAAGCGTGGCGTCGAGCTCGTGACGGCATCCGGCAAATCCCTCGACGAGATCGTCGCCGAGGTGGCGCAGATGAGCACCTTCGTCAACCAGATCACGGCAAGCACCAAGGAGCAGGCCGTCAGCCTGAGGGAAATCGCCTCTTCTGCCGATCACATGGACAAGGTGACGCAGCAGAACGCCGCCATGGTCGAGGAAACCACCGCGGCCGCCCAGAACCTGACATCGGAAACCGGCGCATTGTCTGAAATGATGGAGCGCTTCCGCACGAGTGCCTCTGCGCCCCGTATATCGGCTCAGCGGCCTTCTGTGGCAACGCCAGCTCCGGTTCGCGCCAAGCCTGCTGCTCGCACGGTGACGCAGCTTCGCAATGTCGGCTCCGGTGGCGCGGCACTTGCGTCAAAGACGGACGACTGGGAAGAGTTTTGAGTCGGAGGTTCGGTGGCACGAGTGCCACCGAACCGTCCCAAACGTTGAGACATCCTTCATTCCTGTGGCGAAACGTGGGAACGAAGATGTCCACGGGCCGGAGAAATGCCTCCGGGTCCTGATATATCCATTCGTGCTAATCAACTTTTATTACAAAGATCGAACAAACCGGCGCGCAGAATGTGCGCCGCAATATCATTTTGCATTGCAATATTTCTAATAAAAGCGAGGTAGCCTAGCTGCGCCTCGGGACGGATTTCAAGTTCTTCCCATGAAGAACCGTAAGCTTTTGACGACAGGCTATTCTTTCACATTCAGTGAAGTCGCAATAAATGACACAGATATGTCGCGGCCTGTCGTTCTAATACGCTTTTCGGGATAATAAAAAATCGCATATGAGAGAAGGCTTAACTTCATTTGCCCCATCTCGCGGCTGTAAAACCCCCTCTGAAATGTGGCCGCCACAAAATTTGGCTTAAAAAAACAAATTCTGACCATACACTCGTCGTTGCATAGCGCTACGTAAGCGACCGACTGCATTCCCGACCTATCGCCAAACATAAGTGGAGTCCCCTCTATGAAGTCTGCGACACGATCGGCCAATTCGGCTTTCTTCGACGCGATTGAATCAGGCGTCTTCCCCCCAACAGGGGGAATCCTGAAACGAAGTTTCGATATCACCGTGGCCTCTCTGGCCTTAGTATTCATCAGCCCGATCTTCCTCCTGCTCGTGCTGCTGGTGAAGTTCTCTAACAAGGGGCCTGTGTTCTATGGCCACCGTCGTATCGGCCATAATGGCCAAACCTTCCGCTGCCTGAAATTCAGGACGATGGTCGTCGATGGCGATCGTGTTCTCCAGGCCTATCTTCAGGCCAATCCCAAGGCCCAGGAAGAGTGGCGGGCAACCCGCAAACTGCAGGATGATCCGCGCGTGACAGCGGTTGGAGCCGTCCTGCGCAAGCTCAGCCTTGATGAACTGCCGCAGCTCTTCAACATCATTCGCGGCGAAATGAGCATCGTCGGTCCTCGCCCCGTGGTCGAGGAAGAGCTTGAGCTCTATGAAGGTGCCGCCGTCTACTACCTGCAGTCACGTCCCGGTCTGACCGGTCTGTGGCAGGTTAGCGGCCGCAATGACGTATCCTACGCTTCGCGCGTCGCCTTCGACACGCACTACGTCACGACATGGTCATTGCGCAGTGACATGCTGATCATTGCAAGGACCATACCTGCCGTCTGCTTCTCGCGCGGCAGCTACTGACCGACCAGCTGTCGGCAACAAACGAGAGCTGCGGCTTCCCCGATACCGGTGGAACCGCCATCTGGAAACAGGACAACTCTATGATCGAAATTCTGCCCCGCGGTAAGCCCGCTCGCGCGCGTGCATCTGTCCGCTGCGCCTCGCTTCTGCTTTTGGGCCTTTGCACCATGACGGCGACTGCTCGCGCGGAAACTCCCACCGCGTACCATCTCGGCGTCATGGACAAGCTTCGTATCCGCGTTGCGGAATGGCAGACGGCGGACGGAACGATCCGCGACTGGTCGTCGATCAGCGGCGACTATACGGTTGGTCCGACCGGTTCGATATCGCTGCCGTTCATCGGCGAGATGTCAGCCGGCGGCAAAACCCCAGGCGAGGTAGCCGATGCGATCGGTCTCAGCTTGCAGAAGCAATTCGGCCTCAGGGACCGTCCATCGGCCTCTGTCGAGCTTTCGCAATATCGCCCGATCTACCTGTCGGGCGATGTCCAAAACCCCGGCGAATATCCCTATATCCCCAACCTGACGGTCATCAAGGCATTGAGCCTGGGCGGCGGTCTGCGTCGGGCCGATGCCGGCCAGCGCTTTGCCCGCGATTTCATCTCCGCCAAGGGCGATGCCGCCGTCTACATGGCCGAGCGGGGCCGGCTGCTGATGCGCCGCGCCAGGTTGCAGGCCGAGATGTCCGGCAAGGACCAGATCGAGATGCCGCAGCAATTGCAGTCGCTTCCGCAGGCAGCGGACATGCTGGCGAGCGAGGCGGCCCTGATGCAATCGCGCGAAAAGCGGCTAAAGCTGCAAACGCAGGCGCTGGAAGATCTCAAGAACCTGCTTCAGAGCGAGGTGGAGACCCTCGCAAAGAAGTCGGATACGCAGAACCACCAACTCGACCTTGCCAAGGAAGATCGAGATAAGGTGGAAGATCTGGCCGAGCGGGGCCTTGCGCTCAGCGCTCGCAAGCTCACCGCAGAACAGCGGGCTGCCGACCTCGAAGCCGCACTGCTCGATATCGACACGAACTCGCTGAAGGCCAAGCAGGATATCAGCAAGGCCAATCAGGACGAGATCACCCTGCGCAACGACTGGGACAATCAGCTTGCCCAGGAAATGCAGGATACCGATACCCAGCTCGAATCCCTGCAGCTGAAGCTCTCCACCAGCCAGGCACTGATGCAGGAAGCCGTCGCCCAGTCTGCCGATGCGTCTAATCTGGGCGCGGATGGCAAGGGTGTGAACATCGAGTACAGCATCGTGCGCGAGCAGGACGGCCAGACCAAGGAGATCCCGGCGCAGGAGAACACCGAGGTTCTCCCGGGCGACCTGATCAAGGCTAGCTCTGGCCTTTACATGCGCTGACGAGGGCCCCAGATGCGGATTGCGAAGTCGATCATCGTCGAGCCTAGCCAGAACCTCGCCTATGGGGTGGTGGCGCTTGCGCTGTCCTTTTTCGTCTTCGCCTATTCCAGCTGGTTCGGGCAACCCTCGATCCTGCTTTACTACGCGCTTTGGTTTCCGCTGATCCTCATCGATTATCGCAATGTTCTAGGAAACTATCGAAAATACGGCTGGATATTTGCCTTTGGCATATTCACCTGCCTGACGATCTTCTGGTCGGCGGCACCGCCAGTCACGGCCCGTGCCGCCATCCAGTACATGACCCACATCATATGCGCGCTGATTGCGATGCGCGTGCTGGATATCCGCTCCATGACGCTCGGCGGCGTTGCCGGGGTCGGACTGGTGCTGATCTACTCGCTGCTGTTCGGATATTATTCCTACGATGCGCTCGACGGCACCTTCAGCTTCGTCGGTGCGTTCGATTCCAAGAACCAGCTCGGCCTCTACGCTTCGCTCGGCATCTTCTTCTGCTTTGCCGCCATCTTTATCCTCGGCGAGCGGCGTATGTTGTGGCTGGGCGGTTGCGGCATTGTCGGCCTGATGTCCGCCTATTGCCTTATGGCATGCCAATCTGCGACCTCTGTCATCACGACCGCCGCCGTGCTGGCATTGCTGACCGGAATGCGCGTCATCCTTTTCCTGTCGCCGCAACAGAGAAAGCTGCTCTTTACGGCGGGCGCGACAGCCTTGGTCATTCTTGCGGTTGCAGGCGTCTATCTGGGGGCGGTCGACGCGATTCTCGGCGTCTTCGGCAAGGATTCGACGCTGACCGGCCGCACCTACCTGTGGCAGCAGGGCATCGAGGCAGCGAGCCGAAGCCCGTTCATCGGCATCGGCTACCAGGCCTTCTGGGTGCAGGGCTTCAGTGAGCCGGAGCGCCTGTGGGAAGAATTCTTCATCACCTCACGCGCGGGCTTTCATTTCCACAACACCTATATCGAGACCACCGTCGAGACCGGCCTCATTGGTGTGACTTTGCTCGCGTTGGTGCTGATCGTCGCCCTTTTCGGCCATCTGAAGCGGCTGCTGAGTGATATGCGAAACAACGAATCCTATATTCTCTTCGGAATATCGGCGCTGCTGCTCGTGCGCTCCTTCGTCGAGATCGATATTCTCAATCCCTATCACGTCGGCTCGTTTCTCCTGTATTTCACGGCGGGAAAGCTCACCGTAGCGAGAGCCAAGACCAACATCCCGTCAATCACCTATTACGATCAGATCGAGATGGCTCGATCGTAAGATCGCGCCCGACATCGTCGTTCCGGAAAGCAGCGCAGGGGAACCGACCTAGTATGCCGTGGTATCATGCATGAAAACCCTTTTCGGGATCCAATATTTGCGCGCTTTCGCAGCTCTTGCGGTGGTCGTTTTTCATGCCGCTGAGCGTACCGGCGGGCAATTCCGGATAGGCGCAGCCGGCGTTGACGTCTTCTTCGTCATCAGCGGATTCATCATGTGGGTCATGAGCGCGCGCCGCCCGGTAACGCCCCTGCGCTTCGCTGTCGACCGCATTCAACGTATTGCACCCTCCTATTGGATCGTGACTGCGATCATGCTCGCCGGCGCAGTCGTCAGCCTGTTTCCGAACATGAGGCTGACTGCAGACCATATTCTCGGGTCATTCCTGTTCATCCCGGTCCGTTCGCCGAGCAATGGCGAGATATGGCCTGTCCTGGTGCAGGGATGGACGTTGAATTTCGAGATGTTCTTCTATGCGATCTTTGCGATCGCGCTCTTTTTGCCGCGACGGTTCCAATTGCCGTTCATCGGCAGCATCTTTGCCGTTCTCGTGGGGCTGGGCCTGTGGCTCCACCCTCAATCGCCGGTCTGGTTCACCTATACGCGGCCGATCATATTCGAGTTCGTCGCCGGCATCGTGCTCGCACAATTGTGGCTGACGGGAAAAATACCGAACGGAAGCTTCGGACTGCCTTTCATCGCCATTGGCCTATGCGGGTTTGCGGCGATCTATTTTCTGCAATTGGATTTCAATGAATTCAGCTGCGGCCCGCTTGCCTTCGCGCTCGTGCTTGGCATCGTTTCTCTCGAAGGCGGAGGCAAATTGCCGAGCATCCGGCCGCTCACCTATCTCGGCAACGCGTCCTATTCGATCTATCTCTGGCATACGCTTGCGATCTCGGTGATCGCGAAATTTGCGGTTTCGCACAATGTGCCGCCTGACGTGGCGACGCTTCTATCCGCCATTCTCGGCACGATCTTCGGTGTCATTGCATATGAGGCGGTCGAAAAGCCGCTGCGGACCGTCTTCAAATCGCTATCCTGGCGGCGCTCTCGTCCGTCGCCTGCCTGATTGGACAGCAATGCGGGATCGGTATCTGGCTTAGGAGACCGGCGGCTACCCGCCGGTCCCTTTGTCGTTTGTTCCGCGGTGTCACATGCGCCGGCGGCGCAGCTGGTCGAAATAGACGATCAGGATGATCAGCGCGCCTGTTATGATGCGCTGCCAGAAGGAATTGACGTTCAGAAGGTTCGCACCGTTGTTTATGGTCGCCAGGATGAAGGCGCCAATCAACGGCCCGTGGATCGAACCGATCGCGCCGAAAAGGCTGGTGCCGCCGATAACCGACGATGCGATTGCCTGCAGTTCCCAGCCGTCCGCCTGGGTGGCATTGCCGATGCCGATGCGCGAGGCGAGCAATACGCCGACGAAGGCGGCACAGGTCGCTGACAGGATGTAGGCGAGGTAGATGATGAGATCGACCTTTACGCCGGAAAGGCGCGCGGCTTCGCGATTGGAACCGACCGAGAAGAGATAGCGGCCCCAGCGGCTCAAATGCAGGAAGATGTAGCCGGGGATCGCGACAAGGATCACCATCCAGAACAGGCTCGGAATGCCGAGGAAATTGGCCGTTGCGAAATTGGTAAAGTCGTCGTTGGTGATGCTGATCGTCGACCCATTGGTGATCACAAGGCCGATGCCGCGCAGTGCCGTCAGCGTCGCCAAGGTGATGATGAAGGGCGGCAAGCCCATCTTCACGATGCCAAAGCCGTGAAACGCGCCAATTGCTGCGCCCAGAAGCAAGGTGAGGATGATTGATAGCCAGACCGGCACGCCGGCCTGGATCAGCCAGGCGATGATGACGCCGGTAAAGCCGACGATTGCGCCGACGGAGAGGTCGATGCCGGCGGTGATGATGACGAAGGTCTGGCCGACCGCAAGGATTGCCGTCATCGAACCCTGGCGAAGCAGGTTCGAGATATTCAGCGGCGTCCAGAAGCTAGTCGTCCACACACCCAGAAGGAGCCAGAGGAAAAGCAGCAGCCCGACGAGCGTCAGGCTGAAGAGAATGTTCATCCTTTTGCGTGGGGCCGGGGCGGCGTTTTCGGCGGAGCTGATTGTCATGGAATTCCTCCTCTTATTATATTTGTCTCAAACGCCGATGGCTTCGCCGAGGACTTCCTCGTGCGATGACTTGTGGTAGTCGTGGCTCGCGACGAGCTGGCCGCCGCGGAAGACGTGCAGCCGATCCGCCAGCTCGTAGACTTCAGGCAGGTAGGACGAGATCAGGATGATGCCTGCTCCATCCTTCAAAAGCTTGGCGAACAGGCGATAGATTTCAGCCTTGGTACCGACGTCGACGCCGACGGTCGGCTCGTCGAAGATGAAGAGCTTTGCACCATGGCTCAGCCATTTGCCGATCACGACCTTCTGCTGATTGCCGCCCGACATGCTCGATACAGGAACGCGCCGGCTCGGCGTCTTGATGCTCAGGTCCTTGATCTGCCGGTCGGCATTGGCCGCCTCTTCGCCGTGGTTGATGATGGGGCCGCGGCTGAGGCGCTTGAAGATCGGCAGATTGATGTTGAGCCCGATCGGCAGGTTGAGGCAGAGCCCCTGGTCGCGCCGGCTCTCCGGAGCAAGCGCGATGCCGAGCTTCATGGCGTCGCTTTCGTGACGGATATCGACTTTTTTGCCCTGCCAGTAGATCTCGCCCGCAGACAGCGGTTGACGTCCATAAAGGCCCAGCGCGAATTCGCTGCGGCCGGCGCCGATCAGCCCGTAGAGGCCGACGATCTCTCCGGCGCGGACGCTCAGCGACACATCCGCGAAGCCCGGACCGGACAGTCCGCGTGCCTCAAGGAGGGTTTCGCCAATCGGAATCTCTTCCTTGTGATAGATCTGCTCGATCGAGCGATTGATCATCAGCGCGATCAACTCGTCGTCATTGGTCTCTGAAATGTTGCGCGTGCCGACATGGGTGCCGTCGCGCAGTACGGAGACGCGATCGGCAAGCTCGAAGACTTCTTCCATGCGATGGCTGATGTAGACGATAGTCACACCTTCGCTCTGAAGGCGGCGGATGAGCTTGAACAACTGGGCGGATTCCTGCCGCGTCAGATAGGCAGTCGGCTCATCGAAGATCAGAAATTGCGTGCCGCGCATCGCCGCCCGCGCGGTTGCGACCAGCTGCTGCTGGCCGATCGTCAGGGAGCTGAGCGGAACGGCAGCGGGCAGACCGAAGCCGAGGTCGTTCAGGACGGTTTGCGCCGCCTTTTCCATGTCGCGTTTGCGCATCAGACCGAAGCGGTTCATCTCGTCGCCGAGAAAGAGGTTTGCAGCGACGGTCAGGTGGGGGCAGAGCACCACTTCCTGATGCACAGCGTTTATGCCCCTTGCGATCGCCTCGTTCGGCGTTGCCAATTGAACCGGATGGCCGCACCAGTAAATCTCGCCGGCGGTGCGCCGGATGACACCGGTCAGAAGCTTGATCAGCGTAGACTTCCCAGCGCCGTTCTCGCCGACGATCGCGTGAATCTCTCCCGCCAGGAAGGTGATGGTCGCTGGCTTTAGTGCCTGGACGTAGCCGTAGTTCTTCTGGAGGCCTCTGAGCTCTAGAATGGGCGAACCTGCCGGAATGCGCGACGCCTCTGTCCGCTCCGCGCTGTCATCATGGCGGTGACTGATCTCTTCGAGGTTGGCCATGGAATACTCCTATCTCGCCGAACATGCGCCCGGCTCCCAAGAACATCGGAGGTAAAGGGAATGCCGTGCCCTTTGGAAGAGCACGGCATCGTTCGTTACTTGACCTTCGGGTTGATCAGGGCGTCGATCTTGGGATCGGACATGTTGGCCTTGGTCACGAGATTTGCGCCCGTGTCGACGTTGGCCTGTACGCTCTCACCCTTCGAGACGGCAAGGGCGGTCTTCACGCCGTCATAGCCCATGCGATAGGGGTCCTGCACCACGAGGCCGGCGAGGGCGCCGTTCTTCAGGAAGCCAATCGTCTTGTCGTCGCTGTCGAAGCCGATAACCTTGATCTTGTCGCCGAGCTTGTTTTCAGCGATCGCCTGGCCCACGCCCTGCGCCATGATCAGGTTGGAAGCGAAGACGCCCACGAGGTTCGGGTTTGCGGTGATCAGGTCGGTCATCATGTTGAGACCGGTCGTCGCCTGGCCGTCGGCATATTTATCGGCGACCACCTTGAAGCCCGGATACTTGGCCTTGATTTCTTCCATGAAGCCCTGGTGACGCTGGTCGAGGGAGCCGACACCAGGCAGGCTGGTAATGACGGCGATTTCGCCTTCTTCCTTGCCCGTTGCGGCCTTGACGGCAGCGGCAAGGCCGTCGGCGGCGATGCGGCCACCCTGAACGTTGTCGGTCGTCAGGAACGACTTGAACGACTTGGAGTCGGCAGCCGAGTCGATACCGATGACAGGTACGGACTTGGCGGCTTCGTCAACCGGCTTGCCGAGTGCCTTGAATTCGGTCGGCGAGATGACGACGGCGGCCGGCTTGCCGGCGACGGCATTTTCCAGAATGCTGATCTGGCCGTTAATGTCGGATTCCGACTGTGCGCCAAGCTCCGGCACCTTTACGCCGAGATCCTTGCCGGCCTGGCGGGCGCCAGCGAGCACGATCTGCCAGTAGAAGGACGTCGTGTCCTTGACGATGATCGGGATCGTCACGTCTGCGGCGTAGGACGAGACAGGCATCATGGTGGCAAGCATTGCGGCGCCTGCGAGACCTGCAAAGGTACGGCGCGACAGAATGGATTTCGCGATGTTCATTTATTTTCTCCTCTCGATGCGCTCTTCTCCTGCGCACCGGACCGTTGAACGCGTTCGGCCGGCGCCATGGAGCCCCCAGGGCTTGTCCATGCATCATGCGGGCGGCCAAAACCGCACGCACAAGAACAGGTTTCCTCCTCCGTCAAGCCGCCGACCCTGGCGGCCCGATAGCTCTCAATTCCTCAGACGCGCACTGCATCCTCGCCAAGCGGCGGCGCGACCAAGGTCAAATCCTCAAACTCCGCATAAACGCCCTCGGCAATACGCGGCTCGAAAAGCTGCATGTTGCGGCGAAGGGTAGATGCCTTTGCTGTTCCGATCAGCACGGACGAAACGATCTTCTGCAGCAGGGGAAATTGCAGGGCGGGTGCTGCCAGCGGGAAGCCATGGCGGCGGGCGATTTCCTCCATCGCCGCAACCTTGGCAAGCACCGCTTCCGATGCCGGCAGATAATCGAAGTGCGATCCGGGTACAGGACCCGTCGCAAGGATACCTGAGTTGAAAACACCGCCGACGACCAGCGACGTTCCCTTCTTCTCGCACAGCGGCAGAAGCTCGGCGACCGCCGTCCGGTCGAGCAACGTGTAGCGTCCGGCCATAAGGATGCAGTCGAGATCGGCGTCGCGCATGACGTCAAGGCACACCGGAACCTCGTTGACGCCGAGGCCGAAGGCCTTGATCGCGCCGGACGTTTTCAGCTCCTCGAGTGCCCTAATCCCGGATCCCAGGAAATCCCTCAAATGGGCGGCGTTGCGCGCCTTGCCGTGCGTGTAGCCGCCGATATCGTGGACATAGAGAATGTCGATGCGGTTCAGGCCGAGACGGGCATAGCTGAATTCCACCGAGCGCATGATGCCATCATAGGAATAGTCATAATCCGCATCGAAGGAGAGCGGATCGACATAGCTATAGTCCGGAACCGTGCCGGTCGGAACTGGCCGCAGAAGCCGGCCGACCTTGGTCGACAGCACATATTCGTCCTCGGGCTTTGCGCGCAGGAAGTCGCCGACATAGCGCTCCGCGAGGCCGAGACCATACCAGGGGGCAACGTCGAAATAGCGGATGCCGCCATCCCAACCCGCCTGCAGCGTCTCCATAGCCTGGTCGCGAGGGCAGGCTTGATAGAGACCGCCCAGCGCCGCAGCGCCCAGGCTGATCTCCGTGACCTCAAGGTCCGTCCTGCCGATCTTTCGCCTTTGCATCACTCCTCCCTGAGCGAGCTGATCCATCGTTGAACGCGGAAATTTCCTCCCGCGCTTATAAACTAGAGCGTTGCTCCCAGATGCCACGGCACGAATTCGTTATCGCCGTAGCCAAAGGCCTCGCTCTTGGTCTTCTTGCCCGAAGCGATCTCGATGATCAGTTCGAAGATCTCGCGGCCCTTTTCCGCGATCGTCACCTCTCCCGTGGCGATCGTCCCGCAATCGATATCCATGTCCTCTTCCATCGCACTATAAAGCGCGGAGTTGCTGGAAAGCTTGAAGGACGGGGCAGGGCGGGAACCGAAGCAGCTTCCTCGGCCGGTAGTAAAGGCGATCATATTGGCGCCGCCAGCCACCTGGCCTGTGGCGGACACCGGATCGTAGCCTGGCGTGTCCATGAAGACGAGGCCGTGTTCGGTGACGCGCTCGGCATAGCCGTAAACCGCCGTCAACGGCGAACGCCCACCCTTGGCAACGGCGCCCAGCGACTTTTCGAGAATGGTCGTCAACCCGCCACGCTTGTTGCCCGGAGAAGGGTTGTTATCCAGCGAAGCGCCATGCAGCGCAACATAGTTCTCCCACCAGGTAATCTTCTCGTCGAGCTTTCTAGCCACGTCGTCACTGACGGCACGATTGCGCAGCAGATGCTCGGCGCCATAGATTTCCGAGGTTTCGGACAGGATGGTCGTGCCGCCGGCGGCGGCAAGAAGGTCGGAGGCGACGCCCAGCGCCGGATTGGCAGTGATACCTGAAAAGCCATCCGAGCCGCCGCACTGCAGGCCGACGATGATCTCGCTGATCGAGATCGGTTCGCGGCGAGCCTGACCTACCTCTTCGCAGATTTCCTTGAGCACGCCCATGGCAAGCGCAACGGCGCGGCGTGACCCGCCCGCGTCCTGAATATTGAAATGACGCTTGCTGGCACCGGCACCGGCCTGTCCGTAAAGCGTCAGCTGGTTGACCTCGCAGCCGAGGCCGATCATCAGCACGCCGCCGAAATTCACATGGCGGGTGTAGCCGGCGATCGTGCGGTGCAGCGTGTGCATGCCGTCGCCGGTCGAACTCATGCCGCAACCCTGGTCATGGACGATCGGCACGAAGCCGTCGATGCCGTCATAGTGCGGAAGCAGCGTGCGGTTTGCCTCTTCCGCGATGGCGCGGCAAACCGTGGTGGAACAGTTCACGCTGGCGATGATGCCGATATAATTGCGGGTGGCTGCGCGGCCGTCGGCGCGGCGATAGCCCATGAAGGTGCGCGTCCTGTCCGCTGCCGTTGCGGCTTCGGGGGCTGCCGCCTCGGTTGCCGAAAGGCGATCGTTTTCGAAATGCAGATTGTGGCTATGGACGTGATCGCCCGCCTTTACCTCTGCCGTCGTGCGCCCGATCGCCTGGCCATATTTGATAACAGGCGTGTTGAGCGGGATGTCACGAATGGCAACCTTGTGGCCCGGGTCGATCTTGGCGCGGGTCAAAACGCCGTTTGCGATCGGCTGCTCCGACGCGATGGCTGAGATTGCGACTGCGACATTGTCGCCGTCGGACAGGATGATCCAGGGCTGCCTGTTCACGGTCCTCTTCCCTAAGAACGCGGTCACTTCATTGGCGATCGCGGATTGATTTTGTTTTTTATCTACAATAAACATTTTGGTGTCAACGGGCAATATAGCGCGTGGCAGGGAGAACAGCCGAAGGCAATAAGCGCTTGGATAACAATGCGCGTGGTGTCGTCCTTTCAAGATTTGACCGCTTTTTCGATGCCATCAGGACATCCGGCCAAATCGAGCGCATCACATGAGCGAGGGGTAAAATGGCGAGGCAAAACACGCTCTTCAAGGAAGCGTTCAACCGCTATGCGGCATTCCTGACGCCCGATGCCGCCCTTCCGTCGGAGCCGGAAATCGCCGCGCAACTCGGCATCAGCCGCAGCACGGCGCGCGCTATCCTGATGCGACTGAGCGACGCAGGCATCATTCGCTGGAACAAGCGGCAGAAAATCGTGTTGCGGCAACCGACCGATGCCGACCTCTTTCCGGAGGAGGAAACGAACTCACTACACGATATCATCGAGCGGCAGTTCATGCTGCGCATCCTGTCCGACGACGCGCAGCCCGGCATGCAGATCAACGAGTTGGAGCTTGCCCGCGAGATCGGTGCCGGGACGACGAGCGTGCGTGAATTCCTCATCCGGTTCAGCCGGTTCGGGTTGATCGAGAAGCGCCCGAACAGCCATTGGATCCTGAAGGGGTTCACCCGCGAATTCGCGCTTGAACTGGCCGATGTGCGCGAGATGTTCGAGCTGCACTCCGCGGCCGAATTTGGAAAGCTGCCGGCAAACCACTCCGCCTGGACAGCACTTACGGCGATCAAGCGCGAACATCAGGAGCTGCTCGACGGTTTCGACGAGCGCTACCGCGACTTCTCCCAGCTCGACGAGAAGTTCCATCTTCTCATCCACGGAGCGTCTCGAAACCGCTTCATCGCCGATTTCTACGATGTCATCTCGATCGTCTTCCACTATCACTATCAATGGAACAAGGCGATGGCGCGAGAGCGCAACTCTCGCGCCATCGCCGAACATCTCGATTACATTGAGGCTCTGCAGTCACGCGACAAGGAGCGGATCGACAAGGCCTGCCGCCTGCATCTGAGTTCCGCGCGGCAAACCCTGTTGCAGTCCATCCCCCAAAATACAAACGAAGAGGCAAGCGACCCGTGAAGACCCCCATCTTGCAGTTCGGCACCAGCCGCTTCCTCCAGGCGCATGCCGACCTCTTCATCAGCGAAGCCATGGAAAGGGGAGAGGCCCTCGGACCCGTGACGGTCGTTCAGACCACGGGTTCTGCCGAGCGTGCCGAACGCCTGAAAGGCTTAGCAGTCGAGGGAGGATTTCCCGTCCGTATTCGCGGCATTGAAAATGGTCAGCCGGTCGATCGCACCCAGCAGGTCACGAGCGTGCGCCGAACCCTGTCCGCTTCTGCCGATTGGGCCGAGGTCGAGCGCGTCTTCGTCGAAGAGGCGGATCTCGTTCTCTGCAACACCGCCGATCGCGGCTATGACATCGCTGACGAGATGGACCTGCTGCCGGAAGATGTTCCTGCGTCCTTCCCGGGCAAGCTGACGAAGCTGCTGCATGCGCGCTTTCGGCTATCGGGAAGCGGGATGACGATATTGCCCTGCGAACTCGTCAGCAAGAACGGCGAGGTTCTGCGCGGCATCGTCAGGGAGCTGGGGTCTCGATGGTACAAGGATGCGCTCTTTGACGGTTGGCTCGAAAAAGAGGTGATCTTCTGCAACACGCTTGTCGACCGGATCGTCTCGGAATCGCTGTCGCCGGCAGGAGCCGTCGCAGAGCCCTATGCGCTTTGGGCCATTCAGCGGGTTGAGGGGCAGGTCTTGCCCTGCAGCCATCCCGCAATCGTGGTTGCCGAGGATATCGGGCCGTTCGAACGGCTGAAGCTCTTCATCCTCAATCTCGGCCATACGGTTCTCGCCAATCGCTGGATCAAACAAGGCAAGCCCAGAGATCTCATGGTACGGGAAATCCTCTGCGATGTGTCGACGCTGGATTACCTGCGATCGATCTACGAGAGAGAGGTGATACCCGGCTTTGCTGCGATGGGCATGGCCGATGAGGCGAGGGAATACGTGGCGACCACGCTCGAGCGCTTTGCGAACCCGTTTCTGGATCATCGCCTCTCCGATATTGCGCAAAATCACGAGGAAAAGATGCGCCGGCGTCTCGGAGGGTTTATCGCCTGGTCGGGCGCGAATGCGCCGACATTGAAAAGTATAATGGAAACAGCAGCGTAGGCTCTGTTAAAGCCAAAGACGAGAAGCAGTCAGTTTCGCTGGCGATCGAATTCTGGGAGTTCTTTCTTGGAACGCCTGGGCGAAAGGCTCGGATGCTTCAGGAGCATGCTTCCGACTGCCACGATGACCGCGAGCAGGCTTGCTCCGAATGGCGCGACGAGGATCGCCACATATACCCCGTAGGGTAAGACGAGGGCGATAGTAGCAAATCCGCCAACCAGCAGTGCTGCAATGATATTTCCCATGCGGGGCCCGCCTTCAGCCAATTCTTACGGATTATGTAATCATAATTCTTTACAAGGTGAATAGCTTTTTAGACTTATAAGCCGAAGATTTGTTCAAAATGGGGCTTCACCAAACCATGAAAATCCAGATCGATCTCCATGGTTTGGTTCGAATAATCTGACTTATTCAGTGAAAGCCGAAGCCGTGACTTTGGCGGTGAGTTTAGCTTCTGCCGAACTCGTCGACGAGGCGGATGATGTCGTCTTCGCCGAGGTAGGAACCGGTCTGGACCTCGATGAGTTCGAGCAAGATCTTGCCGGGGTTGGCGAGACGATGCACTTCACCGAGCGGGATGTAGACCGACTCGTTTTCGCGCAGCATCTGGACGTTTTCGCCAATGGTCACCTCGGCGGTGCCCTTGACCACGATCCAGTGTTCGGAGCGATGGTGATGCTTCTGCAGCGACAGCTTCTTGCCCGGCAGAACGAAGATGCGCTTCACCTGGAAGCGGTCGCCGTTGAGAACCGACGTATAGCCGCCCCAGGGACGATAGGAAGTCGGGTGGGTCTCAGTGAGCTTGGACGTCTTCTTGTGGCCGGCAAGCAGCTTGACGAGCTTGCCGACTTCCTGGCTATCCCTCAGATGGCCGACATAGACGGCATCTTCGCTGGCGATGACGGCAACGTCTTCCAGGCCCTGCACTGCCAGATGCACGCCATGCGTCATGACCAGCGAGTTCTTGGTGTTGACCAGCGTCGTGTCGCCGGCGGCCACGTTGCCGTCGGCATCGCGCTTGCCGACCTTCCAGACGGAATCCCAGCTGCCGAGATCTGACCATGTGAAGGGTGAGGGAACGACGGCAGCATTTTCCGTCTTTTCCATCAGCGCATAGTCGATCGATATGTCTGGGCTCTTGGCGAAGGCTTCGGCATCGAGACGGGTGAAGTCGAGGTCGCGCGTTGCCTTTGAGACGGACTTGGATGCAGCCTTTTCAACCTCGGGTGCATATTCCTTCATCTCGGACAGAAGCTGGTCCGCCGAGAACATGAACATGCCGGAATTCCAGTAGAACCCGCCGGCCGCGATCATCGCTTCGGCCTTTTCCAGCGGCGGCTTTTCGACGAAGCGCTTGACCACATGCGCGCCAGTCGCAAGGCCCTTGCCGCTCTCGATATAGCCATAGCCGGTTGCCGGTTCCGTCGGCGCGATGCCGAAGGTGACGAGCTTGCCGGCGACAGCCGTATCGCGTGCCGTGCGCACGCAGTCGAAATAGGTCGTGTTGGCGTCGATCTCGTAGTCCGAGCCGAGGACGTGCATGACGGCATCCTTGCCGAACAGTTCCGTCACCAGCGTGGCGGCCGCGGCAACGGCAGCCGCCGTGTTGCGGGCGACAGGCTCCAGCAGAACACCGGCAAGCTTGATGTTGAGTTCGCGCGCCTGCTCGGCGACGAGGAAGCGGAATTCCTCGTTGGTGAGGACGATCGGCGCCTCATACAGCTCGGGATCCGAGACACGCGTCAGCGTGTTCTGGAACAGCGTCGTGTCGCCGATGAACTGGATGAACTGCTTCGGCGCGCTGGCGCGAGAGAGCGGCCACAGCCGTGTTCCCTTACCCCCAGCCATGATCACCGGCACGATTTTGCCTACCATATGTCCCTACTCCTTGAAACTCTCGTTTTCTAAAGTGATCAGATATTCAACGCGCCCAGGCGCGGATGAGATCAAGCCCCTGGCTCAGCAAGGCCTTGGCGTCGTTCTCGTCCCTTGCCTCCACGTAGCAGCGCATTTCAGGCGCGTTGCCGGATGGGCGGAAGTGAATGATGCGTCCGTCGTCAAGCGTTACCCTCAAGCCGTCAATATCGCTCTTGGATGCAACCTTGCCAACGGGCGCAAGGAAGCCCGCGAGATTGTCATCCGACTGCCGCAGATGCGCCATCAGCGCGGCGCTGGTCTCGACGGCGAAATTCTCCAGGCGGTCGGCCGCAGCAAACGCTAGCTTATAGGAAGCGGAGACGGCCGAGAGTGACCGGCGTTCGCTGGCTGCTGCATAAAGCGTTGCAAGGATCGGAAGGAAGCTGTCGCGCGTTGGCAGCGCCCGCATCGGCTGTCCCTCAATGATGAACCGGCTCGCCGTCAACGTACCGCCATTGGCTTCGAAGCCCATGACGTTCTGCCGACCGGCGGCCAGCGCCTCCTCCATGCCGGCAATGACATAGGGAGATCCGACCCGGGTGCGAACCACCGAATAGGATCCGGCCGCCTCGATGCCGGAATTGGAGGTGACGGGCGTGACCACGACTTCGGCGCCGAGGAAATTGGCCGCGATCAGGCCGAGCAGGTCGCCGCGCAGCGGTTCGCCGGTCTCATCCGAAACGAGCGGGCGGTCGCCATCGCCATCGGCCGAAACGATGGCATCGAGCTTGTGCTCAAGGGTCCAGCGCTTGAGGTGATCGATCGTCTCCTGCGAGACGGCCTCGGTGTCGACGGGGATAAAGCTTTCGGAGCGGCCAAGCGCGACCACTTCAGCGCCGTAATGGGAAAGCACCAGGCCGATCATGTCCCTGGCGACGGTGCTGTGCTGATAGACGCCGACCGTCAGCCCAACCAGACCGTCAGTCGGCAGCAGGGCCGTGTTGCGCTCGAAGAACAATGCTTCCGCTGCAGCGCGCCTGTCCTCGGCCTGTGCCGGCGTCTCGTTCAACGGACCATCGCCGATGGCATTCGCCTCGGCCGTTATTGCGAGTTCATCGTTCTTGTCGATTTCACCGTCGGGCCGGTAGAATTTGATGCCGTTGCGGTCAGCGGGGATATGGGAGCCGGTGACCATCAGCGAGGCGGCCTTGAGTTCCAGGCCGTAGAGGGCAAGCGCTGGCGTTGCGATCGTGCCGCAATCGATCGGCTGAAGTCCCGCCCGCGCCAGGGCGCCGATGCAGGTGGCTGCGATGTCGGGGCTGGAATCGCGGAAATCCCGGCCGACCAGGATTGGATCCCCCGCTGCGGCAAGGCCGCTCCTCAGAAGGTGTCTTGCAAAAGCCGTAGCATAGACCGCAGACGCCCGACCCTTCAGGTCGACCGACAGACCGCGCAGGCCGCTTGTTCCGAATTTCATGTCCGTTCCCGCAAATATAAACACTCTAATTCGTTTTGAGTTCTTTATGCAGAACCCGCAAATCTATAAAAGCCGTTGTGTGTAAATCGCAATACACATTCCATTTGTAAGCTTCTTTAAAGCCCGCCGACAGCGGAAATATCTTTTTAATGTTAACGCGTATCGGGCAGGGACTTCAATACAGTCAGGGCAGCCGAAGCGTAAGCACCCAAAACTGGCAGCCTGACATTCATGCGGGCTCAGGGCGATCACCCCGGTCATCTGAACGCACGTTCGACCGGTCAAGACCGGCCGAACGTTTCCTTGTGCTGGAAATGCTTTACTGGGTGTTGGGTGCCATCATCTGTTCGGGACGGATGGACACATCCAGCATGTCGTCGGGCAGTATTTCTGTGTCCTCCTTTGCTGCTATCTGGGTCGTTTCACCATTGGTCTTGCGATAGATCACCAGTTCCGGACCACCGCCATTGCCGCCGCGCAGCTGAGCCTTGACGGCGCCGGTATAGAGCAGCTTCTCGCTGGATGCCTTGATCTGGGCGGCAAGCTTTTCGGTCTGGATCGTCGTGTCGCGAAGATTGTCGTTCAGTTGGGCGCGATGCTGCTCGTCCTGTATTTCGATGTTGCGGGCAATTTCATCCCTGTCATGACGGGCCTGGACCAGCCGGGATTCCGAATCGCCCTGCTGGCTGCGGATTTCGGCAAGAGAATGCCGCTCGTCGTCGATACGGGTTGCCATGACGAGGCCCTTTGCTGCGGACGCGGTCATGCGGTCGACGGCGTCCTGCTGCAGCTGTATGGCCTCTTCATTTCGCTGCCTGGTTGCCTCGAGCGCCGCGATGGTCGCTTCGGCTGACTGCAGCGAGCTTTGCAGGAAGGCACGCTGCTTTGCATAGTTCTCAATCCGCATCTTCAGATCGCTCTGTTCGAAGGACGCGATCTCGTCCAGCGTCGAGCGTTGCAGAGGCGCGGAGTAGATGGGGCTGAGATCAATATCGTTGCTGGCGTTGAGTTCCGCCTTCAGGCTGATGGCCCTTGCCCTTGCCCTTGCAAGATCGATCCACAGGGATTCGTTTTCACTTTTGAGATCAGGCGCCGTCATCAGCGGGTTTTCGGTGCGAAACCGCAGGGCGTCATAGCCGCCGGCAAGCGCGATGGCATGGCGCACCGTCAGGCCGGGGCGATAAGGAACCGCGCCGGGACGGGAAACGTCGCCGGAAATATAGAAGGGACGATATTCGACCATCTCCACCGTCACGTCGGCGGATTGTATGCGGCCGTCCTTCACCAATCCGTCCGACAGCGCTACGCGCAGGTCATGGATCGAAAGCCCTTCCGCCTTGACCTCACCAAGGAACGGAACGGAAATGCTGCCATCGATGTTGACGGTGACGCGGCGACCGAAATCGGGAACGCCGAAGACGCCGAGCTGCAGTACGTCGCCAGGCCCCAGATGATAGAACGTGCCGTCCTCGGACAGGGCGGGCCGGGGCAGTAGAAACAGAGCCACGAGAAGGCTCAAGGTCGAAAGGCCGATGATTTTCATTGTATAATCCCCTTGTCTTGGTCTGATTGGCCGTCATCCGGCTGCCGCACGCGTATCCAATCGACGAGGAGGCTTGCCGGCAGCGTCGTCGTCGAATCCGGTGACCCTGGCCAGGACCCGCCGACGGCGAGGTTGAGGACAAGGAACATCGGCTTATTCAGGTCCTTGGGTGTTGCCGCCTTGAAGACCTGTTTTCCGTCCAGGGACCAGACGATCTTATCTTTCGTCCAGGTCATCCCGTAGACATGAAAATCGCGGGAAAGATCACCAACCCTGATGGCCCGCCCGGTTTGGGCGGATCCAGCACCGGCCGGAATGTGGAGACCGCTATGGGCGGTGACATGCAGAGTGCCCGGCTCGTGGCCGAGGATCTCGAAGACATCTATTTCCGGCGGCCAGGTCCGGTCTTCCGGCAGCAGCCAGAATGCCGGCCAAAGCCCGCGACCGGCCGGCACCTTTGCGCGGATTTCCACAGAACCGTAGGTGAACGAGAAGCGCCCGGCCGTGTTGAGGAGACCGGAGGCGTAGCGTAGACCCTTGCTCTGGCTGCGCAAATCCTGCGGGATCTCGCTGGCGCGAATGGTCAGCACGCCGTTTTCGACGGAATAGGGCTTGAGCGCCTGGATGGCTGCGCTGTCCTGGTTCGGCCGCGGATCGACGTAATATTCCAGTTCCTTGTTGCCGGCGTTTGTCCTCTCGCCTGTCGGATAGTACGGCTGCCACATGCCCTTGCCGTTCGAGCGCAGGTCGAGCGTCGAAAAATCGTCGGTGAACACGGTTTTCCAGGCGGTGGGTGAAGCTGTGGCCTCATCAGCAGACCCTGCAGCCTGTGCCGGATGAAGAAAGCTCAGGAAGGCGAGGATGGCGAGAATGAGCGCCTGAACGCCGACGATCCGCCCGCACGCCATCAGCGTCACCATGCCGAGCCGGTACATGAGGATCGCCATGGCGGCCAGCATCAGCAGCGCGGCGACGACGTTGCCCCAGGCCTGGCCCTCGATGCCGGCTAAATAGTTACCGGCGGCCATGCCGGCGACGAGCGTCACAAGCCCGACGGCCGTCAGCATCAGGGCATCGCGGCCCGGTCTTGTGGAACGCACGATGATCATCGGGACAATCCACACCATCGTTCCGAGCGGTATGCAGGAGACGGCAAGTGCAATCGTCGCAGGCGTTGCTTCCTCATAGGCCGGGAAGGCAAATGCGATCACCCTGCCAGCCGCGACAATGGAGACCAGGGCTATGACGGCAAGCCCGAGGGCCACCCTCAACAATTCCCTTTCGATGATGACGGCGTCGCGTTCAGGCGAGCGATCGATCATCCGTGCGAGCAGCTTGGGATAGCGAACCTGCGCGATCGTCGACATCAGCCCGAGGCCGATCATCGCGAGACTGGCGCCGAAAGAAAAGAGCCCGAGATCGTGTGGCGACGACAATGTCGATGATACCCAGCGATTGGCGCTGAGATAGAAGACCCAGGATGCGTTGAAGGCAAAGAGCGGCAATGCCAGGCGCGCCATCGACATGAATGAAGGGCGCTGTGTCAGCATCGGCAGCGGTCGCGCAAAGAGCAAGGCACAGAGCGTGTAGTAGGCCGCAAGTGCGGCAAACGAACCGGTCACGCCGCCGAACATCAGACCAGCGAGCCGCGGCACGGTCATCCCGAGCTGCAGGATGAGTGCGAGCACTGTGAATTCCCATACGCGGGAGCTCGCGCGATAGAGAGTGACGGGACCATTGGCGATCATCGCCATGATGCCGCCGCCGATCGCAAGCACGGTACCGAGCAGCGGCAGCGTCGCGCCTCCACCGGTCAACAGAAACACCAGCGGCAGCGTTGCCGCCAGCACGACCATGCCGACGACCCACAAGGTGTTCAGGATTTCGAGCGCTGCGCGGGCGGCGACTGTCGTTTGACGACCGGGTATCTGCTTGTCGGCAAGCTGCGAGAGACCGAGGTCGGCCCGGCCGGCATAGGTGAAGAGACTGGTCAGCAATGCGAATGTGCCGAAGGCAGTCGGGTCGAGGAGGCGCGGCGCCATCAACGTCGCACCGCTGCCGAGGAGCGTCAGCACCAGGGCGCCGATCGCATAGGTGGCCGGCTGCCCGAGCCACGCCCACCGCTTCGACATGCTCAGCCTGTCGAAGAGAGCCGGTGCCCTCGAGGCTGCGAAGGCGGGCCGATCGGGCTCGCTATCGGGTGCAAAGGCGGCGGTCATGACGCCACCGCGACGGCGACCGGCGGCCCGACGGTTGCCTTGCCGGCGGCAAGCGCGTCGAGCTGCGGCGCTGACCGAATGATACCGTGACGCAGGAGATCATCCGTCGAACGGTAGCGCTCGCTCTTCTCGCAGATGAAGCCCTTCCCCGGATGCTTGTTCAGCAGTTCGACGTAGCGGCGATATTCGACCCCCGCGTCCCAATGCTCGCCGCGGCTGACCTCGTGCCGGGCACGTTCGTCGAAATTGGAGAAGAGTTTGAAATGCAGCAGCGCGCCTGAGATCGGCGAAACGGAGAGCGGGTCCGTCCGATGGTTGGTGACCCACTTGCGTCCCGGCCGTCCCCGCATCAGCGGTACCTTGGTAATGTCTGGCGGCAGGGAGCCGATATTGGTCCGCTGCAGCCCGATTGCCTTGCCGAGAGGGTGGAGACGAAGGTTTCGCACGGCGCGGGCGACGGCCATCGGCCAGGTGCCCATCCGGTGATAGCGGGGGTAAAACACCCGCAGACGCGGGCCGCCGACCGCCTCGACATTGAGAAACCGCTTCGAAAACGGCAGTGCGGCCTTGTTGCGAACCCTGTACTCGGTGTCAAAAAATGGGCAGGTGTCGACAAAGGGCGTGCCCGGCTTGTAGACCGCGTCGGCGACGGCGCCCTCTGCGTACATATCGACCATGATCGCGAAGACGCCTTCGTGGCCGGATTTTTCCAGCAGATTGCAGAATTGCCGGATCGGAACCTGCTCGGAATGCGGGTAGACGAACAATTCGTCGGCGTCGATGAACAGGCACCAGTTGCCGTCGCCATGTCGCTCGACCATGGCGTTGATCCAGTTCATGCCGCAGCCGGCTTCTCCGAAGGAATCGGCTGTGTGATAGACGACGCAATCGCTCTGCGAGAGCAGGAAGTCCATCGTGTGGTCTTCGGAATTGTTGTCGCAGATATAGAAACGGTCCACGCCAAGCTTGCGATGGTATTCGAGAATGTAGGGAAGGCGGTCAGCCTCGTTGCGCACGACGAGATAAGCGTCAACGCTTCCGCTTCCGCGTCGGGAAGGCTGACGGTCAATGCGGTTGAGATGGACATTCATGTTCGACTGACCTCCGTCGAGTTGGGAACGACCGGCTCGGCCGCGGCTGAGGATCCGGTTTCACGGGCAAGGGCGAAGAAGAAGGCGAGCGTCAGCAGGCCCGGCGTCGCAAAGATGCTGACCTCGGTTAGCCCGATGATCATGATGAGAAGCACGATTTGGTCGCGTGTCGCATCGGGTCGCGAGACCATCCGGCCGACCAGGATTGCAAGAAAGGCGAATGCCGGCAGGGAACCCAGGATCCCCATGCAGAGGACCGTTTGCATATACATGTTGTGCATGTTGACCGGGTCGCCGGCGAAGGCGCGTCCGACGCTGCCCACGATCAGGGCTTCGGTGCCGTTGAAACCCCATCCGAGAAGCGGCTTTTGCGCAATCAGATCGGCGCCGACCGCCCACAGGTCCGTTCGACCGGTCAGCGTCATGATCTCGGCCGACGATCCGCTTCTCGCCAGGGGGCCAAGCAAGGCTCTGATGTCAGGGAATTGCCCGGTTGCGAGCAGGGCGAGTACCATCAGGCCGCCGATGACCCCGCCGATCGCAAACGGCGTAAAGAGGCGCTTTTCGCGAAAGGCGATTATTGCCCAGGCAGCGATGGTGGCGAGCGTCGTCGTGCGGCTATCGGTGGCGACAAGTGCCGCAAAGCCAATCACAAGCGAGGCAGCAAGGAGCCAGGGTCCGATAATCTTTTGACGGCGCGATAGAACGGCGAAGGTAACCAAGAGTGCCGCCTGTTCCCCGAGAACATTCGGATGCCCGGAAAGGCCGCGCAGACGATAGGCCGTCTCCTCCGCCGAAGGCGGCAGCCATGCCATTTCAGGCAGCAGGAACGCCGAGACGAGGGCAAGCGCCACAAACAAGACCAGCGTGATCGTTAAGATACGCAGGGTCGCAGCGACGCCGAGAACCGAGACGGCAAGGCAGGCAAGCAGCAGATAGGCAAGCAGCCCAACGGCGTTGCCGGCCGTGTAGGCTGGCGTTAGCGACCAGAGCGACGAGGCGAGCGCAATCAGACCGTAGAGAACAGCCAATGCGACTGTTCGCTCCTGGAGATGATGGACGATCTGACGCCAATTGCAGACGCATATCGCCGGGATCAGCACCCAGGTCGCGAGTTTCATTCCATTCTGCCAGTCGAGCCCTGTGTCGCCGTATTCGCGTGTGCGCAGACTGAGGTTCAGGCCGAACACGACGAAGACGAGAAGCGAGGCGACGGCCCACTGGCGGCCGAGCGCGGCCGCCAGGATTACGAGCAGAACCCCGGCCCCCAATGGAAGGCCGAAGGGTAGGCCGGCCGCTACTCCGCCGGATTGTTGCGCCAGCGTGAAAGAAAGGCCGAGCCAGGCGAAGCCAGTGGCAAGGGGGATGGCAACAGCCAGGCCCGGCCCTGCCCACCGGACGGCGGCACTGTCCGAGGGCATAGTCATATCTTCAGGAGCCGCTTTGCATCGCGCTTTACGGCCGAAAAATTCATGCCGGCCCCAGCGATGCAGGCCATACCCAAGCTGCCCATGGCATAGAGCGGCAGGATCGGGAAAACAGGCCGGTCAGGCACGGTCGGGGGTGACAGAACTTCCGCATCAGGCTTCAAAGCTTCCAGGGCGGGTGCCCGCTGCTTCAGGCGGGTTTGCGCGTCAGCCAGAACCTGGGTGTCGTTATCCGCGTCCCGACGCAGTTCGTCGAGCCGGAGGCCAGCCTTGCGGCGTTCGACGAGATCTTGGCGGATCTTGTCGATCTCTCCGCTGAGAAGGTTCTCACGCTCTGCCCAGTTGGCAGCTTCCACCTGGACGCTGGCGACGATGCGGTCACGCTCGGCCTGCGCCTGCTGCATGATGTTTCGAGATTCCGTCGACATGACAGCCACCCGCGACATGCTTTCGGTCAAGCTCTGGTTCAAGCGCTGGATGGTCGGCGACGACAGAACCTCAGGAGCGCTGTCGAGGGTTCCGGCAGCCTTCATCTTTGTCAGGCTGTCGGCGCGGGTCCGGGCATCGATCGAGCGGGCTCTTGCGGTTGCAAGTTCGGTGCTGAGCGTGCCGAGCTGCGCCTCAAGCGAAATCTGCGCGCCCTGGTCGATCAATCCGGATTGCTCCAGGAAGGACTGCATGGCCGCGGTGGATGCATCTGCCCGCACCTTGGCTTCTGCGACGTGGTCCTCCAGAAGCTTGTTCATGTCGTCCAGGTTCTCGGCCTTGCGCTTGACCTGCGCGTCAAGATAGGCCGACACCAGCGTCTTCGTCAGTGCGGCCGCCTTCTGCGGGTCCTCCGAACGGAAACCGACATTGACCGTATAGGATTGCCGGTTGCGGTGGAGGACGAGCTTGTTCCAGAGGTTCTCACGCAACTTGGCAGCCTTGGGCGAGGAGGCCGGCGTCGTCTGCGACGCCATCATCTGCGCCGGCGTCGGTGCCGGCGTCTCGCGAGCCCAGGTCGGCGGGAGGATGCCGCCGAAGAGGCTGAGCATCACCCTGTTGGTGATGCTGGGCTTCACCTTGAACTCATCGTCCGTGGCGAGCTTGTGCGATTCAATGACCGTTTCAGCCAAAGCCACGGAATTGAAGGCATCGAGATCGGACAGGATGAAGCTTTCGTCCAGAGGCGTGCGCATGGCCTGCGCATCCATCTGACCTTCCATGTCGGTCGGTCTGAGAACCAGCGTGGCGGTCGACTCATAGACGCGGGGCAGCGAAGGCCAGGCCATGGTGGCTATGACAAGCACGGCCGTGCCGCCGACAAGAAACCTGGCGAGCGAGTATCTGGGCTGCTGCTCCGGCGCGCTGTCTTGCGGCTCGGAGGATTGAAGCTGATCTTCGTTCGCTGCGCCTCTTAGAGGAATCGGCTGGGCCGAGTCAGCTAGATTTCGTTTCGTCTCCATTGCTTTTCCCTTGCCTCCTTCAGCGGTATCAACTCCGAACAAATGCATACAAACGACCGCGCATCGGTCCTGAAATCAGACGAAAACCGGTGTAGAGCGTCGTCACCATCAGGAACTGGTTCACGGTCAGGAAGCCGGCCTTGAAGAAATGCAGCCGGAAGCGAACTTCGTTCACGACATAGCGCCAACCGCCTCGGCGCTCGTTCAGTCCAAGTCCGGTCCTTGCCCGGATCAATGCTTTGGGAATGACGTGGAATTGCACGCCTGACATCGCCATGCGGATCCAGAGATCATAGTCCTCGAGCAAGCCGAATTTCGAGTTGTAGCCACCGACGGCGCGCAGCAGGTCGGCTCGCACGGCAACCGCCGGGTGCACGATGATGTTACGCCAGCGAAGCGCCTGAACGATCGCCTCGTGGGTGGTCGGCGCAACGCGCAGCCGCGTATCCGGCCTCTCGTCGTAAAATTCCTCGGCCCAGGAGGTGACCAGTCCGATTTCCGGATTGGCTTCGAGATAATCGCATTCGATGGCGATTCTATCGGGCAGGCAAATGTCGTCGCTGTCCATCCGCATGATGATGGGCATGGTGGCGGCCGCAAGGCCTGCATTGAGAGCGCGGGCGAGGCCGCCATTCCGCTCGAGGCGCAGGACGGTGAATTCCCACGGCGCCTGCAATGCCGCAAAATCTGCGATTACCTTTTCCTGCTCGCCGTCGACAGGACCATCGATAACAAGAACGATCTGATCGGCCGGTCTTGACTGGATGCGCAGGCTTTCAAGGCTTGCGGCAAGGTTGGACGCCTTTTCTCTGGCGTAGGTGGACATCAGGATGGAAACCCCCGATGCCGGTTGCTGCGTGTTGTCGGCAGCCTTGGCGAGTTCGATTGACGGAACCTTGATCATCGCCGCTCACCTCGCGCCTTTGCGGGAAAGGATGACGCCGGCGGTGCGAACCAGGATCTTCAGATCCAGCAGCATGTTGCGGTTCAGCACGTATTCGCAATCGAGTTCGACGCGGCGCTGATAGCTGACGTCGTTGCGGCCACTGACCTGCCACAGTCCGGTAATTCCGGGCAGCACGCTTGCATATTCGCTGACGTGTTCCTGATAGTGGCTGAGCTCCGAATTGGTGACGGGCCTCGGGCCGACCAGGCTCATCTCGCCGCGCAGCACATTGATGATCTGCGGCAGCTCGTCGAGGCTGCTGGCGCGAAGGAATTTTCCGATCGGCGTGATGCGCGGATCAAAGACCAGCTTCTGGTCACGTGCCCATTCGGCGCTCGCCTCGGGGTGATGTGCCAGATATTCCTGAAGGCAGTTGTCGGCGCCGATGATCATGGTGCGGAACTTCAGGCAGCCGAAGGGCGTGATCCCTTTTCCGACGCGGGTATGCTTGAAGATGATCGGGCCGCCGTCGAGCGAAACGAGAACGGCGACGACGGCGAAGAGCGGAGCTGCCAGGAACAGCAGCACCAGCGAAACGGACACGTCGAACGCGCGTTTTAAGACCTGACCGAACCTGCCCTGCCGCTGCGTTAGGTGTCTGGCAGGTATGGCTCGCGGCGGCGCGGCGGCGTGGCTGAGTTTCTGTGGTTGATTCACGACAGGCTCCCGTCTCTTGCCGGCGCCGGACAAACCGCTGACCATCCCGGCTTTTTCGAGCATCAGGACACCATTTGTGCGACGCGTTTTGCAAGGAAACTGAGGGGGTACCCCTAAGGAAGCTCTGTCAAATGAACTAATACTGATTACGACGATAGCTATATGTGCTTAGACATATAAGTATAAAATAAGAATATCATGCTATACGCCGTGAAATATCCCTGTGTAAATTGACGCCAATTTACCATTTATAGTAAAATTTTCGTTGATAACTGCGAAGAAGTCTTGATTTGATGCGCCGTCGCGCATTTACTGTTCCGTACAGTAATGTACCGATACCGGAATTAGGAGCTATCTTCGGCTTTGGGGACAGGGGGAATATTGTTATGCTTACCCCGACTTATATATTTGATTCCAGTCGCTTATTTCGTGAGGGAACGCGACTGATCCTGGGTTCGGCGTCATTCGAGGTAGTCGGGATGGGAGAGAGCCTGACCGACTTCTACGAATTGCCGAAGATGGAATCTTCGCCAGTATTCGTGATCGGCTCGGTTGCCGGCATCACGTTACGGGATTTCATCGCCCTTATCGTCTCGACCAATCCGAAAGCGCGTGTCGTCGTGCTTGCGGATGCCTATGACCATGAGGAAGCGACGGCAGTCCTTGCACTCGGGGCAAAGGGCTATCTGCACAAGAGCCTCTCTGCCGACAGTTTCGTCAAGGCTCTGCAGCTCATATCCGAGGAGTGCTCGGTCATATCAGGCTGGCCCATGTCCAACAGCATGGGCCGAGAGGCTGCAGCCCTGTCTCGCGCGGTACCGGCCTTGAAGGCCAACTCGCAATTCAGGTCCCAGCCGCAATCGCAATCATCGCTGTCGGCCATCGCGGTGGCCGACGATCCGTCTGAACAGGAAGCCGGCGACTTTCCGGAGCAGGACATCCAGCCGGTGACGCCGGTACGGATGGTGCGCGCTATCAACAATAGCGCCCGCAACCTGTCGCCACGGGAAAAGTCGATCCTCAAGCTTGTCATGGGCGGAGAGTCGAACAAGCAGATCGCACGCAGGCTGGAAATTACCGAGAGTACGGTCAAGGTTCATATCAAGACGATCCTGCGAAAGATCGATGTCAAGAACCGCACCCAGGCAGCGATCTGGGCGATGGCGGAGCCTGGCTTCAGTGAGTCCACTCAGCACGGCTAAAGAGCTCAGCCACCACAGCTAGAAAAAAAGCCCCTGTTCCTTTCGAGGAACAGGGGCTTTTGTTTGCGTCCCAAAAATCAGTCTTATTGGGTCGGGGCGAGCTTCATCGCCAGAGCCACGCGTGGCGTTCCCGACGGATCCAGGATGAACTGCGCCGGGCCGTAGACGCGTGCCCGCGAGATCATGGCCGCGGCCTGCCGCTCCTGGCCTTCGCCGAACTCAAAGGCAAGCCATCCGCCCGGCTTCAGGAAATCCGGCGCCTCGCGTATCAGGCGCTGATGGATGGAAATGCCGTAAGGTCCACCGTCGAAGGCTTCACGCGGCTCGTTCTCAAGCAGATGGGCGCGATCTGCTTCAAGTCGACTGCTTGAGATGTAAGGCGGATTGCAGAGCACGAGATCCACCCGGTTTTCCAACCCGATGTTGCGGATGTTCTCGAACATATCACCCTGCACGACGCTGACCCGTGCCTGCAGGCCGAAGCGCATGACGTTTCGCCAGGCAACATCGACCGTTTCGGGCGTAAGGTCGCAAGCCCATACCTGGGCATCGGCGACGTGATTGGCAACCGCGATACCCAGATTGCCACAGCCGCAGCACATATCGATGACAACAGGTGCAACAGGACCCTGGGTCAGTCGGTCGACGCAGACGGTACCCAGCAATTCGGTCTCTGCCCGCGGGACGAGAACGCTCGGCCCCAGTTCGAAATCCATATTCATGAAGGTGACGAATTTCTCGCTGTTCATGGGCATCGCAGGCAAAGCCTCGGTCGGTCGTGTCGAATAGGGGTTCCCGATGTCGTTACCGGATTCATTCGTTCTCAGATCGTCTGGCATATTCATCCCTCTCCTCCGGCTGGCGGTAAAAACGTACCCCCGTTCAATACCCAGCGGTTAGCGCAGCTCGAATGTTCCCATTACAGGCAAGGTGCGTAAAGGTCGCGCTGTGGGGGCATGCGGATTACCCACTCGGCTCCTAACGTTACCGGATACTCCTTCCACTAGGGGTAGTCCCTTTGCTCCATTGCTTCCGGAAGCCCGCCTAGACAAGCTTGAACGGTGTTTTGAAGCTGCGGCGCAAGTTGAGTTCGGGAGCCTTTCGGCCCGCCGCATGCGAGGGGAAACTATCATGTGCGGCATACTTGGATATTTCGGCGATGGCATGGCAGCCGGGCAAGCGGCTGCGCTTCTGCGCCGCATGGCAGGTTCCCTGCTGCATCGCGGCCCCGACGAAGGCGGCATCTTCACGGATGATGGCGCAGGCTTCGGGCATCGCCGCCTGTCGATCGTCGGTCTGGCGGATGGCCAGCAGCCGATGCCGAATTCGGACGGCTCCCTCTGCATCAGCTTCAACGGCGAAATCTTCAACTATGTCGAGCTGCGCCGTTCGCTGGAAGCCAAGGGCCGGCGCTTCAGGACGTCGTCTGATACGGAAGTCATTCTTCATCTCTATGAGGAAATGGGACCTAGCTGCGTCGATCTTCTCAATGGCGATTTCGTCTTTGCTATCTGGGATCGCAATCTTCGCCGGATGTTCATCGCTCGCGACCGCATGGGCGTGCGCCCGTTCTTCTATACGCAGCGCGACGGGATGCTGTTCTTCGCCTCTGAGATCAAGGCGCTGCTGGAAGTCCCCGGCGTCAAGGCCGATATCGATCCTTTCGCGCTGGACCAGGTATTCACATTCTGGGCGCCGGTCCCGCCGCGCACCATCTTCAAGGGCGTATCGGAGCTGCCGGCCGGCCATCTGATGATCGTCGACGGTAACGGCATTTCGGTTCGCCAATATTGGGATCTCTCATTCCCCGACAAAGCCGACGTTGAGCCGGCTCGCCGTGAAGAGGATGTCGCGGAAGAGCTGCTGGCGCTGCTCGACGATGCGACGGCGATCCGCATGCGCGCAGACGTGCCCGTCGGGGCCTATCTGTCCGGTGGTCTGGATTCCTCCATCACCTGCGCCCTTGCCAAGCCCTATGCGACAGCAGGGCTGCGCACCTTCTCGGTCACCTTCGACACCGCCGAGCATGACGAGAGCCCATTCCAGCAGGAAATGGTGAAGGCGCTGGGTACGCATCATTCCGCAGTCGCCTGCGGCCCGGATGAAATCGCCGGCATCTTTCCATCCGTCATCGAGCATACGGAAAAGCCGATCATCCGCACCGCGCCGGCGCCGCTTCACCTTCTGGCGCGCCATGTTCGCGAAGAAGGCATGAAGGTCGTGCTGACGGGTGAGGGTGCCGACGAGGTTTTCGCCGGCTATGATATTTTCAAGGAGACCCGTGTGCGCCGCTTCTGCTCGCGGCAGACGGGGTCGAAGCGGCGACCGCTGCTTTTCCGCCGCCTCTATCCCTATCTGCCCGGGCTGAGCCAGCAGACACCGGAATCCCTTGCCGCCTTCTTCGGCGCGGGCAACGAGGACGTTTCCGATCCGCTGTTCTCGCATCGGCCGCGCTATCGCAGCACGGCGGCGGCAAAGATCTTCTTCTCAGCGGACCTGCGAAAGACTTTGGCCGGATATGACGCGACCGAAGAGGTTCTTGCGCGCCTGCCTGCGGATTTCGGCCGCTGGCATCCGCTGCATCAGGCCCAGTATCTCGAAACCAAGTTCCTGCTTTCTGATTACATCCTGTCGAGCCAGGGCGACCGCATGTCGATGGCGCACGGGATCGAAGGCCGCTTCCCGTTCCTCGACCATCGACTGGTGGAATTCGCGGCGAAGATACCGCCCGGCATGAAGCTCAAGGGTTTCGTCGAGAAGCATATTCTGCGGCGGGCGGTCGCCGATCTGCTGCCGCCTTCGATCGGGCAGCGGACCAAGCAACCCTATCGGGCTCCGGACAGCCGGTCCTTCTTTGCCGGCCGCGAGCCTGATTATGTCGGGCAGCTGTTTTCCCACCGCGCGCTGGAGGAAACGGGCCTGTTCAATCCCGTGGCGGCCGAAAAGCTCCTGGCGAAGTGCCGCCGCGAGACCGATGGCTTCCGGGACAACGCCGCCTTTGTCGGCATCCTGTCCACGCAGCTCTGGCATGAGGCATTCACGAAGCGGGCGGTCAACCAGGGGGATGACCGTCAATTGGCAGCAGCGATCTAAAAAGGAGAACGCATGATGATTCCGCTGAAAGAGCAAATCAGGGCCTTTATTGTTGAAAGTTTCCTGTTTGGAGACACGAGTAGGGCCCTCGGGGACGATGCATCGCTGATCGAAAGCGATGTCGTGGACTCCACCGGCATCCTTGAACTCGTGTCGTTCGTCGAAGACAATTTCGGCGTCACCGTCGCGGATGCGGAGATTCTGCCCGCCAACTTCGACTCCATCACGAAGGTTGCCACCTTCATCATGAGCAAGAGATCGGCTGCCGATCCTATCGCCGCCGTCGCTTGAAATCGGACATTGGAGGGGACAATGCGTGTCGAGACTTTCCTGCGGGACAGCGCCACGTCGATGGGTGAGAAGATAGCCCTCGTGGCGGGGGAAATGCGGCTGAGTTATGCCGCGCTCGACACGCTTTCTGATCACCTGGCCGCAAGCCTAGTGGAGAGGGGCTTGCGGCCGGGTGATCGGACCATCATTTTCATGGACAATTGTTGGGAAGCGGTTGTTTCCATCTTTGCAATCCTGAAGACCGGGGGCGTCTTCAGCCCGATCAATCCGTCCACCAAGGCGGATAAGCTCGCCTATGTGCTGCAAAACTGCCGGGCAAGGGCGGTCATCACCCAGACCAAGCTCGCAAGCGTTCTCGACCAGGCCATGGCCGAGGCACCGACCGTGGAAGTCGCCATCGTTTCCGGCGACCAGCCGCTGACGATGCCTGTGGGTGCTGCGCGCTTCTCCGATTGTATCGCAGGGCCGGCCGTGCCGTGCCCGCATGGCGGCATCGACGTCGATCTGGCGATGCTCATCTATACATCGGGCTCGACCGGCCGCCCGAAGGGCGTGATGATGACCCATCGCAATATCGAGGCGGCCGCGACATCGATCACGACCTATCTCGAAAACACGCCGGACGACATCATCCTCAACGTGCTGCCGATCGCCTTCGACTATGGGCTCTATCAGGTCCTGATGGCGATCAAGATGGGCGCCACGGTCGTCCTGGAAAAATCCTTCGCTTTCCCGCAGGCCGTGTTTGAAACCATGCGCCGCGAGAAGGTGACGGGCTTTCCGCTGGTGCCGACAATGGCCGCGATGATCCTCGGCATGCGCGATCTTGCGCCGGGCTTCCTGCCCGGTCTGCGCTATATTTCGAACACGGCAGCCGCACTTCCGCCGGAACATATCGAACGGCTTCGCGCGCTCTTTCCCGGAGCCACGGTCTTTTCGATGTATGGCCTCACGGAATGCAAGCGCTGCACCTATCTGCCGCCTGATCAACTCGACATCCGTCCGGGCTCGGTCGGCATCGCCATTCCCAACACGCAGGCTTATGTGGTCGACGACGAGGGGCAGAAGGTCGCTCCTGGTGTCGTCGGCGAACTGGTGATCCGCGGCCCGCATGTGATGCAGGGCTATTGGGAAAACGAGGAGGCGACGAAGCAGAGGCTTCGTCCCGGCTTCAACCCCTGGGAAAAGGTGCTTTACACCGGCGACCTTTTCCGCACCGACAGTGACGGCTTCCTCTATTTCGTCGGCCGCAAGGACGACATCATCAAGACGCGCGGTGAAAAGGTCGCGCCGAAGGAAGTCGAGGCCGTCATCCATGCCTGTGTCGGCGTGTCCGAAGTGGTCGTGTTCGGCCGGCAGGATCCAATCCTTGGCCAGGCCGTGCATGCCGTCATCGTCGCGTCCGATCCCGGTCTGACAGAGCAGCTCGTCATCCGCCACTGCCAACGCAATCTCGAGGATTTCATGGTGCCGCGTTCGGTCTCCTTCCGGACCGAGCTGCCGAAGACTGACACAGGCAAGGTCAGCCGTCGGCTTGCCGCCGAGGAATTCGAACAAACAATGGAGCCAGCCGAATGAACACGATTCCACTCGCCCTTCATCGAGAGTTCTCGCCCGAAACGCTGCGGATCGACTGCGCAGCAGAGGTCACGCGGATAACGGAAGCGCTGCGAGACCAGGTGCGCACGAAGATGCGCCGGCGTGGTCTCGTCCTTGGATTGTCGGGCGGGATCGACTCCAGCGTCTGCGCGGCCCTTGCCGTCCATGCGCTCGGCGCTCGCAACGTCTACGCGCTCTATATGCCAGAGAATGATTCCGATCCTGACAGTCTGGCGTTGGGGCGCGAGCTGGCGGAGACCTACTCGATCGACAGCACGGTCGAAGATATCGGGCCGACGCTTGCGGCCATGGGCTGCTATCGTCGCCGCGACGACATCATCAGGCAGATCGAGCCGGCTTACGGCGAAGGCTGGGCCTGCAAGGTGGCGATCACCAGCCCGCTCAACGGCGAAGGCTATGCGATCTCGACACTGGTTCTGCAGGCGCCCGATGGCACCCAGACCCGCCACCGCATGCCGGCTTCGGCCTATCTCGGCATCGTCGCCGCGACCAACATGAAGCAGCGCACGCGCAAGCAGATGGAATATTATCACGCTGACCGGTTGAACTATGCCGTTCTCGGCACGCCGAACCGGCTGGAATACGACCAGGGCTTTTTCGTAAAGAACGGCGATGGCGCCGCCGACGTAAAGCCGATTGCGCATCTCTACAAGTCTCAGGTCTACCAGCTCGCCGAATATCTGGGCGTGCCGGAGAAGATCCGCCGGCGCCCGCCGACGACGGATACCTGGTCGCTCGCCCAGACCCAGGAGGAGTTCTACTTCGCGCTTCCCTACGATCGCATGGATCTTTGCCTCTACGCATTGAACAACGGGATCGACGCCGATGAGACGGCCAGGGCGACCGGGTTGACGCCTGCCCAGGTCGAATGGGTCTGGCAGGACATTCACTCGAAGCGGAAGACGACGCGTCCGCTCCATCTGGCGCCGCTTCTAGTGGAGGCTGTTTTTTAAGTAGTGTGGGGGAAATACCTATGACCGATCGGGGTGAGTCAAAGGACGAAATACGAAACCGACGTTTGGAAAAACTCAGATTTTGGCGCAGGGCCTGCGCCGACGAGAGCGACGTTTTCAAGTCCTACAACATGGAGGCGAGCGGCAATCCGCTGATCCTCTTCCATGGTGATTTCGATATGGGCGGCCTTTATGTCCGCCGCCTTGCCACGGAATGCAACTATCCTATCGTGGCTCTGGCTCCGCAGGGGCTGCACGACAATAATCTGCGCGCGAGCGTGGAATGGATGGCGCGCGAGCGTCTGAAGGACGTCCTTGCAGTCAAGCCGTCGGGGCCATACCGGCTCGGCGGCTATTGCAACGGCGCGCTTGTCGCTTACGAGTGCGCGCGGCTGCTTAAGGAAATGGGCCACGAGGTCGAGATCATCGTCATGATCGAGCCGTCCTCGCTGAACGCGAAGCCATTCTATCGTAGGCTATATAGCCTCATGACATCGGTTCTGGTTCCCGAGGAGAAACGCTCCCCGGCCGTGCAACGGCGCTTCGGGGATTTGATGTACATGGCCTGGGATATTGGCCGCGTTACGCATCTGTCATTTGGCGAAATTGCGCGATTGGCTCGCTATATCGTTCATCGACGCGCCACGCGACGCAAACGCCTCGTGCAGCAGGAGACTGAGGCTGCAGCAGCAGAGCGTCGGATCCAGGAGAAGAATGCCTATCTCAGGGCCTTCTATACCGCAGCGATCGCATCCTACCTGCCGCCGCCGGTGACGACGCCTGTCGTTGTGCTGTCGACCGGCCGCGACGGTGGCGGGCGGCAATGCGGCCTTTACGACGGAACGGTCTGGTCGCGTCTCGCCAGCAACTTCCGCCACATACAATTGCCGGGTCACCATTCGACCTGCCTGTCGCTGCATGCCGGAGAACTGGCGTCCAATCTCGGCTCGATCCTGCGAGGGCCACCTCCGGGAAGACCGGTTCCTGCTCCTCCACAGCTGACGCTCGTGAGCAACACGCATACGGCGACCGGCGAACGACAGGGTGTTCGCTGAGCCTTGCGTAGGCTGATCAAAAAAGCAAAGTCTCAAGCGGGCGAAAGGCGGAAGCGCATTTCGCCCGCCATGCGTTCGCCCTGTGCCAGCAGCCGCAATCCGCCGAGATCAGGCAGATGATGTCCGTTCGGCAGATGGCTCATCGGCTCGAAGCAGAAGAAGTCTGTCCGGTCGGTGGGCATGTAGATCATGCCGACGTTAAAGAGCGGATCGGCTTCCAGCAGCAGCCGCATGCCGAGTTCAGGCCAGTCTATCGAGGCCTTCCCATCCCAGCCTTCGAAGGCATTGTTGACCCATTGCGACGGGAGCAAGGCTCCGTCTCGGAAGTCCAGGTCATTCGGTATGCTCTGTCTCCGGTCGGGCAAATGGCCCTCGCGCTCACTCCAGCAGGCCTTCGTCGATGCCTTGAGGATGGTGCCGGGCGTTCGCGGAAAGAACGGATGCTGGCCGAGACCGAAGGGAAAGGGATCGCGCCCCAGATTTTCGACGGAAAGTGCGAGGTGGAGTTCATTTTCGGCAACACGGATCGTATGTTGTGCCCGATAGGCATAGGGAGAGCATTCGTCGGCAGCCTTCTCAAAACTCATCTGCAGATGGTCTTCCGACATCACTTCGATGTCCCACTCCGCCAGCCAGCCATCGCCGTGCAGATAAAGGGGATCGCTGCTGTTTGGCGCGAAGCGATAATCCCGCCCGCCGACCGTCATCCCGTTGTGTTCGACGCGGTTGCCGAAGGGTACCAGGGAAAAGCTCGCCATGGTCCCATCAGGGCCGCCGGCTGCGACCAAAAAAGGCGTGCCACGGTAGTCGGCAGACAGGATTGCGCCGCCGATCGGGCTGACGCGAACAGTCAGATCGCTGCTGCGAAGTGTCCGCTCGCCGTTCGATCGTGGAGAAGTCACGTTCTCCTGCCGACCGCGGTGGAGCGCAGATTGTCGAGGAGAACGGCGATGAGCAGGATCAGGCCGCGCACGACATATTGGTAGAAGGCCTGGATGTTGAGCAGGTTCATGACGTTTTCGGCAATGCCCATGATCAGCACGCCGACGATGACGCCGGTCATCGCCGCACGGCCACCGGCGAGCGACACACCGCCGAGCACGCAGGCGGAAATGACCGAAAGCTCGAGGCCCGTCGCCGCATTCGGCTGGCCCGATGTGATGCGGGAGGCAAGCAAGATGCCGGCGATGGCGCAGACGAGGCCCTGTGCGGCAAAGATCCAGATGCGCATATTGGCGACGTTGACACCCGCCAGGCGCGACGCTTCTGGGTTACCGCCGATTGCCAGCGTGTTCTTGCCGAAGACGGTGCGGTTCAGCAGGAACCCGAAGAAGACGAAGAGGATCGCCATGATCCAGATCGGTGTCGGGATGCCGAGGAAGTTGGAGAGCGCCAGCTGGTAGAAATTCGGATCGTTGATGCCGACGGCGCGGCCGTCGGAGGCGATCAGCGCAAAGCCGCGGACGATCTGCATGGTCGCGAGCGTGGTGATCAGCGCGTTGATGCGGAATTTGGCGATGACGACGCCGTTGACGAAGCCGACGAACCCACCGCAGACGAGCGCTGCCAGGAGGCCGAGCAGGATGGAGCCTGTCGCGTTGGATGCCATGACCGCGATCATGCCGCAGAAGGCGACCGTCGAGCCGACCGAAAGGTCGAAGTCACGCGAGGCGAGGCAGAACATCATCGTGCAGGAGACGATGCCGATCGTGACGACCGATTGCAGCAAACCCAGCATGTTGCGCTCGGTCAGGAAGTTCGGGACCGTCAGCGCCACGATGACGAAGGCGATGGCAAAGATCATCACAAGACCTTGTTCGCCCAGGAAGATTTTTTTGAGAGAAGTCATCGTGACTATATCCTAGCTCAGAGAATGCCCGCGGCGTTTTTATCCGGCAGGGCAGCGGTGAGAATCTGGTGTTCGTTGAAATCGGGGCGGGCGATATTGGCGGCGACCTTGCCGCCGCACATGACCATGATGCGGTCGGAAATGCCCATGACCTCCGGCAGCTCGCTGGAAATGACGACGATCGCCATGCCCTCGGCGGCCAGTTCATAGAGGATTTCGTAGATTTCCGACTTGGCGCCGACATCGATGCCGCGCGTCGGCTCGTCGATGACGAGGACCCTGATGCCCTGCTCCGACAGCCAGCGACCGAGAATGACCTTCTGCTGGTTGCCGCCGGACAGATTGATGATGTCCTGCCTGCGCGAAGGCGTGCGCACGCGCAGCTTGGCAATGAAGCGATCCGCAAGTTCGGCTTCCCGGCGCATGTTGAGGAAGCCGAAAGGGGAAAAGTGGCGGCGGGAGGAGATGGTGATGTTTTCCTCGATCGAGCGGCCCTGGACGATGCCGTCGAACTTGCGGTCCTCCGGGCAAAGCACCATGCCGGCATGGATTGCCGCCTGCGGCCTGTCCGGGCTGATCGCCACACCGTCGATCGAGACGGACCCCTGGTAGCGGTGGTCGGCACCATAGAGAAGGCGCGCCATCTCGCTGCGGCCGGCGCCGATCAGGCCGAAGAAACCGAGAATCTCGCCGCGGCGCACGGAAAAGCTGATGGGCGTCTTCAGCTTCGGGCCGGAGAGGTTCTTGACATCGAGCCTGGTGTCGCCGAGCGGGCGCTCGCGCCAGCCCCAGATATTGCTGATCTGGCGGCCGACCATCTCGGAAATGATCTGCTCGCGCGTGACCTCGGACATCGACGAATGGTTGGCGGCAAGCTTGCCGTCGCGCAGGACGGTCATGCTGTCGCAAAGGCGGAAGATCTCGTCGAGGCGATGTGAGACATAGAGAATGACGGTGCCGCGCGCCTTCAGGCGATCGATGAGCTGGAAGAGGATTTCGCTTTCGCGCGACGACAGCGACGAGGTCGGCTCGTCAAGCGCGATGACGCGCGCATCGAGCATCACAGCCTTGGCGATCTCGACCATCTGGCGCGCGCCGATCGACAGCGATGCGACCTTGGCGACAGGATCGATATCGATGCCGATATCGGCGAGCTTCTGCCGCACGGTCTCGACCAGCACCTTGCCCTTGATGACGCCGGCAGTGTCGGGAAAGCGCCCGAGCCAGAGATTTTCGGCAACCGTCAGTTCCGGGACGAGCTGCAATTCCTGGTGAATGACGATGACGCCGGCGTGGAAGGCGTCGCGCACGGAACTGTATCGCTGCTCCTCGCCGTCGATGACGATCGTGCCGCTGTCGGCAGACTGGTCGCCTGACAGAACGCGGATCAGCGTCGATTTGCCGGCCCCGTTTTCGCCCATCAGGCCGTGCACGGCGCCTTTTTCGACTGACAACGAGACATCGGACAGCGCTTGGACGCCGGGATATTCCTTGGAAATGCCGTTGAATTCTAGGAAGGCCATGGTCGTTCCGCTGAAAAAGAGGCCCGGTAGCAGCAATGCCGCCGAGCCATGATCATCCTGGGAGGATAATTACTCGATGCCGAGGCTCTTGCGAACGTCCTGATAGTCGTTGCGTAGTGCCAATGAGCCAGACGTGAGCGTCAGCTTCGGCGGCTCCTTGCCGTTGGCGATCCAGTCGTACATGTCGAGCGCGGTCTCATAGCCGTGACGCTTCGGCGAGATGATCACGGTTCCGAAGAAGCCGGTCGCGGAAGGCTTCTTGAATTCGTTGATCGCCGAATCCGCACCGCCGATGCCGACGCCGATGACATTGGCCGCCGGAATGTTGGACGATTCCGTCGCGCGCACCGCGCCGAGCACTGCTTCGTCGTTCAGGCCGAAGGCGATCCAGTATTTGACGTCGGCATGCTTGTTAATGACGGTCGTTGCGGCATTGAGCGCGGCTTCCGTATCGGTCTTGTCCTGCGGAGCGTTATAGATGTTATCGGCCGGGAAGCCGGCTGCCTTCAGCACGGAAATCGCGCCTTCGACACGGTCGACGGCAGTCGGAAGCTGGTCGTAGGAGACGCGGATCGCGCCGACATTCTTCATGTCCCAGCCGCGCTTCTTCATTTCGTCGACGATCGCCTGACCGACAGTCTCACCGATCTTGGTTGCCGAAATGCCCATATGCGGGACATCTTCTAGCGCCTTGCCGTCGGCGCCGACGAGGCGGTCGTCCACGGTCATCATCTTCAGCTGATTGGCGGCCGCCTTGGCGACGATGCCGGGGCCGAGCTTGACGTCGGGCGTGCAGATGATGAAGCCCTGTGCGCCCTGGGCGCCGAGGTTGTCGATCGCCGACTGAACCTTTTCACCATCTTCAGCGCCGATCTTGACGAGCGTGAAGCCCTTCTCCTTGGCCGCCATGTCGGCGAATTTCCACTCGTCCTGGAACCAGGGCTCTTCCGGCTGCTTGACGACGAAGCCGATCTTCACGTCGGCGGCGAATGCGGAGGTCGCGGCGACGATCGCGACGGTACCAGCCAGAAAGGCTGCTTTGAAAAAGCGCATGTCTCTCTCCCTTGAGGTCTCTTGAATGAGATGCTGCCTCTCCCAGGCAGTATTAGTTGAGTAAGCCAAATCATCATACTCGTCAATTGCCTTTGTATGATGATTGCTTTAATGGTTGATCAGGGAGACGATAGGGTCGAGTGTTTGCTCGACCATGTCCGGCGCAAAGGGAGTGTTGAATTTGGATTCAGTCGATCGGGACAACGGCAGGGATAGCCAACCCGGGCCCGTGCGCCGTCCGCGTGTCGGCCGCAACGTGACGGCAGCGCTTGCGCAGGACATCTGTTCGGAGCGCTATCCCGTCGGCAGTCCGCTGCCGCGGGAGAATGATCTCTGCGAGATCTACGGTGTCAGCCGCACCGTCATCCGCGAATCCCTGAAGATATTGGAATCGAAGGGCATGGTGCGCGGCAGGCCGCGGGTCGGCACCACGGTCTGCGACCGCGACGACTGGAACATCCTCGATGCCGACGTGCTGGAATGGATGGGCCCCTATATCCGCGATTTCGACATTCTCGGCTGCATCCTCGAGGCCCGCCGCACCATCGAACCGGCTGCTGCCGAATATGCTGCCGAGCGGGCGACCGCCCGCGAGGTCGCCGATCTCGACCACGCCTGGCGGCAGATGCGCGATTCAGCCCTTGATCCCGAACGTTTCACCGAAGCCGACGTGATGTTCCACACCGTGCTTCTCGGCGCCAGCCACAACCAGGTCTTTCGCCGCCTGTCGAGCGCCATCCATGCGGCGCTGACCTATGCGCTGCATGCCTCCAACGTCGCCGTCGACAGCCGCGAGGAGGCGATCGTGGTGCATGGCGAACTGGTCGAGGCGCTGCGACTGCGCGACCGGGCTGCTGCCCGCAACGTTGCCAACCGCATGCTCGATCTTGCCGTGCGCGACCTTGCCGCGGCCGAGCGGCTGATCGGCCGCGAGCCGACTGCAGGAAAGGACGCTGGCGGCAGGGACAGGCCAGGTGGGTCGCGCTAGAGATATGATCGACACACCCTCTTGTCGCCATCGCGGCTGCAAGTCCGACAATTACACCACCTTTGAAAGCCGAAACGGAAGCATGCCATGAAGATCACCAAGCTGACGACCTATATTGTCCCGCCGCGCTGGCTGTTTTTGAAGATCGAGACCGACGAGGGCGTCGTCGGCTGGGGCGAACCCGTGGTCGAGGGCAGGGCGCTGACCGTCCAGGCTGCCGTCCACGAGCTAGAGGATTACCTGATCGGCAAGGATCCGTTCCTGATCGAGGATCACTGGAACGTGATGTACCGTGGCGGCTTCTATCGCGGCGGTGCCATCCATATGTCGGCCTTGGCCGGCATCGATCAAGCGCTCTGGGACATCAAGGGCAAGGCGCTCGGCCAGCCGATCCATTCGCTGCTCGGTGGCCAGGTGCGCGACAAGATCAAGGTCTATAGCTGGATCGGCGGCGACCGCCCCTCCGACGTCGCCAACAATGCGAAGGATGTGGTTGCCCGCGGCTTCAAGGCGATCAAGCTCAACGGCTGCGAGGAGATGCAGATCGTCGATACCTATGACAAGGTGGAAAAGGCGGTTGAGACCATCGCCACCATCCGCGCGGCGATTGGCCCGCATATCGGCATCGGCGTCGACTTCCACGGCCGCGTCCACCGGCCGATGGCCAAGGTGCTCGCCAAGGAGCTCGAGCCCTACAAGCTGTTGTTCATCGAGGAGCCGGTGCTTTCGGAAAACCGTGAAGCCCTGAAAGAGATCGCCAACCATTCCTCGACGCCGATTGCGCTTGGCGAGCGGCTCTATTCGCGCTGGGACTTCAAGCATGTCCTCTCGGACGGCTATGTCGATATCCTGCAGCCGGACCTCTCCCATGCCGGCGGCATCACCGAATGCCGCAAGATCGCCGCCATGGCCGAGGCCTATGACGTGGCGCTTGCCCCGCATTGCCCGCTCGGGCCGATCGCGCTTGCCGCCTGCCTGCAGGTCGACGCCGTCTCCTACAATGCCTTTATCCAGGAACAGAGCCTCGGCATCCATTACAACAAGGGCAACGACATCCTCGACTACATCTCCAACAAGGACGTGTTCCAATACGCTGACGGCTTCGTCTCGATCCCGCAAGGCCCCGGCCTCGGCATCGAGGTCGACGAGGCCTATGTCATCGAACGCGCCAAGCAAGGCCACAGGTGGAGAAACCCCGTCTGGAGGCATGAGGATGGCAGTGTCGCCGAGTGGTAGGAGGCCAGCATGGTGAACCGGCTCTCCGGCAAGCGTATCCTTGTGACCGGTGCCGCCCAGGGCATCGGCCTTGCCATCGCCAAGGCCTGTGCCGCGGAAGGAGCGAGCCTTTTCCTCATCGATTTGGACGGGGAGCGGCTGGCCACTGAGGCCGCCGCCCTCCAGGCAACAGGCGCAAAGGTCGGCCACGCCGAGGCGAATATCGTCGACGCGGCTGCGGTCGCATCAGCCGTCGCCCAGGCGGCAAGGGAGATCGGTCAACTTAATGCGTTGATCAACAATGCCGGCGTCAACGTCTTTGCCGAGCCGCTGCAAACGTCCGAGGAGGAATGGCAGCGCTGCTTCGACATCAATCTCAAGGGCGCATGGAACTGCTGCAGGGCGGTGCTCCCCGATATCATCGCGCAGGGCGGCGGCGCGATCCTCAACATCGCCTCGACCCATGCCTTCACCATCATTCCGCACACTTTCCCCTATCCGCTCGCCAAGCACGCGCTTCTCGGCATGACGAAATCGCTCGGCATCGAATATGCGGGCAAAGGCGTGAGGGTGAACGCGCTGGCACCGGGCTATGTCGCGACGCAGAAGGTCATCGACTACTGGAACAGCTTCCCCGACCCGGAAGCAGCCAAGGCCGAAACGATGAAACTTCATCCGGGCGGCCGCATCGCCACCCCCGAAGAAATCGCACTCGCCGCGGTCTTCATGATCTCGGACGAATGCCCCTTCATGAACGCCACCTACCTGACGGTGGATGGAGGCCTCAGCGTCCAGCAGCATCCGTGAGCGCGAGAGGCGTGCGGTCGGTGACAAATTGTGTAAGTTGCGACAGAGGTGCCGCGACGAATGTGGCCCCCGGGCAAATATCCGCAATCAGGGCTTTCGTTCATGAAAGCCTCGGCTTCGGCCTTCGTCTTGTGGGCGCCACCGACCGTAACTAGGCCCTCTCGGGACTAACACCATCTTCCCATACGAGATCAGGCGGATGGTTCCCCTGCCAGTAGTCGCACAAATTCCTCGACGTCGGTCTCGACAGCGCCTTGTAGAGCATGCCCCAGAGCTGAAGGCCGTTGTCGACGCGACGGTTGTCCTCACGCCAGGCGATCTCGGCCGCGTACCAGTCGAAGTATCGCACCGAGAAGCGGTGATGGATGCCGACGTAGGCTCGCTGTATGCGACTGAAGAAGCTCTCGACGTGGTTGGTGTTGACCCCGCCCTTGGTCTGGTATTCCTGACTGTGATTGACGCGGTGAAGCTCCTGCAGGCCCTCCAGATCATCGTAGCTGAAGTGCTCATCAGCATGAAGTCGTGAACCCTTGCGGACGTGTTTCTTGACCATCTCCCACGCTTCGTTGGAGTCCTCGCTCCGGATGACGCGTGTCAGGGTCTGCTCGCGGCCGCGGCCGAACGACGTCTTCTCCCGGAGCGTCAGGATCGTCAGCCGTTTGAAGTTCTGGTTCTCGGCGCGGCGCCGATCGACACGATCCTCCTTCCGGTTCTCCGGCTTGATGTGCCCGCCTGCGTACTTTCCGTCGATATGGATCTCGCCTTCGAGCATCATCCGGAAGAGCCTCGTCGAGATCGCCTCGCGCATTTTCATGAGGAACACCCATGCCGTCTTGTACTGGCAGCCGAGCTCGCGGGAGAGCTGGAGAGCGCTCTTGCCCTTCACGCTGTTCATGGAGAACCACAGTCCCGCCAGGATGTCCTGGAAGCTCATCTTCCGGAAGGCGAAGACCGTTCCGGTCGTGACCGAGAACTCACGACGACAGGCCTGGCACTTGAAACGGCGGCGCCGGATCTCCCAGCAGTTCGCATGAGAGCAATGGACGCATGTCGGCCTCCCTTCGGTATCCGGCCAGCGGATGAAGCAGAAGGCCTTGTAGGACCGCTCCTCGTCGAAGGTGCGGAGGCTCTTAAGCGAGAAGGTTCGGCAGTAGGGCGATAGCAGGAAGTGCTGGTTGCCCCAATATTTCTACCCTCCGAAGTGCCTCCAGTTCAGAGGAAATGGAGTTCTGCGGCGGAATGACGGACGGCAGGTTGGTCGGCATGTTCAGTCCCTTGAAGATTACACGATACGACAGGACATCACCGGAGACGGCGAAGTGAAAAATCAGCGTTGTCGTATGTCTATGGACCTGAATCTGCGGCGGACCATACCAGGGCCGCGACGAAGAGTCGATCGGTCGTTGAATTTGACGTTAGTCGGCCGATGAGCTATCTTCGCTGTATTACAAATGGAGGCAAAAACGATGTCAGAACGTGAGCTGTCCGATCCGATCACCATGCGGCTGCCGCTGGATGTGCTATCTGAAATCGAAGGGATCGCTGAAATATGCGATCGCAGCCGAAGCTGGGTCTTCGTCCGTGCTCTGAAATCATATTTAGCCGCAGAGGGACGCGAGATTATCGAACTCGCTCAGGCAAGGCGGGATATTGAAAACGGGCTGGGGCATGATCTTGACGACGTAATTGACGAAGTCGATGCGATCGTCAAGGGAGCGGCTGCTTGAATACGTACGGCGCGAAGCGAAATATCTTAAATCGGGAAGTACCAGAGCAGCTCAACAATTTGCTGATGACATCAAGCGGCTTAGGCAAGGACTCAGCCGCTTTCCGGAGATGGGAAAGTTCAACGACGAAATTCCCGTTCCTGGAGTTTTACGCTTTGTCATGGGACCATATCTCGTTGATTACGAGGTTCTGGGCGACGAGATTTCAATTTTCGCAATCCGTCACGGCCGCGAACGTCCGCCACGCGTTGAGATGGACGACGATTTCGACCTCGAAGAACCTAGTACCGATCCTTGCTTCAGGTAATTCCCTCTTTGGTGGCAGTTGCTACCTAATTCCGGAAATTCGCCCACGGGTTTCGAAACGACTGATCGGACAATCGCTTTCACTTCCACCCATTCGCGTCTCTTCCTCGAATAGATAATCCTGTCTACAGTATTCCAAACGATAAGCCCGGCGAAGAAGATGGAGATTGGAATATAACTCATATGTTCCTTTCGAGAGTGGATGACTGGCTGATCGCAAGTCATCCGCGCGAGAGATAGTTGGTCAAGTGCTGTTGGTCGCTTTATCCCACCCCGCGCTAACCAAGATCGCACTTGATGTTCGTCAATGCGGCTCCAGTGCAATGGTGTGAATATGCCATATGGAGGAGAGCTGGTTTCGATACATCTCTGAACAAATCGCTGTCCATGAAGCACGGTTGTCCGATGCCTTGGGCAAAAAGTTGGATGCCTTGGCGATAGAGGATCTCCTGATCTCGGACGATGCGATTGTCTCCCACGAAGTCAGATGTCTGCTAGAGTCGCTTCGGACACTTCGAAAGCTGATCTCGCAATAATAATTGTCAGTATCAACCCGCCCTTGGTTAGGGTTCAGTTTATTGCCGCGGTACGCGCTAGTATGAGCAACTGCTGCTCGTCCCGCACGCCCCGCTTATAAGAATGAATTATGTGAGCGGCGATCATCTCTTCCTGAGCACTGCCGCGCTCCACGCCCAGCTCCGCCCGAACAATATCGAACACCTTTTGGCATCGATCGAGATCTTCCGAAAAAAGCAGCAGGTCTGACGGATCGATAAATCGCCTTAACATCACCAAACCCTCGCGCCCTTTGCTGGCGGACTATATAGGGTTTCTCGGCGATGTGGATTAATCTTGGCTATTGCCGCGGAAAAAGGCCGCTGCCACAAAGCATCTTGCCCGAAGCAGCAGCCCTACTCTTGATCCCTCTCGATAGAACAGAAACGGGTTTGGCGTGCCTGACCGGATATCGCCCGTTCGGGTTATGGGACCTTCATCGGTGATGGTTAGCGTCCTGGGCACGGTGAGCCGGGCACTCGCGGTTAACGCCGGTGGAAACAAGGGCGCCTGGCACCGCTCACATGGGAATGTAAGCGGAGAATCATGTCCCCTGCGGCCGGAAAGTTCCCGACGGATTCGAGTTTTTTATGGTTATCTGTTGCAATCTTAGGTGCCATTCGGGCCGCAGGTCCTATCCGATCCAGGCGAGCGCTTTTGCAATCTCGACGACAGAACCAATCCGGCCTCCAACGGGTTAAAGTGCAACTATCAGGAGGATGAAATGGATCTGGTCACGACCCTCGCCGCATGTTTTGCCGCCGGCTCTTTTGTCTTTGTAGTTCTAACGCTGCATTGAATTCGACGGCGCTAGCTCTTCAGGCTCGATTTCTTCGAAACTGTCCGGCTCGTAATCTGCATACGAAAAAGCCGTTGCCAGGAGGTCTTAACTGGCAACGGCCGTCCTGCGTCCTTGCCGTACTGTCCCAAACCGGCGAGGAGAGGTGAGCCAGGCAATTTCGGACTTGGGGGCGATTTTGCGTGGCCCGGTCTCACATTGGGATGTGAGCGACCTAAAAACGCGCAGAAGAAGGAATTGTTCCCGAAAAACAAGCCCCGCCGAAGCGGGGCAGTTTAAGGGGAAGATACAGGAGTATCAACGGCCGAAAAACGAACGACCGGCTTTCAGGTTCCAACAAAGCTCTTTGAGCCGACGATGTACTGGGGAACGAATCCGGGCAGGAGCCCGAGCAATCGGTAACGCGCGAAAACATCCTCTCGCCCTTCGATCTCGCATTTGAGGGAAGCGGTTTCGGCTTCGTCGAACTTGACTTTGCGGTAGGCTTTTGAACGTCGCATCCGAAGATCTTCGATTTACTGGCGCAGCCACAAGACGTGTTGACCAACAGAGACAGGACAAGGGATAGCCTTGCGAGGAGGTGAGCAGTTCATCTGTGTAAACTCGATCTTTGGAGTTCAGTGCAAATTGCTAGTCTGAAAGCGGTCGCGATCAAAGATCACGCCCATCCTGGCCGTGATCAGGAGTTGTGCCGTGTCACGAATGCCTTGCTTGTAGGCGTAAATGAGATGGCAAGCTACTAGGTCTGACTCGCAGCTCCGTGGCGTAAAGCCCCCCTCGGAACAAACGATATCAAAGATTTGCTCGCATAGCTCCAGATCCTTTGAGAACAAAGGAAGGTCCGCCGGATGGAGATGCTCCTCAAACACGATAATTTCCAATTTCTCTTACGTCACCCCGACATAGAGCGCGTGGATTGAGAAGCAATAATCGGAAATAGAGAAGCGGCAACCGGGTACCAATCGCAATGCGTCCGATCGCGCATGTGCCGGAAATTATTCAGTCTGACACGGGCCGAAGTCTGATCGAGATGGTCGACCGGCCTCAGCCGATCCAGCCGAGGGCTTTGACGATTTCGATAGTGGCCCACGCGAGACCGAGGACCCAGACGATAGCGATCGCGATCATCAGGATTATGTCGAGGAGGGCTCGGACCATGTTTTGTCGGAACTCAATACGAAGAAAAGCCCGCCTGGCCAGGGGTAAGCACAGACGGGCTTGCTGGGAGCCATCAGCATGACGGCAAATCCTAGATACACCGCCGCTCGCCGATTCGCTTTGCGATTTACGATGGATGAAGCATTTGTGATTGACGTGTCTTCCGCATCATTTCGGATTGCTCGGTATCGATTGGGTGAAGTGGGATTTAAGCGTTAGGGCCGCCTCGTCTGCGGCGTGCCTAGAGGTGGCTCGGATGAGATCGAGCGCCACCCTCAGCGTCAGGCCGTGAACGTTTGCGCAGTGCCTGACATTGGACGTGCGTGCTGCATCGATCACATCGGTATAGGGCGCGGGAAGATCGGAGTGGGGCATCGAGCACCTGGGGAAGAGGCAGCGGAATCCCCGCTGCCTCTTGTCTGAGTCACGGGCAATTCGTAGTCGCCGCCGGGTTTGCTGTCTGATCCTGCGACGTCCCATTGGTGTTTTTGCCGGTGGCTTGGCCGTTACAGTCGCTCGCCTTGCCATTGTCGTTGCTGCCGGCGGTGCTGTTGCCACTGCCGCTGCCGTTGCCACTGCCCTTGTTGGAATTGCTGCCGCCGTTGGTAGAGCCCGAGCCGTTGGTGGAACCTGTGCCGTTGCTTCCGTTGTTGGTGCCGTTATCAGAACCGGAACCGGAGCCCGTGCCTGAGCTGCTGGACGATCCGGAGTTCGAACCAGAGCCGGAGCCGCTGTTGCCTGAACTTTGAGCCATGGCCGAAGTAGCAAGGGCAAGGGAAAGGGCGGAAACTGCGAGAATTTTCGTAAGCATGTGCTTCTCCTTGTTCAAGGTATGGCAATGCAACCAACGGCAACTTTCGCAGTTCCAGAAATTGTTTTTTCCTGGGATGGAAACATTCGAGCGATTTGGAAGTTCGGCGGTCCTAGGCATGCCCCGTTATCAGAGTGGGGTGATCGCTGCCAATCGGTAAAGCTTCCCCCGCGGGCAGCGGTCTAGCCTCGCCAAGATCGAGGTCGCTGTCGTAAATATGCGCCCCGCGAAAGCTTCAATGGCTGGGCTTCGGGCCTTGACTTCTCAACGGAGGCCTCGTGCCGCCCGGACCATAGCAAGCAGATCCTCGTGTTCATGGACGCCTTGCTGCACCAGCTGAATCGCGATGACACTGATGCGTCTCCATTCCTCGCTGTCACGCTCAATTTTCGCTTCGGCAGCGAGTGCATCAACGATCTTCTGGCATGTCGCGAGATCGTTTGAATCGAGGGGTACGTCAGAGCGGTAAAATGGGACTGTGTTCATGGCGACTTCCTCCTTTCATCGCCGAGGCAACAACAGATTAATTTAATTTGCGCCGTTCAAAATTCAATCTTCAGTCGGCCCTACGCACACCCGAAGTATGGGTGGGGACTACCGGCGCCGAAAGCGCTTTTCTGCCAGGCGGATGAGTAGCAGGCTGGTCGCAATTCAGGCCGCGAGATCGATGGGCAACGCCATCAGGTAGTCTGTTTTCGAAAACCGCCGCTACGAAGGTCGCTTTCGCCAAAAGCAGAGCCGGCACGCCGGTCAACCCGAAGATGAACAGACGCCAGTTTCCGATCAAGTTGGCGCAAATTGCGCCACCAGCTCGTGGCGGTCGCCGGGATAGGTGAGGCGGACGTGGGTGATGTGGGTGTCGCCGCTCCAGGTGCGTCTCTCAACGACGAGGCAGGCGGTGCCGGGTGCGATCGACAGCGCTTCGGCAATCGACTGGCTGGCGGCAAGCGCGCGGATGCGATGTTCGGCGGCACTCCACGGAACCTTTCCGAGCAGCCAGGAACCGGGTGGCAGGGTTTTGAAATCCTCATTGGCCGCTTCTGGTACGGCGGCAAGGCTGATCAGCCGCTCCTCGACGCAGAAGGGATGGCCATCGGCGAAATGCCGGCAGTTGATGTCGAGGACGGTGGCAGATGTTGGAAGATCCAGCCGCTCGCGATCCGCCGCCTTGGTGCGGCGCTTCTTCAAGCTGTCGATCGAATAGGCGTAGGAGAGCCCGAGTGCTTGCACTTCGCGGCGCAGATCATGGATTTCCAGCACCGCCGATTGGACATGCGGGTGGCTGACATAGGTGCCGGCCTTGCGGCGACGCTCGATCAGACCGCGCCGGACGAGGTCGGTCAGCGCCTTGTTGACGGTCATGCGCGAGCAGCCGTAGAGCGTCGTCAGCTCGTGCTCGAACGGGATGCGATGGCCCGGCGGCCATTCGCCGGAGAGGATGCGCCCCTCGACGTCGGACAGAATGCGCTGGTGCAGCGGCATGTCCGGCTCCTTGCGCATCTCCCCTCCCATGTCTTTCCCGCGCTTGAGAATATCGGCCCCCTAGCCGTGCTCTGCGGCGGCGATCGCCTCGCTGCGGATTTCCTCTGTCAGCTTCAGGCGCAGCGCCGAAAATTCCGGGCTTGCCTTGACTGTGTAGTGGCGTGGGTGCGGCAGATCGACCGGCGTGATCGACTTGATGCGGCCTGGCCGGGCCGTCATCGTGACGACGCGCGATGCCATGAAGACGGCTTCCTCGATATCGTGCGTGACGAAAATGACGGTCTTCTGCTCGCGTTCCCAAATGCCGAGCAGCAGCTCCTGCATCAGGCCGCGGGTCTGGTTGTCGAGCGCTCCGAAGGGCTCGTCGAGCAGCAGGATCTTCGGGTTGTTGGCAAGGGCGCGGGCAATCGCGGTCCTCTGCTGCATGCCGCCGGAAAGCTGCTTCGGCCAATGGTTCTCGAAGCCACGCAGGCCGACCTTGTCGATATAGCTGTCGACGATCTCCTTCTTCTCCTTCTCCGCAACGCCCTTTTCGCGCAGGCCAAAGGCGACGTTGTCGCGCACCGTCAGCCAGGGAAACAGCGTATAGGATTGGAAGACCATGCCGCGGTCGGCACCCGGCCCTGTGATCGGCTTGCCCTCGAGCGTGACGGTGCCGACCGTCGGCTTGTCGAGGCCGGCGATGATGCGCAGCAGCGTGGACTTGCCGCAGCCCGACGGGCCGAGGATGGTGACGAAATCGTTGCGCGGAATCTCGAGGTCCGTCGGCTGCAAGGCCAGGGTCGGCTGGCCGCCGCGCACGCCCGGAAAGGTGCGACTGACGCCCTTGACGACAAGCTCCACCGGTTGTGTATTCTTCACGGGAGTGCCGCTCATGCCAGCCTCCAGGCGAAAAGGGAGCGGTTGAGCCATTTGAAGGCGAAATCGGATATGAGGCCGATCAGGCCGATGACGATGATGCCGAAGATGATCTGGCCGGTCGCAAGCAGCGCCTGGCTGTTGATGATCATGTATCCGATGCCGGACGAAGCGCCGATCAGCTCGGCGACGATGACATAGGTCCAGGCCCAGCCGAGAACGAGCCGCAGCGTTTCGCCGATATCAGGCGCACTGGCCGGAATGAGGACGCGGCGAACAACACCCGAATCGCCTGCCCCGAGCGTATAGGCGGCTTCAACGAGATCGCGGCGCGTGCCGGAAACGGAAACGGCGACCATGAGCACGATCTGGAAGACGGCGCCGATGACGATGACCAGCAGCTTCTGCGTCTCGCCGATGCCGGCCCAGAGGATGAGAAGCGGCACGAAGGCGGAGGCGGGAAGATAGCGGGCAAAGGAAACGAAGGGCTCGAGCAGCGCCTCGATCGGCTTATAGGCGCCCATGGCGATGCCGAGCGGCACTCCGATCGCAGCAGCGATGACGAAGCCGCCGACAACGCGCCAGACGGTCATGCCGATGTCGAAGAGGAAGCCCTGGTTGACCAGAAGGTCATAGCCGTTTGCGACCATGGTCAGCGGATCGGCCAGGAAGGTCTTGGAAACAAATCCGCCAAGCGTCAGATAAGCCCAGCCGGCGAAGAACAGCACGAAGAACAGCAGGCCGAAGAAGATCCGGCTGCGGGGGCTGATAGGTTCGAGAGGATGCATCGTAACTCTTCAAAGACGGAAGCGCCCAGCGATGGCGGAGCGCTTCCCGGTTGCGTCGATGATTACTGGATGAAGGAGGTGTCAGCCAGCGTCGAAAGATCCGGCTTCGCCTTGATCACGCCGGTCGACAGCAGGAGATCGGCGGCCTGTTCGTTGAAGGTCTTGAACGTGGTGTCGAAGAACTTCTTGTTGGCTGCCTTGTCCTGCCATTCCAGGTATTCAGCCGATTCGCCGAATTCCTTGCCTGATTGCTTCACGTCCTTGCCCATGATCTCGAAGGACTTGTCCTTGTCCTTCTTGATGAGCTCGAGGGCTTCGAAATAGCTGTCGGCAAGCGCCTTGGCAGCCTTCGGATTGGCCTTCAGGAAGGCCGGCGTGCAGCCGAACGTATCCATGACGACGGGGTAGTCGAGGGTCGTGGCGATGATCTTGCCCTTGTCCGGGGCGGCGCGAACGTTCGACAGATAAGGCTCGTAGGTGACGGCCGCGTCGTTCTGGCCGGCGATGAAGGCCTGGGCTGCCGGACCCGGCTCCATGTTGACGATGTTGACGTCCTTCATGGTCATGCCGTTATGCGTGAGGATCCAGGAGAGCAGGAAATAGGGCGAGGTGCCCGGTGCAGAGGCTGCGACATTCTTGCCCTTGAGATCGGCAACCGTCTTGATGTCAGGCTTGCCGACGATGCCGTCAGCGCCATGCGACATGTCGAGCTGGAAAATCTGCGTCGAGGCCACACCTGCGGCATTCCAGACGATCCAGGTTTCGACCGTGGTTGCGGCGCACTGGATGGAATCGGATGCCAGCGCCAGATGGCGGCTAGCCTGCGGAACCTTGGCAATCGTCACGTCGAGGCCGTGCTTCTTGAAAATGCCGGCTTCCTTGGCGAGCGTCAGCGGCGCAAAACCCGTCCAGCCGGAAATGCCGATAGCGACCTTGGTGTCGGCTGCCTTGGCAGCGACGGTGGCGCCGAGGCTCATGGCGACGGCTGCAGCTAAAATCAATGCCTTCTTCATAGTCTGAAAACCCCTCTGCTCATTTTCAGGCATCGCACGATCGTGCCTGTTATGCGGGCATACTACGTGCCGATTTTCTTTTGTCTAGACAAAACAAGGGCCATGAGACCCTTAAATTTTATGGAGGCGGATGATGTAGATCGTGCCCTGGCCGGAGAGGGCGACGGCCTCTTCTGTGGCCCCCTGAACGACGAGGCAGTCGCGTGCTGCAAGGCGGCTGCGGTCGGCGCCGACTGTGATCTCGATCTCGCCCCGATCAACCAGAATAAGCGCCGTTTCCGCTTCAAGACGAATCTCGCCGGCGGTTTCGGTCGCAAGCCGCTCGACCTGATGCGAAATCTTGCCGCGCCGGGTCATCACATTGAGATCAGTGATCGGTCCGTCTGCTAGGGTCGCCGATGTCACTGCATCCGCAGGGAAGGGCAGGGGCACGCTGTCCCGCGTCAGCAGGATGGGGTCGTGTCCTTCGATGCTGAGCGCCATGCCTGCCCCCTCGAGGATCGAAAGCGTGCGGTCGGTGTCGGGAAAGATGGAGAAAGGACCATCGGTGGCGACGGTCGCCATGCTGATGCGCCAGTCGAAATCGGCAAGACCCGCCCCGTCAGGCGAGACGATGATCTCGACAGTCTCACCACCGCCGTTCTTCCAGGGCATGCGACGATAGTCTTGGGCGCGCAGATGCGTCATCCGAGGCATTGGGCTCATGATCATTCCCTTGATTTTGATTACCTGCCGTATCGCATGAACAGGCCCGAGCGGGGAAGCCGGAAAAGGATACCGATGTTCAGCCACTGCGCTCTCGTCGGTACGGCCATTTTATTGCGATCAAATGATACCACGATCCGTCACTTGTAAAACCTAACATCTTGGGTTATTTTGAATATGGTCACGCTTCCACGCCAGCATGGAATGCGCTTCGTCATCTATACTGCCGATCATGAGCTGCCGCACGCACATGTCGTTGGCGCAGGAGAAGCGCGATTGAGATCGTCAACCTGACGGTCACCACGCATATGTCCGACAACGATGTCCGCCGAGCGGTCGCGGTCATAGAAGAACACCAACAGTTGTTTCTCGATACCTGGAGAAAATCTAATGATTGAGATCAGTGATGCAGAACTCTCTCAGGCAAAGCAGCGCTGGGAGATGGAGCGCGCAGAGAGGCCGATCCCGGCATTCGTTCGTTTCGATGCCTTGTCTGAGCGCGTTATCGTGGAATTCACGAACGGCGCCGCCTTCATGTTTCCGGCTCGCTCGCTCCAGGGTCTGGAAGAAGCGACGACAGAGCAACTGGCCGAAGTCGAGCTTCTGGGCGAGACGGGTCTGCATTGGGAAAGTCTTGATGCCGACTATACGGTCTCAGGGCTTATGAACGGAATATTCGGAACAAGGGCATTCATGGAAGCTCAGCGTCGAGGCGGCCAGTCACGCTCGCCCGCCAAAGTCGCGGCAAGTCGCGCAAACGGCGCCAAGGGTGGCCGCCCCAGGAAATCCGTAGAGCGCTCCTGATTTCTGGCGCAGACTTAATCAACGTCTCTCGGCACCTGTGTTATATCTTCGTCGATGACGCGCCAATCCTTCTCTCTCGATCAGTTGAAATATAGCGGGCAGCCCGTTCGCATCGGCTTTTTCCTCGCGCCCGACTATCCTCTGATGACTTTTTCCGCGGCGCTCGATTCGCTGCGCCAGGGAAACCGGCTGATCAAGCGGAAGGCATTCGAATGGGTGCTGATTTCGATGGATGGGAAAGACGCGCGCTCCAGCAGCGGCCTGGCGTTTCCGGTTGATTTCGCCATGGCGCAGGCGCCGAAATGTGACATCCTTTTCGTCTGTGCCGGTGTGAACTACACCGAGAGTTACGATCCTGCCCTGTTCTCATGGCTCAGGCGCATTTATTCCGAGGGTTGCGTTCTCGGCGCCGTGAGCACGGCCGTTTTCTATCTTGCCAAGGCCGGGTTGCTCGAAGGGCGGCGCTGCGCCATCCATTGGGAGTCGCTACCGACCTTTCGCAGCGAATTCCCGAACTGTCTGGCGACGGACGATATCTTTGCCGTTGACGGGCGCATCATCACGTCTTCCGGCGGCACGGTCACGCTCGACATGATGCTCTACCTGATAGCCGCCATCGAGGGGCGGGACCTTGCGGCAAAGATATCCGATCAGTTCAATCATCCGCGCATGCGCCGACAGGATGATGCGCAGCGCATGGTGCCGGAAGATCGCTTTGGCATCAGAAATGCCAAGCTCGGCTTCGTCATCCGGCGAATGGAAAGCAGCCTTTCTGATCCGATCGAGATTTCGGAATTGGCCGAAAGCATCAATGTCTCATCCCGCCAGCTGGAACGGCTCTTTCGGACGAACCTGAACAAGAGCCCATCGCGGTTCTACATCGATTTGCGCATGGCAAGGGCGAAGGAGCTTCTGCTCCATACCGATCTCAGCGTCGGCGAAATTGCCAGCGTTTGCGGCTATGAATCGCCGTCGCATTTCAGCCGCTTTTATCGGCAGCATTTTCGCGAGAGCCCGGCGGCGACACGCCGTTCCTGAACCCTCAGGATGCAAGCATGAGCTGTCATTCCGCACTGCAAAAGCTGCTTGCGGATGCAATATAGCGCCATGTCGCCTTACGCATATATCATGTCGGATGAGTGCATTCTGTCCTACCGATATTGGCCCTAGATTTGTTTCTGACGGCGAAAACGGACATCAGATCCGCGCGATAATAGATGCTGCAGAGCACAATGCCTGCATCGCATCCACACAATAAATGGGAACTGCCTGCTCGAACTCGGAGACCACGATCTTGGAAAAGAACCAGCATCCTTATATCCCGACTCTCGTCAAAGAGCTGACTGACGGGAGCATCAGCCGCAGGGACTTCCTGCGCAAGTCAACGCTTCTCGGCCTTTCGGCCGCAGCGGCCTATTCCGTCGCCGGAATGGTCGACCCTTCCAGCGCGGTCAAGGCCGATGACATGCCGAAGGGCGGCAATCTGCGCATCGGCATGCGCTGCATGGAAATCAAGGACCCGCACCTCGCCGACTTCGCCGAAAAGTCGAACGTCATCCGCCAGGTCTGCGAATACCTGACGTTCACCGACCGTAACAACATCACCCATCCCTATCTCCTCGAAAAATGGGACGTCAGCGACGATCTGAAGACCTGGACGCTGCATGTTCGCAAGGGCGTCAAGTGGCGCAAGGGCGGCCGTGAGCTCAATGCAGACGACGTCGTCTGGAACCTGAAGCGCGTCAGCGATCCGAAGGTCGGCTCGTCGGTGCTGGGTCTCTTTACCGGCTATCTCGTCAAGGAATATGACGCCGGCGAGAAGGACGAAAAGGGCAATCCGAAAAAATCGAGCAAGCTCTGGGCCGACAACGCGATCGAAAAGGTCGACGACTATACGGTTCGCCTGAACTGCTACGCACCGCAGATTGCCGTGCCGGAACATCTCTACCACTATCCGATGTTCATTCTCGACCCCGCCGACAACGGAGCCTTCGGCCCTGATGCCAATGGCACGGGCCCGTTCGAAATGACTGAATACACGGTCGGCAAGGGCGCAAAGTACAAGGCGCGTACCGACTACTGGGGCACGGGTCCCTATCTCGCCACGTTCGAATATGTCGATCTTGGCGACAATCCGGGCGCCGGCATTGCGGCGATGGCATCCAAGCAGGTCGATGGCCTCTCGGAAGCAGACGCGGTGCAGATCAATGCCATGAAGAACTTCCCTCATGTGGCTGTCTACAAGGTCGAAACGACCCAGACCGTCGTCGCCCGCATGCATCCTGACGTCGAGCAGTTCAAGGACAAGCGCGTTCGTCAGGCCATGCGTTATGCGATCGACCGCGACAAGGTGATCCAGACCTCACTCCTCGGCGCGGGCACGCCGGCGGAGGATCACCATGTCGCGCCGTCGCATCCCGAATACGCGGCTCTGCCGAAGTATCCGCGCGATATCGAGAAGGCCAAGAAGCTGCTTGCCGATGCCGGTTATCCGAACGGCTTCGAATTCGACATGGTGACGCGTCCGGACCCGATCTGGGAACTCAACACGGCGCAGGTCCTAGCCGAACAGTTCAAGGACATCGGCGTCAAGATCAACATCAAGTCGCTGCCGAGCGCCCAATATTGGGAAGTGTGGACATCGGCGCCGTTCAGCCTGACGGCCTGGGGCCACCGGCCGCTCGCCATCATGACGCTGTCGCTTGCCTATCGCTCGAATGCCGCCTGGAACGAATCCCACTATGCCAATCCGGAATTCGATCAGCTGCTGACCCAGGCAGAGGGCATCCTTGACCCAAAGGAACGCAGCAAGGTCATGGCAAAGATCGAGGCGATCATGCAGGATGACGGGCCGATCGTTCAGCCCTTCTGGCGCGTCTTCTCGACCGTGATGGACAAGAAGGTCAAGGGCTTCGAGCTCCATCCTTCGCAGTATATCTTCGCGCATCAATACGCGATCTCCGCTTAACGAACGGTGCCGTATTCGCCCGGTATTGCCGGGCGAATATCCGCTGATCGCGCGTAACTCGGACTGATGTTCCAATGTCGAAATTTCTTGTAAAACGGCTGATCATGATGCTGCTCACCATGCTGTGCGCATCATTCCTGGTCTTTGCGGTGTGCGAGTTCACGCCTGGAAGCGTGGCGCGCAAGTCGCTCGGCCCCTTCGCGACACAGCAGCAGGTCGATATCCTGACTGAGAAGCTGAAGGCCAACGATCCGCTCATCGTGCGCTACGGCCGCTGGCTCGGCGTTCTCGTCGGCGCCATCCCCGATCCGTTGCAGGACCCGAGCACGGGCCTGAACTTCAAGGATCCGCGCGGCGCGCAATACTTCGGCAATTTCGGCTATTCGACGCTCAACAAGCTGCCGGTCAACGACGTGATCTGGAACAGGCTCGGCAATACCGCGATCCTGGCAGGCCTCGCCTTTCTCCTGATCGTGCCGTTGTCGATCATCTTCGGCATCCTGTCTGGGCTGAAGGAGGGCGGCGTGCTCGACCGCACGCTCTCGGTCATCTGCATTACCTTCACCTCCATTCCGGAATTCGCCTCCGGCGTCTTCCTGGTGACCCTCTTCGTCATTCTCTGGCCGATCCTGCCCGGCACCAGCCCGCTGAACAGCGACGGCGGATGGCCGGTCCCGTCACAGTTCGTGCTGCCGGTCGCGGTCCTTGTCATCTACGATTTCGGCTATGTCGCCCGCATGATCCGCGTCTCGATGATCGGCGTGATGGAGCGGCCCTATATTCGCACCGCAGTCCTGAAAGGCATGAATACGCGCCGCGTTGTTCTGGGTCATGCGCTTCGTAATGCGATGATCGCCCCCTTTACGGTGCTGCTGCTGCAGATCAACTTCCTGATCAGCGGCGTCGTCGTAACCGAACTGGTCTTTGCCTATCCGGGCTTCGGTCGGCTGATCCTCGATGCGAGCCTCTTCGGCGACATCGCGACCCTTGAGGCCGCGACGCTGATCACTGTTGCCGTCGCTGTCGTAACGCAGCTGCTGGGCGATCTCGGCTACATGCTGCTCGATCCACGCATCCGGGTGAGGTGAACCATGGCGCTTCAAGACAATATCGCTGGCGTCAAGGTCGTACCGGCAAAGCGTGCCGCCCGGCCGAACTGGATGCGCATCTTCCATTCGAAGACGGCCGTCGTCGGGCTCTTCCTGGTGGCCTTCTGGGTCGCTGCGGCGCTGCTTGCACCCATCCTACCGCTGCCTTCGCCGACCGATTCCGACGTGATGGCGATGGGCAATCCGTTCCCGTCGGCTGCGCACTGGCTGGGTACGGATATTCTCGGCCGCGATGTGCTCGCCCGGTTGATCTTCGGTGCACGCACGGTTCTGTCTGTCGCCCCGCTCTCGGTCGCGGTCGCAATGATCGTCGGCATCACCATGGGCATGGTGGCGGGTTACTATGGCGGCTGGATCGACACGCTGATCAGCCGCTTCTCCGACATCATCCTCGCCTTCCCGGTCCTCGTGATCTACGTGATCCTGATCGCCAATATCGGCCCCTCGGTTCTGAACATCGTCATCGCGACGACGATCGCCTCGGCGCCGGGCATCGGCCGCATCACCCGCGGCTTGGTCCTCGGGTTGAAGGAGCAGGAATATATCGCGGCCGCCAAGCTGAGGGCCGAGAGCACGATCTACATCATGCTCGTCGAGCTCCTGCCGAACTGCCGCAGCATGCTGATCGTCGATGCCTGCCTGCGCATCGGCTACACCATCATCACCATCGGCATCCTCGGCTTCCTCGGTCTTGGCCTGCCGCCACCGAACCCGGATTGGGGCGGCATGGTCAAGGAAAGCGTGACCGTGCTCAACGTCTGGCCGCTAATGTCCCTGATACCGTCCGCAGCACTTGTCAGCCTCGTCCTTGGCTTCAATCTGCTTGCCGACGGCATGCGCGAGGCCTGGAAGCCATGAACCTGACCGTATCCAACCTGCAAGGAGTTACGATGTCCGGCGCACCGATGTCCGATCTCGAACCCCTCCTCGATATCAGGGACCTGAGGATCGAGTTTCGCGGAAAGACCGATACCGTTGTCGCGGTCCCGAGCCTCTCCTTCAGCGTCCGGCCGGGGGAAAGCTATGGTCTCGTTGGGGAATCTGGCTGCGGCAAGAGCACGACCGCCATGGCGATCATGGGCTATCTCGGCAATACGGGTGTGATTGCCAATGGCAGCATCCGCTTCGACGGCAAGGAGCTTGTCGGCGCCAGTGCCAGGGAATTGCGGGCCATCAGGGGCCGTCGCATCGCCATGGTCTACCAGGATCCGATGAGCGCGCTCAATCCGGTCAAGACGATCGGGTCGCAGCTCGCGGAGGTGCCGCTGCTGCATCTGGGGTCGACGAAGAAGGAGGCCATGGAAATGGCCGCCGCGATGCTGGATGACGTCCGCCTGCCCGATGCCGGCGATATGCTGAAGCGCTATCCGCACCAGCTCTCCGGCGGTCAGCAGCAGCGCGTCGTCATTGCCATGGCGCTGCTGGCGCGGCCGTCGCTGCTACTGCTCGACGAGCCGACGACCGGGCTCGATGTCACGGTCGAAGCCGCCGTCATCGACCTGATCGGCGAGCTCAGGAAGCGTTATTCGACCAGCCTGCTGTTCATTTCCCATAATCTCGGCCTGATTGCCGAGACCTGCGACCGTGTCGGCATCATGTATTCCGGCGAAATGGTCGAGGAGGGGACGACCGCCGACCTGTTCCGCAAGCCCCGCCACCCCTATACGCAGGGGCTGATCGACTGCATTCCCGATATCGGCAGCGACAAGCGCAGCCGCGCGCTCGCCGCCATTCCCGGCCATATTCCGTTGCCGCAGGAGCGGCCGGAAGGCTGCTTCTTCGGGCCGCGCTGCTCAGGCTTCACCGCCGGTCTCTGCGACCGACCTGATCTCGACCTGACGTCGGCCGGAGCCGATCATCTCGTCCGTTGTGCCCGCTGGCAGGAGATGGACCGGCCCCGCACAATTCTGCCGCCGACGCTATCCAGCACGGCCCAGCAGGAAGAAGCGATCACCCTATCCGACGTAACGAAGCTTTACCGGATCAGCGCTCAGAAGGCGGTCAAAGCCAACGAGGCGGTGTGCTTTAGCGCCCGCAAGGCCGAGATCGTCGCGCTGGTCGGCGAATCCGGCTGCGGAAAGTCGACGCTGGCGCGCATCGTCACCGGTCTGGACAGTGCGACTTCAGGATCGATCCGCATGGCCGGCGAGAACATCGCCGAGCTTCAGGCACGCGAGCGTCCGCGGCATCTGCTGCAATCCATCCAGATGATCTTCCAGAATCCGGACAGTACGCTCAACCCGTCCCACTCTGCCGCCTTCTCGATCCGTCGCTCGATCAAGAAGTTCGGGGTCCGCAAGGGCAAGGCCGCGATCGAGCAGCGGGTCCGGGAGCTTCTGGAAATGGTGCGCCTGTCGCCCACGGTTGCCGATCGCAAGCCGAGCCAGCTCTCCGGCGGACAGAAGCAGCGCATCGCCATTGCCCGCGCCTTTGCCGCTGATCCGTCGCTGATCGTTGCCGACGAACCGGTCTCGGCGCTCGACGTCTCGGTTCAGGCAGCGGTCGTTACCCTGCTTCTCGACATCCAGCGAGAGAAGCATACGACGATGCTGTTCATCAGCCATGACCTGGCGCTCGTCCGGCACGTCGCCGACAAGGTCGTCGTCATGTATCTCGGCAAGGTGATGGAGAAGGGCACGGTCGAGGAGGTCTTCGGCGGCGGAACTCACCCTTATACCGAAGCGCTGATTTCGGCGATCCGCAGCCCGAACCCCGACGAGGAACCGCGCGAACGGATTCGGCTGACCGGCGAAACGCCGAGCCCGGTCAATGTGCCTGCGGGCTGTCGCTTCGCGACGCGCTGCCACCGAAAGGTCGGCGCGATCTGCGATAGCGTTGCCCCGCCGATCCGGCAGATGTCGGACACACACGAGATCGCCTGCCATATCGAGGAAGAAAAACTGCGCGCCGAACTGCCGGTCTATGCCGCAGCGGCAACAAGGGAATAGCGATGAGCGGCGAAGCATCCATGGGTGCGAGTTTCTGGAAGCGGGCAACGCGATTTCGCGCGCTTGTCCCCGTCATGGTCGCCATTTGCGTGATCGGCACGGGCAACAGCCTGTTGACCACATCGGTATCGCTGCGCCTCAGCGAGCCGGATGTCGATCCCGGCGCGGTGCAGCTGCTCCTGACCGGTTTTCCGGTCGGCTTTCTCGCAGGCTGCCTCGCCGCGCGTTTCCTGGTCTCGCGTTTCGGCCATCGTGGCACCTTCCTGGCCGTCGGTTTCCTGGCGGCTTTCGCAGGATTCGGCTACATGGCGACATCGGCAGCGTCGGTCTGGCTCGTGCTGCGACTTCTGAACGGCTTTGCCATGGCGGTGATATTCGTCGTCTCGGAAAGCTGGATCAATCTCTATGCGGACGAGCGTAATCGCGGCTCCTATTTCTCACTCTATATGATGATGACCTCGCTTGCCGTGCTCTTTGGCCAGCTCATGGTCGAGGCGGCAGGCCCGCATTCCCCCTATCTCTTCCTGATCGCGGCGATGACGGTGACGATCGGTGTGCTCTATTGCCGGTTCGTCGGCCGTCCCTGGCCGTCTCTGCCCATGCGTAATATTCGCCCGCTGCAGGCCGACGTCACATCCGCCGATCAACGCTATGGCCTGTGGAAGCTCGCGATCCTTGCGCCCGTCACCATCATCGCGGTCTTCCAGGCTGGCATGACCAATATGAACGTCTTCGCCTTGACGCCGCTCTACGGCGCGAAGATCGACCTTCCGGCTGCAACGACGGTCGGGCTGGTGACGGCATTCAGCCTGGGCGGCATGCTGGCGCAGACACCGGTCGGCTGGCTCTCCGATCGGATGGACCGCCGCTGGATGCTGCTGGTTCAAGGCATTCTGGCAGCGATGTTGTGCGTCTCAATCATCGTGCTCGGAACCGAACTCGTACCGCTGCTCTTCGTGCTTTTCTTCCTCTATGGCGCAACGGCATTGACGATCTATCCCGTCGGCATCGCCTTCGCCAATTCGCAGATCGACAGTCGCCATATGGTTTCCGCTTCCGGCGGTCTTCTGCTGCTCTATTCGATCGGCAATGTCATGACGCCGGGCGTTGCCGCCGGTCTCATGGAGCATGTGGCGCCCTATGCACTCTTCATCATGCTTGGCAGCGGCGCGGCGCTTGTTGCCGTCGGCGCCTGCTTCAATCTTCGCCGCAAGGCGGTCCATTCGGACTTGCACGTTTCGCCAGACTGCCTCGTTTCCGGAGCCAATGAATGATCAGGGATTCCCGCTTCGATCTCGTTATTCGCGGAGGCCGCGTCGTGCTTCCGGAGGAGACCCGCGACATCGATATTGGCGTTTGTAACGGTGTGATTGTCGCGCTGGCTGCCGACCTGCCCGAGGGACGCCAGGAGATATCAGCCGAGGGGCGCCTGGTCCTGCCGGGCGGTGTCGACAGCCATTGCCACATGGACCAGCAGCCCTGGGAGGGAAAGGCGACCGCCGACGACTTCAATACCGGCACCCTGTCGGCGCTCTGCGGCGGCACGACGACCGTAATCCCCTTTGCGATGCAGATGCGCGGCCAGTCGCTGCGCGATATCGTCGAAGATTATCATGAGCGGGCGCGGCCAAAGGCGCATATCGACTATGGCATTCACTTGATCGTCGGCGACCCTTCGCCGGAGGTGCTTCGCGACGAGATCCCGGCGCTGATTGCCGAGGGCTGCACTTCGATGAAGATCTACCTCACCTATGACGGACTGAAGCTCGACGATTACGAGGTGTTGAACGTCCTCGATCTCGCCCGGTCCCATGGCGCAATGGTGATGGTGCATGCCGAGAACGACGCCTGCATCCGCTGGCTCACCGAAAAGTTCATCGCTGCCCGCAAGACGCAGTTGCGCTATCACGAAAAGGCCCATTCCGAGATCGGCGACCGCGAGGCGACCTTCCGCGCCATCAGCCTGTCGGAACTGATCGAGACGCCGATCCTCGTCAGCCATGTCGCTGCCGGCGGTGCCGTCGAAGAAATCCGCCGCGCCAAGGCGCGGGGATTGCCGATCTATGCCGAGACCTGCCCGCAATATCTGTTCCTATCGGCCGAGGACATCGACACCCACGATCTCTCCGGCTCGAAATGCGTCTGCACGCCGCCGCCGCGCGACAAATCGAACCAACCGGATATCTGGCGTGGTATTCTCGACGGCACGCTCGAGGTCTTCTCATCCGACCATTCGCCGTGGAACTATGCCGACAAGATCGCCGGCGGCCCGGATACACCCTTCAATCGCATTCCAAACGGTATTCCCGGCATCGAGACGCGGCTGGCGCTATTGTTTTCAGCTGGTGTCAACGGCGGCCGCATGTCGCTGCAGAAATTTGTCGATCTGACGTCTGCAGCCCCCGCGCGGCTCTTCGGCCTTTATCCGCGCAAGGGGCTGATTTCGGTGGGATCGGATGCCGATATCGCCATCTGGGATCCGGATCGTGTCGTCACCATCAATAACGACATGCTGCATCACGCGACCGATCATACGCCGTATGAAGGGCAGACCGTTCGCGGCTGGCCGGTCATGACAATCTCGCGCGGCGAATTGGTGTGGAATGATGGCGAGGTGCTGTCGGTTCCAGGCCGCGGCCGGTTCGTTCCCCGGCAGCGGCCATTCCCGCCGCAGCAGGGCTTGTCACGGATCCTCGCGTCATGACCGCGGCAGAAAATCCCATGAGCCAGCGGCTTGCCGGCAAGGTGGTCATGATCACGGGTGCCGCAAGCGGCATCGGTGCGGCGATTGCACGTCGGTGCCTTGCCGAAGGCGGCAGCGTCGTCTGTGCCGACCAGTCGGAGGATGCGATTTTCAACCTTGCCGAAGGCCTCGGCCCCTGCGCTGTCGCCGTTCGCTGCGACGTAAGGGATCAGCGTTCGATGGAGCGGGCGATTGATACGGTCCGCGGCCGTTTCGGGCGGTTGGACGGGTTGGTGCACAATGCGGCCGCACCTTCGCTTGACGGCACGGTCGTCGATCTCAGTGAAGAGCAATGGCGTCTCGAAATCGATGTCAGCCTCACCGGCGCGTTTCTGGCGAGCAAGTTCGCCATTCCGTTGATGGCGGCTGGCGGAGGTGGTTCGGTCGTTCTGATCGCCTCCCAGTTTGCGCATGTTGCGACGGGCAAGGCTGTCGCCTATTGCGCCGCCAAGGCCGGTCTGGTTCATCTCGCCAAGGCGATGGCGATCGACCACGCAGCCGAGGGCATTCGCGTCAATAGCCTGTCACCCGGAGCCGTCGCCACGCCGCGGCTTTTGCAGCGCTGGCCCGATCTGGAGGCCGCGGGCAAGGCACTTGGCCCGGCCCATCTGCTTGATCGGATCGCGCAACCAGAGGAAATCGCGGCGGCGACCGCCTTCCTCCTCTCGCCCGATGCCTCCTTCGTGACCGGCACCGATCTTCTCGTGGATGGTGGCTATGCAGTGCGCTGATCATCTTTCCCGTAATCAATTGGAATGGATTTTGAAATGACCCTTCTTGTCACCGGCGGTACTGGCTTCGTCATGAGTGTGGTGGTGCGGGAATGGCTCGACCGCGATCCTGCTGCCCGTGCCGTCATTCTCGATCGCTCCGGCCTCGACGCCATGGCCGAGCAATATTTCGCTCCGGTTCGGGATCGCCTGACGGTCATTACGGGCGATATCTGCGATCCCTCGCAATGGTCGAATGCGCTCGATGCGCACGGTATCACCGCGATTGTTCACGGCGCGACCATCACGCCGATTTCGCGCGGCAGCGCCGCCGAGGCGAAGCGCCAGCCCGAGGCTGAGGACCCGGCGCGGATCGTCGATGTCAATCTGATGGGCACGGTGCGGATGCTCGAATGGGCGCGCAACAAGCCCTCCGTCAAGCGCTTCCTCTATGTCAGCTCGGGTTCCGTCTATCGCCACCATGGCCCGGACTGGACGGGCGAACCTTTGCCGGAAGACGGCTATGTCGCACCGCTGACGCTCTACGGCATTTCGAAATTCGCCTCTGAAATGGTGGTCAACCGCTACGCCGATCTCTTCGGCATTTCGGCTCTGAGCGTGCGTCTCGCATCGGTCTACGGTCCGATGGACCGGGCGACCGAGAGCCGCAACTTCCGCCATGTCCCGAACCGCGTCGCCCATATGGCGCTTTCAGGCGATGTGATCCGGCCCAACAGCCTGGAATCGGTCGGCGATTACGTGCATTCGGGCGATGTTGCAAAGGCCGTCATCGCGCTGATCTCGGCACCGCGCCTTCGCTATCGCCACTACAATATCGGCAGCGGCCGCACATCGACGACCGGCGATATCGTCGAATGGGCGCGGGAGCGCGTGCCTGATCTGAAGGTCGAAGTCAGCCCGCACGAAACCGCCAACGTCATCCAGGACGCGACGCTCAAAGACGGCATGTGGGGAGAATACGATCTCGCCCGTATCGAGCGCGACACCGACTGGCGCCCGCGCTCCGGCAGGGACGCCTTCCACGACTACATGGACTGGATTGTCGCCAACGAAGCTGCCGCGGCGAAGGAGGGGAAATAATGTCCGAGACCATCAAAATAGAAAATACGGAACGCCAGCCGCGCGACTTCATCGGCTACGGCCCAAAGCCGCCTTTCATGAGCTGGCCTGGGGACGTCAAGGTCGCGATCAATCTTGTTCTCAACTATGAGGAAGGCTCGGAATATTCCTGGCTGGAAGATGGCCGAAATGACAATTGGGGCGAATACAACATCCCCAATAGCCCTTCGGTCCGCGATCTCGGCACGGAAACCCATTTCGAATATGGCAGCCGCGCCGGCGTCTGGCGCTTGGCCCGCCTCTTTGATCGCTACAACATCCCGATCACGGTGTCTGCCTGCGCCGTGGCATTGGAAAAGAACCCCGCCGTCACCGAATGGATGAATGCCCGTGGCCATGACCTGCTCGGCCACGGCCTGCGCTGGAGCGAATATTCGACTGTCGCACGCGAAGATGAGGAGCGGGAGCTGCATGAGGCGATCGCGCTCTACAAGAAGCTGACCGGCCGCCGCCCGATGGGCTGGAATTGCCGTTCCTTCCCGAGCGTCAATACGCGCGACCTGATCGCGAAGGAGGGCGGGTTCCTCTATTACTCCGATCCCTGCAACGACGATCTTCCCTATTTCATGGATCATGACGGCACGCGCATGCTCGTCGTGCCCTATTCCAAGACGCTGAACGACAGCCGCTATCTGATCGCGCCGGGCTACAGCAATCCACGCGATTTCACTGAGGATTGCCGCTCGGCCATCGACTACCTGCTCGGCGAGGCAGACGAGACCGGCGGCCGGATGCTGACAATCGGCGTTCATGCCCGCTGGATGGGCCAGCCGAACCGGGCCTCCGGCCTGCGCGACGTCATCGAGCATGTCCAGAAGACGCCGGGAGCTGCCTTCATGCGCCGCGAGGATATTGCCCGCTACTGGCTAGAAAATCATGAAACATTTGGCCGTCATGCGTGATGGAACCGAAGCAGTGCCGCTGGCGGAGCCCAGCGAACCAGTGAGCGGTTGGAGGAAAGACATGAACGGTGCTGAGGTCGTCGCCTCGATCCTGAAACAGGAAGGCGTCAAGCAGATCATCGGCTTCCCGAACAGCGAACTGTTCGATGCGTCGGCCCATCTCGACATTCCGCCTGTCATAACCCGGACACCGCGTGTGGCAGTCAATATCGCCGAGGGCTATGCCCGCACCACGGCCGGGAAAGAACTCGCCGTGGTCACCGTGCAATATGGTCCCGGCGCGGAGAGCGCTTTCGGCGGCATCGCACAGGCCTTCAACGATCGCGCGCCGATCCTTTTCCTGCCGACGGGTTATCCGCGCGGCTCGGAAGCGGTGGCGCCGAATTTCGAGGCGAGCCGCAATTTTCGCCACATTACGAAATGGTGCGAGGCGGTGACCCGTGTCGAGCATTTGCCGAAGCTGATGCACTCGGCAATCACCCGTCTTCGCAATGGTCGCCCGGCCCCCGTGCTTCTCGAACTGCCGGTCGATCTATTGGCCGAAAAGCTCGATCCGTCCCATGACATCTATCAAAAGCCCCGTCGCAGCGTGCCGCAGGCCGATGCGGGGGAGATTGCCGAGCTGATCGCAACCCTGCTCGCCGCAAAGAATCCCGTGGTTTTCGCGGGCCAGGGCGTGCTTGCCGCCTCGGCGTCGAAGGAATTGGTAGAGTTCGCGGAACTGCTGCGCATTCCCGTCATGACGACGCCGAACGGCAAGAGCGGCTTTCCGGAGAACCATTCGCTGGCGCTCGGCACGGCGGGGCGCGCGCGTCCGGCAACGGTCGATCACTTCATGGATAAGGCCGATGTCGTGCTGGCGCTCGGCACCAGCCTTACCCGTTCTCACTACATCCTGCCGATCGCCAAGGACAAGGTGTTGCTGCAGGTCACGATCGACGAGGGTGATCTCGGCAAGGATTATCCGATCGCGCAGGGTGTCGTCAGCGATGCCCGCTCCGCTTTGAGGCAGATGATCGCCCATGTCAAAAGCGAGCGATTGGCCATCCCCGATCGCGGCGATATTGCCGAAGAGATCCGTGGCATCCGCGCCGCCTTCATGGAACGCTGGATGCCGTTCCTGACTGCTAACAGCGAGCCGATCTCGCCCTATCGTGTCGTCTGGGAAATCATGCGCGCCGTCGATCCGGCCAGGACCATCGTGACCCACGATGCCGGCAATCCGCGCGACCAGTTCAGCCCTTTCTACGAGGCGACCGTGCCAGGCAGCTATGTCGGCTGGGGCAAGACGACCCAGCTCGGCAGCGGCCTCGGTTTTGCGCTCGGCGCCAAGCTGGCACGGCCGGAGGCGACCGTCGTCAATCTGATGGGCGAGGCGGCCTTCGGCATGGTCGGCATCGATTTCGAGACCGCAATCCGCTGCAACCTGCCGATCCTGACCGTCGTGATGCGCAACAACGTGCTTGGCGGATATGCCGCGAGCATGCCGATCGCCACGAAGAAATACGGCGCCAACCGGATGTCGGGAGGCTATGCGCCGATCGCCGAGGCGCTCGGCGGCTATGGCGAATGCGTGACCGCTCCCGCCGATCTGCGTCCGGCGCTGCTTCGCGCTCTGGAAAAAGTGGGCCAGGGGCAGGCGGCTCTGGTCGAAGTCGTGACGCATGAAGAGCCGCGCCTGCCGGGGCTTTGCTGACGGCGCGCGACAGGAGAGCGACATGTTCGACACGATCATATCGGGCGGCACCGTCGTCAACGCCGACGGTGAGAAACGAGCCGACGTCGGCATCACCGACGGGCGGGTCGCAGCGATCCTCTCGCCCGGTGACTTGGCTGGGGCCCGGACAGTCGTTGACGCGACGGGCTGCCATTTGCTGCCCGGTCTCGTCGATGCCCATGTCCACCTGCGCGAACCGGGTTTGACCCAGAAGGAGGATTTCGACAGCGGGACACGGGCAGCGGCACTCGGCGGCGTGACATCGGTGCTCGACATGCCGACCGACGATCCATGGACCGCGACATCGGAGCAACTCGCCGAGAAGATGGCGATGGCGAAGGAACGCATCCATGTCGATGTCGGCTTCCAGGTGGTTCTCAGCCAGGATCTGAGCCTTCTCGAAGGATTGCTTGCGCTCCACCCGGTTTCGCTGGAACTCTTTACTGCCGACGTGCCTGCAGCATTTCGTTTCGATACGATGGATGCCGTAGCCGGGATGCTGAGGCGCCTTGCCGGACGCGACACGCTGATCGGCATCTCTCCGGGCGATCAATCCATTCTTGATGGCAGCGGCCAGCGCGACCGCGCAGGCGATATCGCCGCATTCCTCGTCAGCCGCTCGCCGCTTGCCGAGGCCGGCGGCGTTGCGCGTGCCGTGCTGGCCGCAGCAGAGACCGGCGCACGCATCCATGTCCGCCAAGTCAACTCCGCCCTTGGCGTTTCCGCATGGCGGCGTCTGCGCGACATGGCCGACGCGACCGTCGAAACGACGCCGCAGAACCTGTTCTTCACGGCAGCAGATTATGAAACGCTCGGCGCAAACCTGAAGGGATCGCCGCCCCTGCGCGACGCCAAAGATGTCGAGGCGCTGCGGGCCGCCCTCTCTGAAGGGCTGATCGACATCGTCGCCACCGATCATGCGCCGCACAGCCCGGCCGAGAAGGCGGCGACCTATGCGGCATTCGCCGATATTCCTGGCGGCATGCCGGGCCTGCAAACGCTGCTCCCGACGATGTTGAGGCTGGTCGAGGCAGGGTTGATCGATCTCTCCGATCTCGTTCGCATGTGTGCCCGCAATCCGGCCGAGCGCTTCGGTCTCGGCAGATCGAAGGGGGTAATCGCGACCGGTTACGATGCCGATATCCTTGTTGTCGATCGGCGCCAGACGAGCCTCATCACCAACGCCGAGCAAGCATCGCGAGCGGCCTACACCCCGTTCGATGGCTGGAGCATTCCGGCAAGGCTCACCCGCGTCTTCCTGCGAGGAGAAGAGATCGTCCGCGACGGGGCAATCATTGCCGAAAGGCGCGGCGCGGTCGTCGCCCGCGAAGTCTGAGGAAAACATCATGCCTATGCTGCAGAACAAAATTGCCATCGTCACCGGCGCAAGCTCCGGTCTCGGCCGCGCCATCGCCTTGCGCTATGCCGGCGAAGGAGCGTCGGTGGTCATCGCCGACACGATCGAAACGCCGCTCGAGGGCGGTGAGAGCACGCTCGAGCGGATCCGTGCCGGCGGCGGCAAGGCTCTTTTTGTCACGACCGATATTTCCGATTGGGATGCTGTGGATGCGCTGGTCAGCGAGACCGTCAAGCATTTTGGACGGCTCGACGTTATGGTCAACAACGCTGCCATCTACACCTCGACCAATCTGCTCGAAACGACGCCGGAGCAATGGGCGCGGGTCATCGGTGTCAATCTCACCGGCTTCTTCTATTGCTGCAAGCGGGCGATGCAGCAGTTCCTGACGCAGGAACCGGTCAACGATGTGCGTGGGCGCATCATCAATATCTCCTCGCAGCATGGCATGGTCGCCTGCCCCGGGGATTTTCCCTATGGCGTCAGCAAGGGCGGCATTGTCCAGATGACCCGCCAGATTGCGGTCGATCACGCGGACGATCTCGTCGTCTGCAACGCGATCGCGCCGGGCAAGATCATCACGGGAAAGCCGGGCGTCGCCAACGATCCGGATTCGCTCGACTATTCGCGCCGGCGCACGCCCTGGCCGCGCCTCGGAGCGCCCGACGATGTCGCCGGTGCCGCACTTTTCCTGGGAAGCGACATGGCGAGCTACGTCACCGGCATCAACCTGATGGTCGACGGCGGATGGATGGCCGGCTGAGCGGTACGGAAACAACGAAAACCGGCCATCTGCCGGGCAATGAAAGGAAACACGATCATGGATCTTGGACTGAACGGCAAGACGGCGCTGGTCTTCGGCGCCGGCGGCGGCCTCGGCGGCGCGATAGCGCGCACATTGGCAGGCGAGGGCGCCAAGGTGGCGGTCGCGGATATCAACCGCGATGCGGCACAGGCAACGACGGATGCCATCAAGGCCGCCGGCGGGACGGCGATGACGCTGGAATGGGATATCGCCGATCTCTCCATCATCGGCGCGCGGCTGAAGGCGGTCGAGGACGCGTTCGGTGCCGTCAACGTGCTCGTCAACAATACCGGCGGTCCGCCGCCGACCCCTGTTGCCGGCCAGGACGCGGAAACCTGGCAGCGTTTCTTCAACTCGATGGTGTTGCCGGTCATCGCGATTACGGACCATGTCCTTCCCGGCATGAAAGCCGCGAAATGGGGCCGTATCATCACCTCCACATCGTCCGGCGTCATCGCGCCGATCCCCAATCTCGGCATGTCGAACACGCTGCGCACCTCGCTGCTCGGCTGGTCAAAGACCCTGGCCCAGGAAGTCGGCCGTGACGGCATTACGGCGAACATCGTGCTGCCCGGCCGTATCGCCACGGGGCGCATCACCTTCCTCGACGAGCAGAAGGCGAAGCGCGAAGGCCGTACCGTCGAAGATGTCTCGGCGCAAAGCACCGCGTCGATCCCGGTCGGCCGCTACGGCGACCCGCAGGAATATGGCGACGTCGTCACCTTCCTGGCAAGCACCAAGGCATCCTATGTGACAGGCAGCGTTCTCAGGATCGACGGCGGGTTGATCGCAAGTATCTGATTTCGATAGGCTATCATCGGATCCGCGGCGCTGTTGGGCGTCGCTGCGGATCCGAGAAGTGATGACCAGCTTGATGGTCCTAGACGATTGCTCGATGACAGATCGCCACGCTGGCGATGCCATGGCGGCTTTGCCGGTCAAATCCATCCCATCATCAGTCCGCTGCCCAACAACCTCGCACGGTTCGCACGCCGGTTGCATTTGTAATTCGTTCGGATGAGTTACGTTTCGTAACTGGCCAGTTACCCCGATGCGGGACATCATGGGGACTGTCAAGCAGGTTGCGGATCGGGTAGTTGTGATAGACAAGAGATCATTTGGTCTCCAATATTGCAGCCGAGGATGATGATGAGCGAAGCCAAGACCGCCGGAGCCCGACGCAAGACCACAAAACCTGTCTCCGCGGAGACGGTTGTGGGCGAAGTGTCGGCGCTGAAGCCGCGGTTGCGGGATGCGGAGCGCACCAGCACGGCCATTCTGGCTGCTGCAACGAAGGAGTTCGCGGAACGCGGCTATGGCGGCGCCCGTGTCGATGCGATTGCCGCCCGGGCCAACATCAACAAGCGGATGCTCTACCATTATTTTGGTGGGAAGGATGCGCTCTATGTCGCAGTGCTCGAGGGTAGCTACATCGCCATCCGCTCGGCCGAGGCGAGGCTCGACCTCTCCCACCGCGCACCACGCGACGGCATGCGCGAACTGGTTGTTTTCACATGGCAATATTTCCTTGCCCATCCGGAATTCCTCGGCATTCTCAGCACGGAAAACCTGCACAAGGCAAAATTCCTGAAGCGCTCCGCGCGGATTTTCGAGCTGCATTCGCCGTTGGTCGCCGAGATATCCGGGCTGCTCGATCGTGGGGCAGCCGGCGGTGATTTCCGGCCCGGCTGCGATCCGGTCAAGATCTATATGACGATCGCCGCGCTCGGCTCGTTCTTTCTGACAAACCGCTGGACTCTCTCGACAATTTTTCGTCGAAACCTGTCCGACAAGGCCGAGATCGAAGCCTGGGGCGAGCATATCGTCGAGGTCATCTTCGCCTATCTCCGGCCTTGATCGGCTGTCGCCCTCCACCCGATCTGACTATCCCGGCAAGCCTCCCTTCGATTGATGAAGCTGGTTGACAGGGTTCATGACGCATGTCAGTTATGTAACTATCTGGTTATTTATTGGGAGGAATAATCATGGTGGCAAAATCGCTCGGCATCATCATGCACGGCATCACCGGGCGCATGGGATACAACCAGCATCTGGTTCGCTCCATTCTGGCAATCCGCGATCAGGGCGGCCTGCTGCTGTCGAACGGTGACCGGCTGATGCCCGATCCGATCCTGGTCGGGCGCAATGCCGACAAGATCGGGGAGATTGCCCGTAAGCACGGCGTTACCCGCACGACGACCGATCTCGATGCCGCCCTTGCCAATCCCAACGACACGATTTTCTTCGATGCCGGCTCAACGCAGATGCGCATCGGCCTTTTGACCAAGGCGATCGAGGCCGGAAAGCACGTCTATTGCGAAAAGCCGATCTCCGAGACCCTGGAAGAGGCGCTATCCATCGCAAGCCTCGCGGAACGTCGCGGCGTCAAGAACGGCGTCGTCCAGGACAAGCTCTACCTCCCCGGCTTGCGCAAGATCGCGCTCCTCCGCGACAGCGGCTTCTTCGGCAAGATCCTCTCCGTTCGCGGTGAGTTCGGCTATTGGGTGTTCGAGGGCGACTGGGGCGTCAAGGCGCAGCGGCCGTCGTGGAATTACCGGAAAGCAGACGGCGGCGGCATGATCCTCGATATGCTGCCGCATTGGCGCTATGTG
>NZ_QOVX01000014.1:0-141782 GCF_008365395.1 Neorhizobium sp. P12A | reverse complement strand
GGTGGGAAAGACGACGACGTTGTCGCGGCAGCGCGCCAGTGTGCCATAGGTCTTCCAACTGAGGTTCGCGCCGGGTAGCACTTCGCCGGACTGCAGCGGAAGATCGCCGAGCTCGAAACGGCCCGTTTTAGTCGCAATGGTCATGGGCTTTTCTCCTGGAATCTGCGTGCGTTGCCTTCGAGCGCCGCTCGACGCGCCCGAAACCTAAATCCGGGGTGGGTTTTGTCAACGTCATTATCGCATAGAGGCAGGCCCAGCCTGCGCGGTAAAGTGGCAGCAAATCTGGTGGCGATGGCAGGTCAATTGGACAGCTTCGGCCAATATTCCTTGTTTCGTATGGCAGTAAGAACTGTTCTTGAACTTGGCTCGAAACGAATCAGCTCGGATATCATTGACTTTTGCGAACCCATCAAGAACGTCTTTGGCAGACCGCCCCAAAATCTGAAAGGATCGCAATTCTAGGCGATCACCTGGGGCTCATCCGAACCAGGCAGCCGGCACCGCAGACGATGCTGGCAGGTTATTTTTCCATCTCGACGCGTTCTTTAATATGTACGCAAAAAGGCAGCGGCACGGGCACAAATTGATGCTTTTCGCACGGATCATCCTTGCCGTATCCATGTCTTGAACAGACCGAGAGGGACAAGGCCATGGCGACGCCATTTTACTGGAACGAGTTGAATACCCACGATTTCACTATCCTCTCGCCCGATACCACCATCGCCATCCTGCCGATCGCTTCGACCGAACAGCACGGGCCGCATCTGCCGATCGCGACCGATGTGACCATTGCCAACGGCATGTTGTCGGAGCTGAAACGGCAGCGCCCGGACGATCTCGACATTCTCGTCCTGCCGACCCAGGAAATCGGCAAAGCAAATGAGCATGTCTATGGTCCGGGCACGCTTTCGCTGAGTGCCGAATTGCTGATCCGGGTCTGGACGGCAATCGGCGAGAAGGTGGCCGAGGCGGGCGTCCGGAAGATGGTGATCGTCAATTCACATGGCGGCAATGTCGACATCATGAGCATCGTCGCCCGCGAACTGCGCGTACGCTACCAGATGGCCGTCGTCGGCACGCAATGGAGCCGCTTCGGCACGCCGGATGGGTTGATCAGCTCGCACGAGAGCCAATATGGCATCCATGGCGGCGAAGTGGAGACATCCCTGATGCTGGCTTTTCGTCCCGAGCTGGTGCGGATGGAGAAAGCGCAGAATTTCGCCTCGAAAGCGGAGTGGATGAAACAGCAATCGCGCTTCCTGCAGCCTCTGCCGCCGCACTCACTCGCCTGGATCGCCCACGATCTCAATCCGAACGGCGTGGTTGGCGATGCCTCGGCCGGCACGGCGGAAAAGGGCGGGCTGATTTGCCGCCATCAGGTCGCCGGCTTCGTAGAGCTTCTGCAGGATCTGAAGCGCTATCCGCTCTCCAATCTCTACGTCAAATAGCCCTCGACACGAGGCCGCTCGGCGGCCGGCTGGATGTGCCCCTTGGCTTCGAGTTCCTGGACAAGGCCGAGTAATTCAGCGAGCAGATACTCCACGAAGAGGCTGGTAGCTGCATCAAGCGGCGCGCGGGCACGGGCAAAGAGCTTCATCGGCTGATGGCGTGCATGCGGCTCCGCGATCGGTCGGAAGACAAGTTCGCCGCGGCGGCATTCGGTAATGACGTCGAGCGGGTTGAGTAGCGTCAGCCCGGTACCGCATTTGACGAGCTGCTTCAGCATCTCCGAAGCATTGGTCTCAAGCACAGGCTCGACGGGAACCGGCAACCGCGAGAAGGCGAGGTTGATGACCTCACGAAGGCTGGTGCCGGGCTGGGCGAGAACCAGCTTCTCCTCGACGACATCGGCGAGATTGATCGGTCCCGGCCTGATCAGGGGATGGCCAGGCGGCAGCACGACGCCGATCGGAATGTCGAAGGTGCCAAGCGTGCGAATGCCCGGCGTCGCCGGAATGTTAAAGCCCAAGCCGATATCGACTTCGCCCGAGAGCACGGGCGCCACCGTCGTCGAGCCTGCATCGTTGCGCAGCTGGATGAAGACGCGCGGATGTTCCGACAGAAACCGTGCGATGATTTCAGGCAAGGGGCCTGAGGCAAGGCCAACCGTCGTGACGATGCGCACCTTGCCGGCCTGCTGCATCTTCAGGCTACGGATACGGCCTTCCAGCCGCTCGTAATTTTTCAGCACCTCGCGGATGTGCTCTATGCAGAGTTCGCCGGCGGCCGTCAGCCTCAAGCCACGTGGCAGGCGCTCGAAAAGCGGTGCGCCCATCTCTTCTTCCAGCGCCAGGATCTGCCGGTTGATCGCCGAGGAGGCGACGTTGAGGCGGGATGCCGCCTTGCGGATCGAGCCCGAGCGCGCGATCTCGTTGATGTACAAAAGCCTGCGTGAGTGCAGCATGCCGTTCCCCGTTGCTCAAATCTTAGCCGGGCCGCACAAAATAGGCACAGGCCGGGCGCGAGATGCCAAAAAGGCATCACTGCGCACGAATTTTGCTGCTTTTCAAAGCGCAAGGCAACCGCTCAAATGCGGCCAAAGGGGTGTCGATGGCGGCATCCGAGAGCGCCAGAGGGAACGGCCTGCCATGTTCGATGCATTGAAGTTCAAAGCATTTCTTGCCGCAGCCGGGATGATAGCGGCCACCGCCGCTGCCCAGCCGGCCGCTGCGCTCGACAAGGTGACCTACGGCACGAACTGGCTGGCAGAGGCCGAACATGGCGGCTTTTACCAGGCTGTCGCCGATGGCACCTACAAGAAATACGGCCTCGACGTGACCATCGTGCAGGGTGGGCCGAACGCGGCCAACAGCGCGCTCCTGGTGTCCGGCAAGATCGACTTCTATATGGGCGGCCCGCAGGAAGAGCTTGCCGCCGTCGAGCAGGGCATCCCGGTCGTCGATGTCGCGGCGATCTTCCAGAAGAACCCGCAGGTGCTGATCGCCCATCCTGATGCCGGCGTCGACAAATTCGAGGATCTCGCCAAGGTGCCTACGATCTTCCTGAGCAAGGATGGCTATGTCGACTTCTTCCAATGGATGAAGGCGAACTATTCCGGCTTCAAGGACGAGCAGTACAAGCCGTACAACTTCTCCTCCGCGCCCTTCATCGCCGACAAGAATTCCGCCCAGCAGGGCTATCTGACCTCGGAGCCCTACGAGATCCAGAAGCAAACCGGCTGGGAGCCAAAGGTCTTCCTGCTCGCCGACAACGGCTATCTCGCCTATTCGACGATGATCACCGCCCAGGTCTCGACCGTCGCCAACAAGCCCGATCTCGTGCAGCGCTTCGTCAACGCCTCGATCGAGGGCTGGTACAACTATCTCTACGGCGACAACAAAGCGGCCAACGATCTGATCAAGAAGGACAATCCTGACATGACCGACGGCCAGATCGCCTATTCCATCGCCAAGATGAAGGAATACGGCATCGCCGATTCCGGCGACGCGCTCTCCAAAGGCATCGGCTGCATAACGGACGACCATTACAAGAAGTTCTTTGAGCAGATGGTGCAGATCAAGGTCTTCCAGCCTGATACCGATTACAAGAAGGCCTTTGACACGCAGTTTGTCTGCAAGGGTGTGGGGATGACCTTGAAGAAGTAAGGAGATCTCCTTCGCCTAGCTGGGGAGACGGCAAAAGCTGCACCCATCTGCTCCATTGGCGCCTGGTGCGACAGGCGAAGCGGGAGCGACATCTTCCCCGCTTCCCTCGGGGAAGGGGGCTAGGGCGAGGGGCGGCATTAGCAGCGGCCGGGACGACCGCTCCTTAAACAGCAACCGAAAAGATGCTTGATGATCTCAACCCAACCCACTGTGTCCCCAACCCCGGTCGACCTTCGCAGACGCCCCCTCGTCGTCATGGAGCAGGTGTCGAAGATGTTTTCCAGCGGCACGCTGGCATTGTCGGGAATGTCGCTGACGGTTGAGAACGGCGAATTCATCAGCCTGCTCGGCCCATCGGGCTGCGGCAAGTCGACGGCGTTGCGCATCATCGCCGGGCTTGGTGATACCTCTAGCGGGCGCATCGACTGGCCAAGCTCACGCATCAATGCCCGTGGCCTGCCGGAAGGCGATATCAGCTTCGTCTTCCAGGAGCCGACGCTTTTGCCCTGGAAGACCGTCTTCGACAATGTCTACCTGCCACTGCGCCTGCGTCGCATCTCCAAAAGCGCGGCAAAGCCGGCAATCATGGAAGCGCTTGCGACCGTCGGCCTGCGGGATTTCGCCAACGCCTATCCCCGCGAGCTTTCTGGCGGTATGAAAATGCGCGTGTCGATCGCGCGAGCGCTCGTGACCAAGCCGAAACTACTTTTGATGGACGAGCCCTTCGCTGCCCTCGATGAGATCACCCGGCAGAAGCTCAATGACGACGTACTGAAGCTCTGGAAGGAAACGGGCATCACCGTGATTTTCGTCACCCATTCCGTATTCGAATCCGCCTACCTCTCCAACCGTATCGTCGTCATGAAGGCACGTCCCGGGCGGGTGCACGCAGATTTCCCGCTGGTGACCAGCCACAAACGCGACAGCCATTATCGTACCTCCGAGGAATATCGGCAGGCCTGCGAGAAGGTTTCCAATTCGCTGATCGAAGCCATGGGTGGGGAGGAGCATTGATGAGCGTGGGTAACGCCTCGGTCCTTCCCAAGGCACGTAGCCGAAATGCCGAGACGGCATTGCGCATCGCCGTCCCGATCCTGGTCATCGCCGTCCTGATTCTGATCTGGTATCTCGCTGTGATCATTTCGGGCGTACCGCCCTATATTCTGCCGGGACCAGCGGCGGTCGCCACATCGCTGTTCAAGGATTGGGGCATTCTGGCACCCGCGCTCTGGGTCACCACCAAGATCACCTTCATGGCGCTGATGCTGGCGCTGGTCGGTGGCGTGGGGTTTGCGATCTTCCTCGTCCAGTCGCGCTGGATTGAAATCGCCTTCTATCCGATCGCGGTCATCCTGCAGGTAACACCGATCGTCGCCATCTCGCCGCTGATTCTGATCTACGCGCCGTCGACGCAGGTCGCTCTATTGGTCTGCGCCTTCCTCGTCGCCTTCTTCCCGATCCTGTCGAACATGGTGCAGGGCATGAAGAGCGTCGATCACAATCTGCTCAACCTCTTCGAACTCTACGGTGCGTCACGCTGGCAGACCCTGCTTTATCTCAAGTTGCCGGCCGCCCAGCCCTATTTCATGACTGGTCTTAGGATTGGCGGCGGCCTGGCGTTGATCGCGGCTGTCGTCGCAGAGTTTGCGGCGGGCTCGGCGGGCGCCGGCTCAGGTCTCGCCTTTCGCCTGCTCGAGGCGCAGTACCGGCTGAACATACCGCGCCTGTTTGCCGCCCTGCTTCTGCTCTCGCTGCTCGGCGTCGCCATCTTTGCGCTCACCTCCTTCATCTCGTGGCTCAGCCTGCATCGCTGGCACGAGAGCAGCCTCAAGCGGGAAAACTGATGACCTATCCCTTCATGTCCCCGCCGAACGCTGCGCGATTTGTGCTCAGCAACGCCACCATTCCGGCCATCACCCTCAGCGGCTACGCAGCACCGACAAAGGAGGGCCTGTTAAAAGCGGATATCGTCATTGCCGACGGACTGATCCGCGATATCCTGCCGCCAGGATCGGCACCGGTCGAGTTGGCGCGAGCAGACATGAAAGACGGCATGGTCTGGCCGACCTTTGTGGATATGCATACTCATCTCGACAAGGGTCATATCTGGGAGCGCCATGCCAACCCCGACGGCAGTTTTCCAGGCGCGCTGGAGGCTGTCAAAGCCGACCGCGAGACGAACTGGTCGGCGGCGGATGTTCGCGCCCGTATGGAATTCTCACTGCGATCGGCCTATGCCCATGGCGCCAGCCTGATCCGCACCCACCTCGACTCGTTGGCGCCCCAACACCGCATTTCGTTCGAAGTATTCAAGGAGGTTCGCGAGGACTGGAAGGATCGCGTCGCGCTGCAGGCGGCCTGCCTCTTCCCGCTCGACGCCATGGCCGACGAAGCCTATTTCGCGGATCTGGTCTCCGTCGTCCGTAATGCCGGCGGACTGCTGGGCGGACTGACGCAGAAAACGCCCGCCCTCGACGGCCAGCTTGATCAGCTGATGCGCGCCGCGTCCGACAACGGGCTGGACATCGATCTGCATGTCGACGAAACAGCCGACCGGGAGGTGCTGACGCTGAAGTCGATCGCCGAAGCGGTTCTGCGCAACCGCTTCGAGGGCAGGGTGACGGTTGGCCATTGCTGCTCGCTCGCCCAGCAGGAGCCGGAGGTCGCGATGGAGACCATCGAGCTCGTCGCCAAGGCCGGGCTTTCGATCGTGTCGCTGCCCATGTGCAACATGTATCTGCAGGATCGGCATCCTGGCCGCACGCCTCGCTGGCGGGGCGTGACGCTGTTCCACGAGCTTGCCGCCGCCGGCGTACCGACTGCCGTCTCGTCCGACAACACGCGCGATCCCTTTTACGCCTATGGCGACCTCGACCCGGTCGAAGTCTTCCGCGAGGCGGTACGCATCCTGCATCTCGATCATCCGATCGACACTGCCGCACGCGTCATCACCACCACACCAGCTTCGATACTTGGCCGGACGGACATCGGCCGCATTGCCGCCGGCCGCCCGGCAGATCTCGTGCTCTTCAGCGCGCGGCGCTGGAGTGAATTCCTCTCCCGGCCGCAGTCCGACCGCATCGTCTTGCGCAAGGGTAAAGTCATCGATCGGAGCCTGCCGGACTATCGCGAACTCGACAGCATCTTTGGAGGCACAAATGCCTGATTATCAGCAGATCAAGAAGGAACTCGACGGTATCGCGGTTGAGGACAATCCGGCGCTGGTGCGCCAGAAGAGCCGCGATTTCTATTGGTATTCCCCTGTATTGAAGCGCCAGCTCGACAATGTCACCGCCGATCTCGTCGTCACCCCGAAGACTCTGGAGGAGGTGATAGAGACGCTGAAGGTTGCCTATGCTCACGACGTGCCCGTCACGCCGCGCGGCGCCGGAACCGGCAACTACGGTCAGGCCATGCCGCTTTCCGGTGGCATCGTGCTCAACCTTGCAGCCATGAACAAGGTGAAGGAAATCCATCCCGGCCGCGTCATCTGCGAACCCGGCATCGTCATTGCCGAACTCGACAAGCAGACCAAGGCGCATTCCGGTCAGGAGCTGCGCTTCCACCCCTCGACGGCGCAGACGGCGACGATCGGCGGTTTCATCGCCGGCGGCTCGGGCGGCGTCGGTTCGATCACCTGGGGCGGGCTCCGCGACCTCGGCAACATCCTGCGCCTGCGCGTCGTCACCATGGAGGCAGAGCCGCGCGTGCTCGACCTCACCGGCTGGGATCTGACCAAGGTCAGCCATGCCTATGGCACCAACGGCATCATCGTCGAGGTCGAGATGCCGCTCGCACCGGCCTATGACTGGGTGGACGTGCTCGTCGGCTATGACGACTTCATGGATGCCGTGCGTTTCTCCGACGGGCTCGCCAAGTGCAACGGCATTCTCGTCAAGGAGATCGCGCCCATCGCAGCACCCATCCCCTACGACTATTTTACCCGCCACAAACCCTATATCCGCGAGGGACAGTCGATCGTCGCGCTGATGATCGCGCCACATTCCATGGAGCCGTTCCTGGCCTTCACCCGGCAGCAGAAAGGCGAGATCACCTTCCGTTCAGACAAGGTCGAGAGCATGAAGGGAATCCCGCACGCTTATGAGCTCGCCTGGAACCATACAACCCTGCGTGCGCTGAAGATCGACCCTGGCGTCACCTATCTGCAGGTTCAATATCCCGGTCCTGACCATGTGGCAAAGGTCGCAAAGATGGTGGAAATCTTTGGTGATGAGGTGCCTGGCCATCTCGAGTTCATCAAATTCGACGGTCAGATCCAATGCTCGGGCCTGCCGCTCGTACGCTATACGACCGAGGAGCGGCTTGAGGAAATCATCAAGATCCATCAGGACAATGGCTGCGCGATTTTCAATCCGCACCGCTATACGCTGGAAGAAGGCGGCATGAAGCAGACGGACAAGGTCCAGCTCGCTTTCAAGAAGGAGACCGACCCCAAGGGCTTGCTCAATCCGGGCAAGATGATCGCCTGGGACAATCCGAATTTCGACTTCAGCGCCGGCAGGAACTATCTTTTCCCGGGCCTTGCTGCACTCATGGAGGCTTCATGAGGGTTCTGGTTCTCCACTCGCATCCGGTCGAGGAAAGCTACGGAGCCGCGTTGCACAGGCAGACGATTGAAAGCCTTAGACAGGCTGGTCATGAAGTGGATGTCTGTAATCTCTACGCGGAGGGCTTCGATCCTGTCCTTTCGCGCCACGATCGGCTGATCTACCACGACTACCCGGACAATACCGAACTGGTGAAGCCCCATGTGGAGCGACTGCAGAGAGCCGAGGCACTCGTCATCTGCACGCCGGTCTGGAATTTCGGCTTTCCGGCCATCCTGAAAGGTTATTTCGATCGCGTTTGGCTACCGGGGGTCACGTTCGAGTTGGTAAACGGTAAGGTGAAGTCGAAGCTGCAGCATATTCGCAAGGTCGCCGCGGTACTGACCTACGGCGCCGATCCCTTCCGCGCCTTTGTCGCCGGCAATCCACCGAAGAAGATCGTCAAGCGCGTTATTCGCGCTCAGATCAAGCCGTTCGCGCCCGTGACTTTTCTCGCCCACTACGACATGAACCGTTCGACCGAAGAGACACGCAAGCGCTTTCTCGCCCGGGTCAAAAGCCAGATGGAACGCTTCTGACCCGCGACTTGATAGCTCAGAACACCTTGGCTGCGGTGACTTCCACCTCGACAAGAAACTCCGCGCGCGTGAAACCGCCGACGACGATGAGTGTCGAAACCGGCTTCGGATCGAGCGTGTAACGATCCCTGACGGCCATATAGGCCGGGAAATCCTCGCGGCGGGTGACAAAGCCGAAAATCCGGATGACGTCGGCGAAGCTCATGTCGGCTTCGGCGAGAATCGCCTTGATTGCCTCGAAACAAAGTTCCGCCTGAGCCGTCACATCCGCCGGCACCGCATCCTCGAGATCGATGCCGAGCTGGCCCGACGTTACCAGCAAGCTGGCGCCGGGTGGCACGAGGAGGCCATGATTGTAATTGCCGAACGGACGGCGAACTGAGGGCGGATTGAAGGTCTGTTTCATCGGGCGATCTCGTTACGCATGAAGTTCTCGGAATGGCACGCTGTTGATCTTGGCCCGGATGCGGCAATTGCGATCGCTGTGCCAGGCTCTGGCATTAGAATTGAGAACATTGGATGCGAAAGCGGCCAGCGAACAAGAGGGAGGAGGCGATACATTTCAAACTGGTGAATCCCGTCTTTATTTGACCCTTCTTTCTGCCTGACGGTGACCCTGTTCCGCAGAAACAAGCTTATGAACTATTTAGTCATTTCGAATCAATCGTGGGTCATCGCGAAACGGCAATTGGGATGGATCCAGTATGGAATTCAACTCTATCGCTACGGGCGATGATTGCCCGGATGCAATTGGCAACCGGGCGCATCAAGATCTCTTGATTGCATCTGCCTCACATCGGCGGAATTACACCGTCTATGCCGACCAGAACCCTATCGGTTTCGACCATGTTGTCGCCGGTCGTCGTGCCGTTGATGATGACGCCCGCACCCGTCTTGATGTCGTCCTTGGTCGCGTTGCCGAGGGTGACGACCGGCGTTCCCGGTGGGATCGAAATCTTCTTCTCGCCGCCCTTGTAGGTGAGCGTCAGGGTCGGGCCGTTGACCGACGTGACCGCGCTCGCAACCGTCGCATTGGTCATCGAGCTTTTCGGCTTCAAATCCCAGCCGTAATCGCCCTCGCCGGTGCCCTTCATTGCGGCCGGGAAGATGAGAACTTCAAGCGCACCATTGACACCGGAATCGGTGGGCACGGACGCAATACCGACGAAGTCGCCGGGCTTGATATCCGTGACGGAGGCTTTGACGATGCCGTTGACGGCCCATCCGGACTTCAACGCAATCGTCACGTCCTTGCCTTCGCGCGACTTGACCATCAGTGTATCGCCGCTGAGACTTTCGACGATACCGCGGACACGAGCCTTGTCGGCGGCATGCGCGGACACCGTGGCCAGAGCGCTGAGCGCCAGGGCGACTCCTGCGGTTTTCAGGTTTGATAGCGACATTCTTTTCTCCATCTTTCATTCTCCTGATGCATAGTTCCCAACTGGCCAAGGGCACAGCGTGTGTGGGGATCGCACTGGAAGGCAGGTCCTTGGGATAGGCGCCTCATCGGCGCCACCGGTCGACCTGCAATCCGTTACATCATTCGGCACCGGCCTGTATCCGTTACAGAGGTCACGCGGATGTGATCGGGAGATGGGGAAAAAAATCTCGCCCTGTATGTAACAAGTCACGCCGAACAGCGAATGATCGTCAGTGGATGACTAAACCGGTATCGGAACAGGTTCTGAAGGGTCTGATGCTTTTATCGCTCGACGGCGATGAAGCAGCTTACAGGCGTTTGCTCTTCATCCTAAGGGATCTGCTTTTGGGCTTTTACCGCAAGCGCCTCGGATCCAATGCCGAACGAGATGGAGAGGATCTGGTCCAGGAGGTGCTTTTGGCACTCCATAGCCGGCGGATTACCTATGATCGGGAGAAGCCGTTCACCGCATGGTTCTTCAGAATTGCGAAGTACAAGCTGATCGACCATTTGCGAGCCACGGGGAGAGGCGGCATCGAAATCGTGTTGGGAGACGATATTGCCGCCGAATTTCGCGAAGAGGCCTTGTTTGCGCATCTGGACGTCGATCGGCTTCTTGGTCAATTGCCCGCCAAACAGAGGGACCTCCTGCGGCAGGTCAAGATCGTCGGAAAAACCACTGCAGAGGCGGCGATCGAGACGGGGGAATCGGAAGCGATGGTGCGTGTCAGTATTCACCGGGGAATGCGCGCGCTAGGACGGAAACTGGGCTTTGCCAATGACGAAAATTGATGAACTCATCGAGACGCTGGTGAGCGATCTTGCCCCGATAGGCCGTCAAGCGTTGCGGCTACGGCTTGCCTGTGTCATCGTTCTGGGTATAACGGGTGCGGTTGTCGCATTGCTCACATCATTGCCCTTTCGTCCGCACCTGCATCACGTCACCCTCGCCGCCTTCTGGGTGAAGTTCCTCTATACTGCGAGCCTGATGGCAGTGACCATCGTTGCGCTCGACCGCGTTGCACGACCGGAAGGATCAATCGTCGCGCTCGTCCGGGTGTCGGTCGTGGCGTTCTCGATCATGCTGCTGCTATCCCTCGCCCAGATAGGCACGTCTCCGGTGACATCCTACCTGGGGCTGATATTCGGATATTCGGCGTCATTCTGCCCATTCCTCATCCTCGCCTTCGGCCTTCCGGCCTTTGTTGCCAATATGTGGTTTCTCCGTCGCGCGGCTCCGATGGATCCCGGGATCGCTGGCTTCGTCGCAGGCGCATGCGGTGGTGCTATTGGCGGATGGGTATATTCGCTGGCCTGTATCGAGAATGGCATGCCGTTCATCGCAATCTGGTACACGCTGGGGGTCTTGCTGAGCGGACTGCTGGGAACGTTAGTCGGCAAATTGGTCCTCCACTGGTAGATCACTTCAACTCCGATGTGCGTGCAAGGGGAAGACGGTTCGATTCGTTACGAGAGCCGGACAGCGGGTCGGCATCTTCTTCGAGATAGGAGATGTCTGGGCGACGCTGGGAACGTCGGAGTATTGCGGCAGTGGCCACATAACCACATATGTGGTAATGTGAGTTTTCTCAGTTTAGGAACAAGTTGGATGAGCCGATTGACGATTGATATAACGGACCAGCAACATCAAAGCCTAAAGGCACTCGCTGCTTTGCAGGGCAAGACAATCAAGCAGTATGCACTTGAGCGCCTCTTTCCCGGTGACGCAGATGGAGAACGAGCTTGGGAGGAGTTGAGGACGTTGATGAATACGCGCATCAATGACGGGCTCGCCGGAAAACTGTCGACCAAAACCGTGGGTGAGATCCTCGATGAGGAGATTGCCGAGGACCGTGCTTGACGGCCTACATTCTTACCGCAGAGGCGGAATCGGATCTGCGTTCGGTAATCCGCTACACACGTGCTCAATGGAGTGCCGCCCAGGTACGCCGCTACGTCTCAGCTTTGGAGCGAGGTATCGCAAACCTTGCCGAGGGCAAAGGTCCTTTCAAGGATATGAGCGAGCTTCACCCTGCGTTACGGATGGCGAGATGCGAACATCACTTCGTCTTTTGCCTGTTTCGAAAGGATTCGCCCGCCTTGATCGTGGCGATTTTTCATGAACGAATGGATCTTATGAAGCGTTTGGCCGGTCGTCTAGACGAATGATTTTCGGACGAAGGCGAGATCGCTTGGGCGCAAGGTCAATAAATCATTGTTATCATGTGGTTAAAAGGGATCGCCAGTTCAAATACCTCCAGGAGCTGAACCCTTTCGGATGGGCCTGACATCCGATTCATCAGGAAAGCCCGTACCAGGCGCCGCGACCGGCACCGTGCAGGATGAGGTGCCCTTGATCCACGAGTCCCTTCGGATGATCCTTGATGGTGTGACGGCGTGCATCGGTGATCCGGGCAGCCTCCGCGACCGTAAACGGCCCGTGCTCGCGCGCCACCTCGAGCAATGTGACGGATAACCCCGGTTAACCCTATTCGGTCTGTTTTCCAAATCAATGTCCCCCGAAATGAGGCCTGACGCGGAACTCCGCCTCGTTAACCGCTTGCAGGAAAGCGAGGCGTGCCTCCTCCGGCCGCGCGCGCCCTTTACAGGCTGCAAAACAAACTTCCAGAGCGTTTTCCATGGCCTCGCTCCCATCTAATGGCCAGTCGTCCAAGAGACAGCATGCAGCCTCGAGCGCGCTCGTAATACTCAAGGGGTTTCTATGGGCCCCGACTTCGATGACCACCGGCAGTCCCCATTCCGCAGGAATGCTCGATGCGCGATATTGGTTGTCCATCACGTTCAGCCTGATAAACGATTCCATCTCACTATTCTCCCTGGCGTGCTCTGATCTACGAGACGCAGGCGGTGACAGTTTCAGCGATCACGGGAACTTGATTGTCGACGTAGTGTGCGCCACTAAAGAAGCAGGTGATTTTTCAAACAGACCAATCTGCGATGTAGTCAAGGATGGATGAGACCCATCGTTATTGGGCGGGGAACTCGAGCTTGCGAACGTCGTAGCCGAGCTGCCTGACTTTGCGAACCATCGTCCTCAGCTTCGCTTTTGACGGGACAGCTCGTGCATAGATCCACAGATTGGTCATGTCGGGATCGGCGCTGATAAACCATGACTTGTCTGGAGCCTCATACAGGACCCAGTAGTTGAAATTGATGAGCCACGCGTATTGGACGTGCATTTTCGCGTTGGTTTTCCCGAAATCGACGATCCGGCCCACACCTTGTACGGTCTTCAAGCGCCCCTTTGGCGTTCCCACCCGGCATCCGTCCTCGACGGCGATCTCGCCTGGCACCTTGCCGCGCTTATAGGTGGAATAGCCGGCAACGCAGCCATTCGTTAGCCACATCGGATGCCTGGCGATTTCCAACCACGTTCCGCGGTAATGGTGCTGTCCAACGGAGACGACCCTGGGCTCGGCAAGCGCACTCGTGGCCGCAAGGAGCGACGTGAGAAGAAGCACTCCAGCAGCGCCATAGTTGAAGATATTTCGCATATTCATGTACCTCGTTTCCTAAACCGTATCCTCGCGAGAACGCTACCCTTGCAGGATCTATCGCCGGTCCTGACCGGCGAAGCGCAGCGCGATGAAGGTCGTCAGGCATGCCAAAGCAAAGCTGTTCAAGTTGAGAAGAACGCCAAGATCGTCGTTGCTCCAGACATGCAGCGGCGCACCCAGATAAACCCGTGACAGCGCAAAGGTCGCGAAGACGATGATCGCGGCGCCTCGTTGCCACCATTTCTCGTCCGGATGAAACGAGACGGCTGCCAGCATGATGCAAGCGGCAAAAAACAATTGCGTTCCCGAGCCTTGTCCGAACAGCTTGGTCTCAAACAGCGTATCGAACGCGCCGATGAGGGGCAGCATGATCCGGGCCGCAGGACCCGAACGCCTGGCGACGTAGGGGATCGCCAGAAAGAAGGGCGCGGCCGCCAATGTGCCAAGCGAAGCCATCACCCCATTGCCGACCAGATACCAGACGTAGAGCGGATAGATCGGCTTGTTGGCTAAGATCACCCAGGCGATCGTGACGGTCGCCCGGGTGATCGGATCCAGCGTGTCAGACGGCTCCGACATCAGGAAATCGGCGCCATCAGATAATGCCCTATACCCCAGACTTCCCCGCCGTCGTGCCCGAACAGGCCTGCTGTCGCCAGAAAGAACAAGCGCCAGCGACGCTGCCAAAGTGTGGCATCCCTGCCGTAGACCTCGGCAAAAATCGGTCTGATCCGGTCGATCTCGCTATCGAAGTTCTCAAGCCAATCGAGTGCGGTACGGCGGTAGTGCGCGCCCGACCAGCGCCATTCCTGCTCGACCTGAAAAAGATCGGCGAAGCGATGCGGCAGGTCGTGGGCCGGCATGATGCCCCCGGTGAAGAAATGATGGGCAATCCAGTCGGCAGGATCATTATGATCGAAGCGATAAGACCGGTTCTTGTGCGTGAAGACATGCAGGAACAATCTGCCGTCCGGCTTCAACCAGCTTCGGACATGTTCGAGCAGTCCACGCCAGTTCGCCATGTGCTCGAACATTTCAACGGAGACGACGCGGTCGTAGCGCTCGCCGGTCGAGAAATCGTTCATATCGGCTGTTACAACCGACAGGTTCGTCAATCCGCGTGTGGTTGCAAGATCCAGTATATATGCCCGCTGCGAGGCCGAGTTTGAGACCGAGGTGATGCGCGAATTCGGGAACTGCTGCGCCAGATAAAGGGAAAGCGCCCCCCAGCCGCAGCCGAGTTCGAGAATATTCATGCCATCTTCGATGGCCGTGTGCTTGACCGTTTCTGCGAGCGCATGGATCTCGGCCTGATCGAGCGTCGTCGTTTCCGTTGGATAAAGGCAGCAGGAGTATTTGCGGCGGGCGCCGAGTGTCAGCGCAAAGAATGCGGCTGGCACCTCGTAATGTTGCCGGTTTGCCTCGCTCGTGTGAGTGGCGATCGGAAACCGGGACATTGCGTCCACGAAAGCCGCCTCTGTTTCCATCGGGGTCGTCGCCAATCGATGTTTGCTGCGACCGCAAAGGAAGTCTATGCCGGCGAGTGTCATGGCGTCGGTCAGCGGCACGCGCTCTGCAGTGTTGATGGCGAATGCCAGCATGTTCATGGCTACTGTCCTTGATGACGAGTTGATGATTTACGGGGTCCAGGGAAGAAGGCGTTGACGCGGCCCTGCAGCGCGCGAAATTTTTCGCCGCGCGAACGCAGCATGTGTTCTTCGAGCGGCGGAAGACCGGAGACGTGAACGAGCAGCCAGTACATCATGGCCGGAGCGAGAAGCGATAACCAACTCCAGCCCGACGGGGAAATTGCCATGGCTGGCCAGCTGCACCAGAAAAGCCATTCGAAGAAATAATTGGGGTGGCGAGAATAACGCCAGAAGCCGATCTCGCAGATCTCGGTCTTTGCCTCTGGCGTTTTTCGGAAGCGGCCGAGCTGGGCGTCGGATATCGCTTCTCCAATCAAGCCTGTGATAGCAACGAAAATCGCGACAAGGTCGATAATGCGGGGAAAATTCGCGACGGGCGTTGCGGCGAGATGGACAGCAAGCACGAGAATAAAGGCCGCCAATGCCTGGACCTGCAGGAACAGAAGGAGCCGCCAGGCGGCATCTTTCCCCCATCCTTTCATCAGTCTCGCATAGCGTGGATCCTCTCCCCTGCCTCTGGTGCGTAGGCCGATGTGGCCGCCGAGCCGAAGCGCCCAGGCCGCGACGAGGATTCCGACGGCAACGCGGCGATCGGGCGTACCGCTGGCGAAAAGCACCGAAAGAATTCCTCCAGACCCGACCGCGAAGGACCAGATGGTGTCGATCCATCCGCTCGCGCCCGACACGCGCTGCACGCCCCAGGCGCCAACCATGGCCACTGATAGCCACGCCGCAATGATGATGAGAAAAGGCAGGTCCATGCATCCGCTCGTGTTTGGGCATGCCTCCTGCGCGCCTCGACACCTTTACGATGGAAGCTCCGAGGTAGTTTCAAGCTTTCCAATAAAAACTCGAAAAACGACCGCTCCCTGAAACTAGTCGTCCCGCCCGCCCGTACATGCTCACGAGAAAGACAGCTTGTTGCCGTCACTAAGAGAGGTCGTGCATGGCTTATCGAGATCGCAATGCAGGCGGCCGGCGCCTGAACATCGCCGTGATCGGCAGTGGCATCTCCGGGCTTTCCGCTGCCTGGCTTTTGTCGAACCACCATGATGTGACGGTTTTTGAAGCGGCCGATCGACTGGGAGGACACAGCAACACCGTTGAATTCGAAAGCGCCGGCCGCTCGATCTCGGTCGACACAGGCTTCATTGTCTATAACGAGGTCACATATCCCAATCTCAGCGCGCTGTTTCGTGTGCTTGAGGTCCCGACATCTCCCTCGGACATGTCCTTTGCGGTCTCGCTGGATGACGGCGCATTCGAATATTCCGGGGGCACGAGCCTCGGGCTGTTTGCGCAAAAATCCAACCTCGTCAGTCGACGCTTCTGGTCAATGATGCGCGACATCTTGCGGTTCTACCGTCAGGCGCCGGGGGATCTACGTGGTATGGGCTCCCTCTCTCTCGATGACTACCTGACACGCGGCGGCTATAGCCAGGCGTTCCGCGATGACCATCTCTACCCGATGGCGGCGGCGATCTGGTCGACGCCGGCGCTACAGGTCGGCGCCTATCCCGCCGCCAATTTCATCAGGTTTTGCTGCAACCACGGTCTGCTTGAACTGTGGAATCGACCAATCTGGCGCACGGTGCGCGGCGGCAGCCGCGAATATGTGGCGCGGATGACTGCCAGGTTCTCCGATCACATACGGCTATCGACGCCTATAAAGACGATCCGTCGTGCGGCCGACCATGTCGAGATCAATGACGTGCATGACGGCCGGCATATGTTCGACGATGTCGTCATCGCCACCCACGCGGATCAGGCGTTGCGAATGCTGGCCGATGCGAGCGCCGAGGAAAGGCGTATTCTCGGAGCTTTCCGCTACTGCCGAAATGAGGCGGTGCTCCACAGCGATATGGCGCTGATGCCGAAAAGAAGGGCCGCATGGTCGAGCTGGAACTACGTTGCCGACACGCGTGACCTCGGACCGGTTCATCCATCGATCACCTATTGGATGAACCGGCTGCAGCCCTTGGGTGGCGCGCCACCGACCTTCGTCACGCTCAATCCTCAACGCGCACCACGCCCTGAAACCGTTGTTCGACGTGAGGTCTACGAGCATCCCGTCTTTGACCTTGGTACCGATCGGGCACAACAGGAAATTTGGTCGCTTCAAGGCGTAAGCAATACCTGGTTCTGCGGCGCCTATTTCGGATCAGGCTTCCATGAAGACGCCATACAAGCCGGGCTGGCCGTAGCTGAGGATCTCGGCGGAATGCGCAGGCCCTGGCAGGTGGCGCAGGAAAGCGCCCGCATTGTGCGCAAACCGGTGATCCGCAACCTCGGCATCCCCGGAGAACTCGAGGTCATGGCATGACCGAGCGCCTCCAGTCAGGTCTCTTCCCAGGGCATGTCACGCATGTTCGCCACCGGCCGAAACATCATCGTCTGGCCTATCGCATTTTTTCTCTTCTGCTCGATCTCGACGAACTTGGTGAACTCGACCGGCGCCTTCACCTCTTTTCGGTCGATCGCTTCAATCTTTTCTCGTTCCATCGGAGAGATCGCGGTGATCGTTCGGGTCCAGACCTGCGCAGCCAGGTCGAGCGCTCAATGTTGGAATGCGGCCTTGAACCGGACGGCGGCCCGATACGCCTTGTCACCATGCCGCGCGTTCTCGGCTTTGCCTTCAATCCGCTCAGCATTTTCTTTTGCTACGGCCAGAACGGCGGCGTCCGAGCCATCCTCTGGGAGGTCGACAACACGTTCGGTGAACGGCACGCCTACATGATCCCGGTGGAGCACATGGATGGAGCCGAGATCGTCCAATGCTGCGACAAAGCGTTTTTCGTATCGCCTTTCATGGATATGGATCTGCATTACAAATTCCGGGTGCTTGCTCCGGCCGATACGCTCTCCGTTCATATCGATACCTTCGATAGGGAAGGTCTCGTTCTAACGGCCCGTCACCTCGCCAGACGGATCGAGCTGACCGACCAGGCATTGTTGCACGCCTTCCTCTCCATCCCGCTTCTCGCACTCAAGGTTGTTGCAGGCATCTATTGGGAGGCGCTGAAAATCTGGATGAAGGGGATCCGGTTGCGGACGCGCCCACGCCCACCAGCAGCGCCCGTCTCGGTTGTACCCTCGTCCGCAACACCCCGCACATCTCTCGAAAGAAATGGTTAGTCGCATGAGCTCGCTTGACGAATTTTCCCGCGCCCCCCTCGATCTGTCGAAGGCTCCCGATCGTCTCGGCTGGGCCGGAAAAGTCATCGATCGTCTATTCGGTGGTATTGGCTACGGTCGGTTGCGAATTGTGCTCCCGTCCGGTCAGATGATCGAAAAGCGTGGTCGGCAGCATGGTCCCGAAGCCGCGATTGATATCAGGAGCTGGCGGATGTTGCGTCGTGTCATCGCTGCCGGTGACATCGGCTTTGCCGAAGGCTTCATCGAGGGTGACTGGACCACCTCCGATCTGACCGCAGTCATTCGCTTTGCCGCCACGAACAGTGAGGCGCTGGCGCCCGCGATAGAGGGCGGCTTACCGATGCGACTATTGAACCGCGCCAAGCATCTTCTGAACGCCAATACGAAACGTGGCAGCCGACGCAACATCGAAGCGCACTACGATCTCGGCAATGCCTTCTATAAGGAATGGCTCGATCCATCGATGCTCTATTCCTCCGCAATTTTCGATCAGACGACGCCGACACTCGAGGCAGCCCAGCGCAAGAAGCTCGAAACAATCGCAGAAAAACTCCAGCTGTCTGGCGGAGAAAGCGTGCTGGAAATTGGCTGCGGTTGGGGTGCCCTGGCGCTTCACCTTGCCGAGAAATGGGATGCGATCGTGACGGGAATCACCCTGTCACCCGCCCAGCTCGACTGGGCACGGCATGCCATCGAGGCTTCCGAGGTGTCAGGGCAGATCGATCTGGACCTTCGGGATTATCGCGACCTGCACGGGCAATTCGATCGCATCGTTTCGATCGAAATGTTCGAGGCAGTGGGTGAGGCTTATTGGCCAGGTTACTTTGAGACGCTGAAACGCTGCTTGAAGCCCGGCGGGCGAGCCGTTCTCCAGATCATCTCTATCGAAGAAAAGCGCTTTGCAACCTATCGCAGCACCACCGATTTTATTCAGAAATACATCTTCCCGGGAGGTTTCTTGCCGTCCGATGCCGCGCTTTCTGCATCCGCCGCGGCGGTTGGGCTCAGGATCACCGCAACCGAGCATTTCGGACGATCCTATGCCCGGACATTAGTAGAATGGAGGACGCGCTTTCAGGCAAATTGGCCCGCTATTGGTGCGCTTGGTTTCGACGAGCGGTTCAAGCGTCTGTGGCACTACTACCTCTGCTATTGCGAGGCCGGCTTCGAGGAGGGGACCATCAATGTCGGGCTCTACACGCTAGAGCATGATGACCAATTTGGGCAGGTAAACAGGGAGACGTGGCATGAATAGATTGAGCATCTGTATGATCGCCGCCTTCACTCTTGGCATGGTCGGAACTGCCGCCGCCGCGGACATCGACGGGCAATGGGCGCGTGGCGACGGAAACGCGAAAGTCAGGATCGGCCCTTGTGGTTCGGATATCTGCGCCATCAACACCTGGATCAAGCCGGGAACGCCGAGCGAAAAGGAGGGTGACAAGCTCGTCATGTCCATCAAGCCGGCTTCGAGAGGAACTTATGCAGGGACAGTCTTCGATCCCCAGCGCGACTTGACCTATAAGCTCATAGTCATGGTCGATGGCGATCGGATGACGACGAAGGGCTGTGTGGTTGCCGGTCTGCTGTGCAAGGGCGTCGAATGGATGCGCATCAATTGACGCCGCGATACGAGGTATCCGTGAAAGCCTATGTCGTCGCCTATATCTCGACACTATCAACGTTGGTCGGCGTGGACGCCATTTGGCTCAGCGGCATGGCGGATCGCCTCTATAGGCCCGTCATGGGCGACATGTTGATATCGGACGCTCGGCCGGTGCCGGCCATCGCTTTCTATCTGGTCTATGCAGCGGGTCTCGTCTTCCTTGCCGTGAGGCCGGGCCTCTTGTCGGGGTCGTGGCGCATGGCTGTTCTCTTCGGCGCTGTTCTCGGTTTTACGGCCTATGCAACTTATGACCTGACGAACCAGGCGACCCTCAAGAACTGGTCGACCATCCTCACGATCGCCGATCTCTGCTGGGGCACTTTTCTGTCTGCGGTTGCCGCTGGAGTGGGCTCCTGGATCAGCGCCCATATCGTCGGCGGAAAAGGCCTTCGGGCACCGTAAACTTAGGGTCCGTCAGGCGACAGCGGGTGCTCCTTCTCGGCTTTCCGATTATATCCGAGCGGTTTCAGCCCACATTCTCATGGCGGCGGCGCGCAGTTCGCGATGGTGCCCGGCGGAAATGTCGTGGCGGGGAGGAATGTGGACGAGGTTGGCGATCGGATCGTGGACGGAGACGAAGCCTGTAGGTGAGGGGGATATGCCGAAGCTCGCTTGACGCCTTCCCCGCATATTGTCTGGATTGACCGCGGTTGCCGGCCGGCGAAAAGGCGAGTGCCAGCAGGCAGCGCAGCATGGCATGAGCTCAGCATCTGTCCAATACGGATATTGAAATACATACGGCGGATGTACATCTGCGTGCAAACAGGGAGCCTGTCATGCGGATCACAAGAGCTTTCAAAAATGGCAATTCGCAGGCTGTCCGCATCCCGGCTGAACTCGCTTTTGACCGGACGGATGTTGAGCTGGAAATCGAGCGGGTGGGCGACGAAATACGCATCCGCACCATTCGCCAATCGCTCGCCGGCGTGCTGGACGTCTTTGCCCGCTTTTCGCCGACCTTCCGGAAGGATGGCAGGGAAGAGCATGAACAAGACGAGCGGGATCAAATCTGATACCGCGCTACATGCTTGATACGAATATACGCATCTACCTGATGAAGAACCAACCGGAACAAGTGGCTCGCCGCTTTGCCGGTTGTTATGTGGGCGATGTGGTGATGTCGGCCATTACCTTCGCCGAACTCGACTATGGTGTTTCCGCTTCGGATGATCCGGAGCGGGAGCGTGCCAATCTCGATGCGCTGTCCAGATTGATCACCGTGGAACCGTTCGACGCGTTTGCAGCACCCGCCTATGGGCCGGTTCGCATGGCGACACGAGAGCGGAAAAGAGACCACCTGGACAAATTGATCGCCTCCCATGCGATCGCGCTCAATACGGTTCTGGTTACGAACAACCTACGGGACTTTGTCACCTATCCCGGATTGACCGCCGAGAACTGGCTGGAGGCCATTCCTAAGTCGTGGAGAAATCGGGCAGAATCGCGCGCACGACCTTTTCAGCAATCACACAGGTGATGTCACGTCGTTAGTGGCTTAACGGTTGATGGCTAAGCCGGCGCGATGAACCCGTCGGTCGTCAGCTACAAGAACCATCGTTTTCCACCGCCGATCATTGCCCATGCCGTGTGGCTTTATTACCGGTTCCTCTGAGCCTGCGGCTGGTGGAGGAAATGCTTCTGGAGCGCGGCATCATCGTTTCCTACGATACGATCCGGCGATGGAGCCGAAAGTTCGGCGCGGCCTATGCCAAGAAACTGCGCAGAAAGAAGCCGTCGCGAAAGGACAGCTGGCATCTGGACGAAGTGGTGATTTCCATCGGTGGCCGGAAGCACTGGCTTTGGCGAGCCGTAGACTAGGACGGCTATGTTCTCGATGAGATCGTCCAGCTCCGCGGTGATACAAAGGCGGCCAAGCGGTTGTTGATCAGGTTACTGAAGAAGCAAGGCCTGTCGCCAAAGCGCATCGTTACCGACAAGCTGCGCTCATATGGTGAGGTAAGGCAGTTCCGGGGTTTTCGTTGTTCCAGTAGCGGAAATTTGCGGAAACTCTTCCATATTATCATGTCATGATTTCAATGAATTAGGTGATAATTATTCGCCTTAGGTTGCATGAAGTTTGGAAAAAATTGCATTCACGCCCATATATCGCTATTGTGAGCGCAGGAGCTATCTCATGACGAAGTTACAGGAATTGAAAAAGCATCTGCGGTCCGGCAAGGTCTACCGTCGGGAGGACCTTGCCCAATGGTCGTCCTCGGTCGACCGGCACCTGCAGCAGCTGCTCGCGGAAGGGTACCTGACCAAACTATCGACCGGCGTCTATCACCGGCCGAAGCAGACGGCGTTCGGCAAGGCGCCGGCCGAAGATGATGCTCTCGTCGAGGCCTTCCTGAAGGATGACCGTTATCTCGTCACCTCCCCCAATGCCTATAACAGCCTGGGTGTCGGCGCTACGCAACTTTATAACAAGACTGTCGTGTACAACCATAAGCGCCACGGCAACTTCACGCTGGGTGGTCGGGAATTCGAGTTCCGCAAGAAACCGGCCTTCCCGAAGACCCTAACCAAAGAATTTTTGCTGGTCGATCTGGTCAACAATCTCGACCAGCTGGCCGAAGACCGCGAACAAGTGCTAGCCCGCGTGAAGGAACGCGCCCTACAAAGCAACCGCACCGCCCTTACCCGTGCCGCCAAGGAATACGGCATGGTGCGCACGCGAAAGTTCTTCAACGGCCTCGCAGCGGACGCACATGCCAGCTGATTTCCTGCATAACCATAAGGATTTCGGGGCACTCCTGCGCATCGTCGCTGAGGAAATGGAGGTGCAGCCGGTGCTGGTCGAAAAAGACTACTGGATCATGCACTGCCTGTTTGGCCTGCAGCGGCTGAAAATGCGGTTCGAGCTGAAGGGGGGCACCTCGCTCTCCAAAGGCTACCGCATCATCAACCGCTTCTCGGAAGATATAGATATCCGCATCGAGCCTCCTAGGGAGATGGGTGTCAAGACCGGTCCAAATCACGACAAGCCCGCACATCGCGAAAGCCGCAAGGCGTTCTATGACTGGCTGGCCGAGACTATTGCAATTGACGGTATCAAAAGCGTCGAGCGCGATACAGAATTCGACAACGGGAGTTATCACAGCGGCGGAATCCGCCTCTATTACCCGGAGACGATCGGCGCGAAGTCGGAACTCAAGGATGGGGTGCTGCTCGAAGCAGGCTTCGATACGGTAGCGCCCAATATCGACAAGGACATCAGCTCCTGGGCCTACGATTTCGCGTCGTCACGCGTCGAGCTGATCGATAATCGCGCGCTCGCCGTTCCCTGCTATGAACCTGGGTACACACTAGTTGAAAAGCTCCAGACCATCTCCACTAAATATCGCAAGCAACAGGAAACCGGGCAGTTCCCGGTTAATTTCCTTCGGCATTACTATGACGTCTATTGCCTGCTGGACCAACCGGCGGTGCAAGCCTTCATCGGCACGGAAGCGTATCTCGCGCACAAGGGACGGCGCTTCCCGAAGGCTGACAATCAGACCATCAGCAGCAATCTCGCGTTTAGTCTTTCCGACCCTGATACTTTCGGCCTTTACGAGCGCGCATATGAGCGGACGTCGGCGCTTTATTATCATGGCCGGCCCACCCTGAAAGAGATTCTTGCCCGCATCACCTCCTACGCAGATCGGCTTTGACGACCCCGTTCCATTTGGGCTGATCTTTCGCGGGTCAACTGGTACACGCGGCAAGGGACGGCTTCGTTGTCCGGTGCATGGTCGAGTCATATCGCAAATCTGCAGTTAAACGCAGATCACAAACTCGGATTGACACCATTGCCAAACGGCCTTTTTGCCGCTCTTGCCAATTCCGATTCAGGCTTCACCTGCTCCAAAATGATGGGATGAGCGTCTCGGCACCTCTATGTTCGCCTTCCCCCATCAGTTTTTCTGCGGTTTCGCTCGAATTGATGTTGCTGACTATCTCGGAAAGCGATCAACCGAAGCGAGCGTAACAAATCCGTATGACGTTCGATCTATTATCCGGACGGGAACAAACTCACGGCACGGTCTCAGCCGACGAAATGAGTAAGAGCAAACTGTCTGGCGCACCGGGGTGACGCGGTCGCCGACGCGGTGTTCGCTTTGGTGTGAATCGGCATAGGGTTCCGATGCCGACCGGCACGATAAACGATTGTTTTCGTTGGGACGACCGGGGTCACTGCGCAACGCCTACTTACACCTGAACCTCACGTTCAAGCCGGTTGCAGTTGTCGATGCGCTGGTCAAGACATTGTCGGCGCATGATGCCGATCTCGATCAGGGCCATGTTAAGCCAACTTGCATGCCGGGACGTATAGTGGAACTCCAAACGTCGCAAGATCCGCTGCGCCTCTCACTCAGATCGCGACACTGTGTCTTCGGAGACAAGTGCGGTTGACGCGGCGGCGACTGCGCTATCTAGATCTCAGGCGATAGCAACGGTCCGACCCCGAAATTCGTCAATGGCTGAGAAACACATAGTCGGCGCTGTATGGCTCGGCATGCAGACTGCCGGCGCTCTGGCACGCGCCAGCAAAGACGCCGCCCCTGGTGTTGAGCCGTTGAACCGTATCGACCTTGGAAAGAACCCCGTCACCGGCATGTGCAACGACGTCGAGCCGCAGAACCGGAATGTCCTTCTCCGTTGCTCCCGGCGCCTGTGCCGCCACCTTTCCCTCGATCCGCGAGCCGTCGGCCAACTCCCAGGACGGACCGGCGAAATGGCGCCCGACCGTCTTATCATTGGAGATGAGCGTCGCGACGGGCTCGCGAACCTGCCAGCGCAATTCGCCAGCGTCATTTGCCCGGCACTGATAGATCTGCGCACCCTCACCATGTACGGTCGCGACCACCTTGGCGCCGTCGGCCGCGATGCCATTGGCAAGCGCGGCTGCTCTGGCGCCGAAAGCCGAACCGAACATGAAGGCTGCAACGAGCGCCATCGTTCCATAGATCGCGGTGGGGACCAGCAAGTCCTTCACACGCTGGCGCTGAATCTGCCTCCTGCGCGTCGCCACAACCTTAGAGCGGCCGTGTTGATGATATCGCGTCATCTCATCTTTTCCCTTGGAGTGAAGTTTCATGTCGTTTCAGGGAGTGAACGATCCTCGCGCGTTTTTATTCACGGCCCACAAAAAGATTTGACTCGCAGGTCATCCATTTGCGAACAGCCAAACCTGTCAGAAGCCTGAAGAGCTGGTTCAGACCGCATTCAGCGACAAGGACCATAATCGTTACCAATTCCGGAGTGATCCTTGCATCGCGCGCTGATCCGACCCGGTTTCTGGAGCACGGCAATGTTCAGGAAAATTGTTCTTTCAACGCTCGTCTTCGCTGCGGTTGTCACACCACTGTCACTGACCCCTGGCGCTGCCAGCGCGCAGGAATTCTATGGCCGGCCCTGGCATGATAATCGCGGCTGGGGCGGCCCTTCGCCTGAGTGGCACCACCATCATCACCGTGATTACGGCGGCCTGGTTGCCGGGGGCATTGCCGCTGGCCTGGTTGGTGGTCTTATCGGTACCGCTATCGAAAACAGCGGCCCTCGCTATTACACGCCTTCGCCGCATTGCTGGTATCAGCGTCAAACGGTCCAAGACCAATATGACAACGGCTATCACGTGGAAAGCGTCCGCGTCTGCAACTGATGCGGCGCGCCTCTAGAAGGGGAAATATTGTAGACGTAGCGGTTCGCTCATAGGAGGCTTCGGCCTTCGGCTGCGCCGATTTAGCAAGTGATCGAGCGCTCATCAACTATCGCGATGAGCGCCCTCTTTCACATGACGCTGGATCCAAGGACCATCGTGAACCGACGACCCGCTTATTTGCTTCGGACCGCTCTGAGGCATCATAGCAGATTGGATAATCCCGCCGAAACCCTACTCGCCGGCTCATACCTGAAGTTAGAAAAGATCACAGAGCGGCTTTGAACGAACATCGCCTGGGCAGCCTTGACCAGCAATCGCACTCCACAACGCCGCTGCGAGCGGACCGGGAGGGAACCGAAAGTAGAGCCAGACCGCGCGGGCGATGATCTGCGGCGGAAAGCGGTGGTTCTCACAGCTGACGGTGGGTTCGCTCGTCCCGCCCCATTATCCGCGAACCGTTAAGCCACAGACAACGTGACATCACCGGCCGGACATATGGACGCAAGCGATCAGATCAATTATCGCAAAATATCTTGCGAGCTGGGGCCGTCCACATATGGGCTCTCAAGAGCAAGCAAGACCTCTCGTCCTTGGCGTTCTGATGTGGCCGAAATCAACAGCGTCTGGCATAAGCTACGCGTCAGCCATCTAATCCGCAGTCCAACCACCATCCAGTAGAATGGAGCTTCCGGTCATCATCAAGGAAGCTTCGGAGGCAAGGAAAATGGCGGCACCGACGACATCGGATAATTGGGCTAGACGTCCAAGCTTGATTTTCGACAACACACTTTCCCGGAAGGCCGGATTGTCCAGAAATGGCTTCGTCATCGGTGTCTCGACGAACGTGGGACAGATGGTGTTGACGCGGATACGCCTTGGACCAAGCTCCACGGCCAACGCCTTTGTCATACCTTCCAACGCCCATTTCGAGGCGCAGTAGAGCGACCGGTTGGCAGCGCCGACGTGCCCCATCTGCGACGAGATGTTGATGATGGATCCCTCTATCCCGGCTTTGAGCATCGTCCTGGTCATCGTCTGTGCCGCAAAATAGGCCGCCCTCAGATTGAGACCAATGACCGCATCGAAGTCGTCCTCGGTGACATCGACCATAGGCTTCGGCCGGTTCATGCCCGCATTGTTGACGAAGACATCATAGGGCGCATGTCCCGCCACAGCTTTTGCAAAAGCGGTGATATCCGTGACGTCGGCGACGCAGAGGTCGGCTTGCCCTCCGGCCCGGATCACCTCGGAGACCGCTTCCTCCAGCTCGTTGCGGCTGCGAGCGCAGAAGGTGACGAATGCCCCCTCCTGCGCCAGCGCGATCGCAACCGCCCGACCGATGCCGCGTCCGGCGCCCGTAACGAGAGCCCGCTTTCCATCCAGTCGAAAGATAGCCTTGTGCATTATTCGGCAGCCTGACCGTAGGGCACGTTGCGGCCACCGTAGCGTCGGACGCGCACGTTGCATTGTTCGGCATGGCCGACGAAGCCCTCGAGCATACACAGACGCGAACCATAGGCGCCGATCATCGCCGCTGCCTCATCCGTGATCACCCGCTGGTAGCTGTGGGTCTTGAGAAACTTGCCGACCCAGAGGCCACCGGTGTAGCGGCCGGCCTTCTTCGTGGGTAGCGTGTGGTTCGTACCGATAACCTTGTCGCCATTGGCAACGTTGGTACGCGGTCCCAGGAACAGGGCGCCATAGCTATGCATATTTTCCAGATACCAGTCGTCGCGATCGGTCATGACCTGCACATGCTCGCTTGCGATATCGTTCGCAACCGCCAGCATCTCGTCATGGGTATCGCAGAGGATGACCTCGCCGTAATCTTCCCAGCTGCGCGAGGCCGTATCAGCGGTGGGCAGGATTTTCAAAAGCCTGTCGATCTCGGCAAGGGTGCCCTCGGCAAGCTTACGGCTGTTGGTCACAAGAACCGCCGGAGAGTTGTAGCCGTGTTCGGCCTGGCCGAGCAGGTCGGTCGCACAGATTTCGGAATCGACCGTATCGTCCGCGATGACCATCGTCTCCGTTGGGCCGGCAAAGAGATCGATGCCCACGCGGCCGTAGAGCTGGCGTTTCGCTTCCGCGACGAAGGCATTTCCAGGACCGACCAGCATGTCGACCGGCTTGATCGTTTCGGTGCCGAGCGCCATCGCGCCGATCGCCTGAATGCCCCCAAGGACATAGATCTCGTGCGCGCCGCCGAGATGAATGGCCGCTATCACGGCCGGGTTGGGTTCGCCCTTGAAGGGAGGCGTGGCGGCGAGGATGCGCGGAACGCCGGCAACCGACGCGGTTGCGACCGACATGTGGGCGGAAGCGACCATCGGGAACTTGCCACCCGGGATATAGCAGCCGACCGACTGCACGGGTATGTTCTTATGGCCGAGGATGACGCCCGGGAGCGGTTCGACTTCGATATCCAGCATCGAATCCCGCTGAGCCTGCGCGAAATTCCTGACCTGTGCTTGCGCGAACTTGATATCCTCCATGTCGCGGGTGGAAACCCGGCTCATGATGGCTTCAATTTCACCCGGCGAAAGCTTGAACGATGCCGGCGTGTAATGATCGAATTTCTCCGCCATTTCACGAACGGCCGCATCGCCGCGCTTTTCGATATCCTTGAGGATCGCTTCGACGGTCTCACGCACCTTTGCGTCGTCTTCGGACCTCTCCGTCGCCGGCTTGCCCGTCTTCAGATGGTGAATTGCCATATTGCGTCACTCCTTATGAATGGCAAAAAATGCTGCGAGGAAAGCAGGTTCTCGCCTTCGCAGCGGGGATAATCAGGATTGCGACGGTTCCTTCGCGCTGCCGAAGACACGCGTCTTGAACGCACTCAGCTGGGCGAGCTTATGGTCGCGCCAGCGGCGACGCTCGCCGAGGTCCTCGGATTTGAGGCTCTGCCGCCGTTCCTTCTCGGCGGCGGCGACCGTCTCGTTACTCCAGCGCGCCGGGTCTCGTCTGGAGAGCGCCATCTGGTGGTACATAGGGCTTAGCCGTCGGGCATAATCGGCAATGCCGCCTGGCGCATTGAGATCGATCGTTTCGAAAGGCCCCATGAAGGACCAGCGCAGTCCCAGTCCTTGCGACACGGTTGCATCGATGTCGGCGAGGTCCGCATAGCCTTCTGCGTAGAGTGCCCATGCCTCGTTCAGCAACGCTCCCTGCAGGCGATTGAGGATGAAGCCGTCGACCTCCCGCTTCAGCTGGACCGGAACCTGACCGATATCCGCCATCAGCGCCCTGCACGTTTCGACCGCCTTGGGCATCGTCCACGGCGCGGGAACGAGCTCGACGACCGGCACCAGATGCGGCGGGTTGACGGGATGGGCGATCAGGAAGCGTTCACGATTGCGGCACCCCTCGGTGAACTTGGAGGCCGGAATGCCCGATGACGACGAGCCGACGCAGGCATCGGGTGGCAGCAGCGCGTCGATGTCCATCGAAATCCCGATCTTGGCCTCGACCGTTTCGAAGACGGATTCCTGAACGTAGATCGCGTCTTCGACAGCTTCGGCCAGCGTTTTCGCAAGGGTCACGCGAGACAATATCTCGTCGACATTGCCGGCAAGTCCGAGATCATGCAGGCTCGAAAGCTCCTGAGCCATCCAGCCCAAAACGCGATCCGACACCTCTTTGGAGGGATCGAAAACCGAAACCTCGAAGCCTGAGCGAGCGAAGACCAACGCCCACGCCGAGCCGACCAGCCCTGCACCAACGATTGCTACCTTTCCGCCGCTCATCAGGCTTTGATCCTTGTTTCCTCGCCATCGGCAAGGCAGATCTCGGTGATGCGCAGGCCATCTTCGGCAACATGGGACGGAAATGCGTCCCGAAGGCGTTCCTCGTGAACGGGGATGACGCGGCGCACCTCATAGTCGACATGGGAGAGCATCTCCTCGGTCGCAAGAACGAGGTTGGTCTGGCTTCCGACCGCCAAACCAACGGGTAGATAGATGTCGTCGAGATCGACGGCTGGGCCGGCACCCTTCAGGTTGTCGAACACATAGACCAGGTCGCCCGCCAACACCCAGGTGTCATCGGAATTGGGCTTGCCATCGTTTCGCACTTTCACCCACATGGAGCCGTAGGTATGGCTGTCATACGCGACATGCAGGTCGATGCCCGGCAGGACGTTTTCGCGTGCTCCGTCAACGGTAACAAGGCGCCGATCCCTTGCAAGCGCGACGCCACGCACGATGTCGCCCGGATCGACCGCCGTCATCATCCAGCGCATGCGATCAGGCAGCGACATCGCCCAGACCCATTTGGAGATCTCGCGTTCCTGGACGTAGAATGTTGCGTTCGGAAAATCCTCGACATTGCCGAAATGGTCGAAGTGGCAATGTGTGATGAAGCAATGATCGACGTCTTCGGGTTTTACTCCGACCTTTGCCAGAACATCCCTCGGCGAGCGCCAGTTTTCGACTGCGAACTTGTCGCCGAGATGTTTGCCATATTCCTTGTTGTTGTAGCCGACATCGACCATGATCGTATGGCCTTTGCCCTTGATCACGACGTAGCAATAGGGAAGCTTCACATATCCCTGGTTATGGGCGCCATAGATCACGCCGCTTTTGTGGTATTTCGCCACATATGAATATTCGCATACCCAGATCGAATAGTCCGCCATGTCGTACTCCTCCGTATCGTGTCAGTTTTTGGAAATCTGTGTCTCGCAGGAACAGCAGGCGTTCCGGAAATCGATCATCGCAAGGCCGCCCTTGTCCCAGGAGCTCGCCGACAGATGCTGATATGCGGCCCGCAGGCGTTCCTCCATCAGAGCAAATTCGCCATCTGGATCCATGCTGCGTCGCCATTGCGGAAAGAAATCGAGAATCGCCCGGCACAATCGGTGGCACGTATCCAGCGCCCGCACATGCGCTGCAGGAACGCCGCGTTTTTCGGTCAGTGCTCTAAGGCGCTCCTCTGCCTCCTCGCACCGGGCTTGGCAGGCCAGAAGTTCGGGCAATTCCAGCACTTCGGCGCGCCGCGTCAACTGCGCCAGGATCAGGAGACCGGCGATCTGGCCGACGACCCTGCGAAGCGCTTCGTAAATGGGACGAACCTCGACGGCATAGTCCACCAGATGGTCGCTTATCAATCCGGCGAGCCCCGCTTGCGGATCGGCCGGCGGTTCGGTGCCTTCTTGAAGCAGGGAGCAATCGGGACGGTGCAGCATTGCCAACCGCTCGAATTGTTTCGCATTTCCACGCGATGTCATGATGCGTAACCCCGCGCTCTGGTGCTCTGACGCTCGACGAGGGCTCCCGGCGCGATCCGATGGATCTGGGGCGGAAGACGCGGCGAGGAAGACAATTTCGTCGCAAGATCGACCGTGACCGCCAGCATCTGGTCGATCGGCTGTTGCACGGTGGTCAATGAATGGGATGGCCAGGCGGCCATGGAGACATCGTCGAAGCCGACGACAGAGAGATCGGCGGGAATCGACAGGCCCGTCGAACGGAGGCCGTCCGCAAAACCGATGCCGACGATATCGTTTGCACAAAAAACGGCATCGGGCAGGGTTTCAAGTTTTCGCGCGTTGAGCGCGGCCTGAAATCCGGCCTCATAGGTGAAGCTTCCGGCTTCGATGACGATCGGACCGGACAATCCTCTGGCCAACGCCCGATCGGTGAAGCCACGTCCGCGTTCAACGTTGGTCGATGCATCGGGAAAGGCAGAAACATACGCAAGCCGGGTATGCCCCAGATCAGCAAGATAATCCGCTACCATGGCGCCGCCAAGCACGTTGTCGCACGTCACGCCATGCTGGCTTTCCGCCCCCGCCAGGCGATTGAAGAAGATACACGGGCTTCCGGCATTTTCGCACTCGGCGATCGCGTGGGTCGACATGGGCGCGGCAACAATGACCACGAGATCGGGCTGATAGGACAAGAGAACATGGACCGCCGCATCGACTTCGCCCGTTTCGCGTGCGGCGACCAGCATCACGTTCATCCCTTCGCGCTGCAGATCGGCCGTGAGCCGCGTCATAACTTCCGGATAGAACGGGTTGCTGAGATCGGCAACGACAACGCCAACAATCCGCGTCCGCTTGGTGATCAGGCTTTGCGCATAGGGGTTGGGCTTGTAGCCCATGGAGCGTGCCTTTTCGAGCACGACCTCTCGCGTGGCGTCCGCAACAACAGCGTCCGGGTAGAATGCGCGCGATACCGTCGAGACTGACATCCCCAGTTCCCGGGCAACGTCCTTCACGGTAATGCGCTTCTTCGTAAGTGACTGTTTTTCGGGCCTTTTCACTTCAATCTCCGTGCGGTTTATTCTGATGGACGATCCATCGATTCCACGCACACTACTTTCAATTCCAGGTTTATCCAGTTGTTCGGGCCGTCGGGGGCGATGATGCCGACCCTGAGACCGGCATCATCGGTTTTGTTAGTTCACCGTGGCTTCGATCTTGGTGAGCTTGTACTGGTCGGCTGGAGCCTCGCATTTGTCGCAATTGATCCCGGGAGCATCCGGTGCCTTCTTGATGTCCTTCGGCAGCGGCTGGATCGTGGCCCCTGGCGTCGGCGTCCCATTAAGCGCAGACTGGATGGACAGTTCCGGCAGAAGTTCTGGGTTGAGAACTTCCGTGACGAAGGAGGACGGCACCTTGTCAGCCGGGAAAGCGTTGCAACCGTCCTCGAACTTGTCGCCCTTGCAAAGCTTGACCTTGTCGGCCGGTACCCACGGCAGCGGATATTCGATGTTTTCCGGCTTCAGGTCACGCTTCTTCTGCAGGACTTCCATCATCACCTTGAAGGCATAGCCGGCCGTCGCCGGCGGAGAGCCGGCCGAAACACCGGTCAGCCCCTTCGCCTTCATAGCGGGATCGGCGAGCGCCAGGCGGAAGCCATTGGAGTTTTCGCCGGTGACCGGGACGAGCTTTCCGCCCTTGTCGAGGAGAGCCTGGATCGCACCGTATTCACCGGCCTGGGCCCAGATACCGTCAACTTCGGGATGGGCGGCAAGAGCCTTGGCGGTTTCCTGCTGTGTCGTCCGGTCGTCCCAGTAGGAATAATATTCGGCAACGACCTTGATACCCGGATATTTGTTGAAGACACTCATCGCGCCATCCGTGTGGCGCTTGTCGACCGAGTTGCCCGGGACGCCGCGGCTGAGGAAGATGTTGCCCTTGCCGCCCAGCGCGTTGACCAGTGCCTGCGCCGAATTTTCGCCGAAGCCGGCAGTCACGTAGCTGACGTTATAGGCGCACTTTTCGGTCACCGTCGCGTCGTACATGAAGAATAGCGTGCCTTGGTCGCAACCGCGCTTGATCGTGCGGTTCAGCGCGGTCGAGGAAATGGGGAAGCTGATGATGCCGTCGGCCCCATCGTCGATCATGCTTTCATAGGCGGAGATTTGCGCCTGCGGGTCGGTGCCGGAAATGACCTCCTTCAACTCGACTTGGTCATTGTAGGGCGGCGTGGCTGCGAGCGCCTTGACGATATTGGCGGCTTCCGACTGCCAGGCGTTGCCCGAATAGCTCAGGCTCAGATAGATCTTGAGCTTCTTGTCTGCCGCATGCGCGTCAGCGGTCCACATGCCGGCTGCTGCCAGCAGGCCCAAGGCCGTTGCAACGCCACGCGAAAACTTGCTTTTCATGTGTCACTCCTCCGTTGATGATTGGATTTGGGGCGGCTTCCCCTTGACGCGTTACGTCCTGCGGATCGCGCGCAACCGCTCGAAAATCTCGTCGCGTAGAAGAAGCAGGGCGACGAGAATGATGAATCCTTCGATGATGCTCCTCAGGCCGAAGCTGAGGCCGATGGCTGAAATGATGGTTCCAAGCGTGGTCAGCAGGATTGCTCCGCTGACGGTTCCGAGAAACGTTCCGCGACCACCGAGGATGGACGATCCGCCAATGACGACCGCCGCAATCGACGGCAGCAAGTAGTCGTCACCCATGCGAAGTGTTGCGCCGTTGGAATAGCCAACAAGCATCATTCCGACAAAGCCCGAGCAGATGGCGCTGATCACATAGGGAAGGATGCGGGCGAGATTGACCGGGACGCCAGCGATCCTGGCAGCTTCGACGTTGGTTCCAACCGCATACATGTAGCGCCCCAGGACCGTCCGGCTCTGCACGAGCCAGCCGAAGATCACGAAGCCGATCAGAAAGATGATCGACCACTTCAAGCCAAACAGATCGCCCTTCATCAGCGCCTGAAGAGATTCCGGGGCGGCGCCGCGCGGCGTGCCTTCGGTGATTCCGAGCGCGGCGGACGCGACGATGATCGCAACGGCCATGCTCATGATGAACGGCGGCACCCGCAGGAAGACGACGCCCAGTCCCGTCATGAGACCGACCGCACCGCATGCCAGAAGCACGACAGGCAAGAGCAACAGCTGCGCCGGGTTGTGATCGCCCACCAGGCCGGTCGATAAAATTCCTCCGAGCGTGATCAGCGATGGAAGCGAAAGATCGAGACCTCCGGTCAAGACGACAACGCCTTGCCCGAAGCAGAGAACCACGAGGAAGGACCCGAGTACCAGGACGGTCTCCACCTGCGCCCAGGACCCAAGGCCGGGACTGATGAAGCGTGAGCCGAAAAGCATGAGGATGCAGAGTACCGTCACGGTTACCGCGCTGATCGTTTCCCTGCTGACTGTGCTGCTCGCACGCTTGTCGGCGACGGAGCCGAAATCGGCGTTGGATTGGGGAGCCGTCGTCATGCCTTCCTCCCGATTGCGAAGTGTGACAGCAGGCCGCTGAAGACGACCGCGAGGATGAGGACGGCACCTTGAAAGATCCCGGTGTAGAAGGATGAAACGCCACTCGAAAACAGAAGCTTTTGAAGGAGCGTGAGCGTGGCCGCCCCGACGATCGAAGCGAAAAGACCGCCCTTGCCGCCCGAAAGCGAGGTTCCACCGAGCGCAACCGCCGCAAAGGACAGCATCAGCAGAGGGTCACCTGCGGTCGGGCTTCCGGTTGCCGTCTGCGCGCTCAGCATAAAGCCTGCAAGTCCGAAGAGCATTCCCGCGCTGACGAAAGCCATGAAGCGCACCCATCTGACATTCACGCCGGACAGAGCCGCGGCGGTCTCATCGGCCCCGATCGCATACATGGAAATGCCGAGATCCGTCCGGCGCACGAGAAGCCAGACGACTACGACGAGTGCGAGGATCATTCCCGAAACCGGGAGATTGAAGAGACGATCGGTCAGTTCATCGCTGACCCATTCGGCCACCGACCCGCCTGGCGCGTCGAGAATGACGAGGGCCACACCCTTGCAGACGATCATCGTCGCAAGCGTCGCCGCTATCGACTGGATACGCAGATAGGCGACGAGCCAGCCATTTATCGCCCCCACGACAGCACCGATGGCAAGGCAGATAATCAGGGATGCGAAGGCGCCGCCCGGTCCCTCCAACGGATAGACCGCCATCACCACATTGGTGACCGAGACGACACCGGCGAGCGACAGATCGAACCCCTTGACGATGACGACAAAGGCCTGTCCGCCCGCAGCCAGCGCAAGCGGGACGGTGTTGTTGACGAGATTGGCGATCGCGCCGGCATTGAGCGCCCGGGGCTGCTGCGCGACATAGGCTGCGTAAAGCAGGAAGTACAGAATGCAGATCAGGACCGAGCCCTTGATGTAGGACGCGAGCGGCCGGCGATTGCCGGAATAGACCGAACCGCTCATCTGCTTGCCCTCCGGGGCTCTTCGCCATGGCCGATCATCGCCGCAACGATCTGGCGCTCAACGATCGCATCGCCTTCAAACGTCTTGACGACCTTGCCCTGATAGAGAACCAGACACCGGTCAGCGAGCTGAACGATCTCCGGCAGTTCCGATGAGTAGAAGAGGACCGCGCCGCCCTCCTGCGCGAAGGCCCGGATCGCGCTGTAGATCGACTGTTTCGTGCCGACATCCACGCCGCGTGTGGGATCGAAAAGCAGCAGAGTTTGCGCGCCACTGGCAAAAGTGCGCGCGATCAGGGCCTTCTGCTGATTGCCCCCCGACAGATCGCCGATCGCAAACGAGAGATAACGCTCGTTCATGTCGACCTTGGCGGCCTCCTCCTTCGCCAGCCTCGGCTCCGCGCCACGGGCGATAACACCAGCCGCCGAAAGCCTCGGTAGAACGGGGAGAACGACGTTCGTTGCTGCCGTCAGACCCGCGAGGATGCCCTCGGTCTTGCGCTCTTCAGGCAGATAGGCGATGCCCGATCCCGCTTTGAGCGCCTGGCGTGGCGACGAATACGACCGTGTCTTGCCATCGATGCGGATCGTTCCGCTGGATGGCGACTGCAGGCCGCACAGTATCCGGAAAAGCGAGCGTTGTCCCTGACCCTCCAGCGCCGCGACACCGACGATCTCCCCGGGCTCGATGCCGAAGGAAACGCCGCCAAGCATGGAACCAGACAGATCCTCGACATCGATTCTCGGAGCCGGCCTCAAGGCCGTGGCCAAGCGCCGAGCCGGTCGTTGATGGGACACCGGTCGGCCAACCATCATCTCGAATATATTGTCGTCGCTTGCGTCCTTGAGGGAAACGGTTGCAATTGTGCGACCGTTTCGAAGCACGGTGGCGCTTTGGCAGATTTCACGAACCTCTGCGAGCCGATGCGATATATAGAGGACCGCGACACCCTTGGCGGTTACCTTGGCGATTTCACCAAAAAGCCAACCAGTTTCCGCCAGCGCGGCCGTTGGTTCGTCGAGAACCAGAACACGTTCCGCATTCTTGAGCGCCCGCACGATCTCCAGACGTTGGCGATCCGCCATCGGCACGCTTGCCATTTCGGCAGAGGGATCGATGCGCGAAAGCTCGTATTGCGCGAGAACGTCCGTTGCCTGCCGGATCGTTTCACGATGCGAGACCAGGCCTCCCGCCGTCTTGGGAAGTCGCGGCAACAGCAAGTTCTGTGCGACCGACAGGTTCGGTATCAAGCTTAGTTCCTGGAATGCCGTCGCTACGCCAAAGCTGCGTGCTTCGTTGATGGATGTCGGCGCGAAGGGAGTGCCATGCAGCAGCATCCGGCCGCGATTGGCGGTAACGGCGCCCGTAATGATCTTGACCAGGGTCGATTTGCCTGCGCCATTTTCGCCAAGCAACGCATGGACCTCGCCCGCTTTCAGGGCAATGTCAGCCGATTCCAGCGCCACCGTGGCGCCGTAGGACTTGGTTAGTCCCTCCGACAGCAGGGCGACAGTCTCCCCCGACGCCGGGCTCGGCGCCATTGCATTCAATTTTGACACGGCATTCCTCCCGACCCAATGAACGCGGAGATCCATTGGAAACGTTCTCAGCAAACGTTCTCTGAGAACGTTTGCATTAAGCTCTTGCGGAATCGTATCGTCAAGGGGGAAGGGCTATTTGCGTTCAGAATTTTTCTGGGGCGAGTTCACGCAGGACGGACTTCAGTCACACCACGACACAGCTTACGGCCGAGTATCGGTGCATTTCAGTACCGGCGTAAGTTCGTAGACGAATGATTTGGTAAATGAGCTGACACGAAGATCTGCAAAGGTACCGTCACATTGTTCGACGCATGCCCGCATGGGTGTCTGCTTCCGCCACCTCTGATCTGTTCCTTGGGCGACCCAATCGGCCGTTGAGAGTTTGGATTTCCAAGAACGCAGGCCACCCCTCGAGCCGCTGTCGAGAAATTCGAAGCGGATGGCTTTGTGTCTTCGTGGTCGCTGGTTCGGTTCCCTTCAAGAACAGGGAATCAAAAACAAGCGAGAACTGCCTATACCAGGAGTTAGTTGGGAAGATTTGCAGATATGTGCATTCGAGCGCCCGCTCTTTCAGCGGCTGCCTGAAGCCGCTTGTCTCTTGTCCACAAGGCCGCGCGGGGGTCAAGCAGGACCGATGCCAGCAGATGGACATCCGTATAGCCGATACCCATGCTGAAAATGCTGTGGCGATCGATCACCGTCATGACTTCGTCGTGCGTGGCGACGACCGCGCCACGCTGAGCTGCCAAAAAAGAGATGATACTTCCGCGATCTCTGAGGCTGCCGAGGGCCAGTTCGCCGATTACGGCTGGGTGGCAAAGCAGACGGTCCTCCTCGATAATCGTGCGCAACTCGGTATCGCCTTGACGAAAATGATCAATCCAGATCGAGGTATCCGCTAATATCACTTCGCCGCCGCGCTCCGGCGGCGTGGGGCTGCCTCGGCATCGGGCATGGTTCCTCCAAGCGCAATGAGACGCCTTCCCGACTCAACGCGAACAAGAGTTTCCAGCGCTTGACGAACGAGCGTGGCGGTTTCCTTCGTGCCGGTCAGGGAGCGGGCCTTTTCGATAAGCGTGTCATCGAGATTGATAGTCGACCGCATGATCTAACTCCGTTGCTTGATGGCACGAAAATTAGCACCATTTGATGATGAAATCCATGCTCCTTTCAACTCTCATGGCCTTGTCCGGAGACGATCCGCTTCAACTTCGCATTCTCCTCCTTGAGGCAGAGGCTTCATCACTGGCTGCATCAGGCCGGCGTATTTCTTTTATGTATTGTAGAAGGTTGCGTTTGAAATGCCGGCCTTGCGCCGTCGTTAATCGCATGCTTACGTGCACACGCCCGAAATCCGTTCGTCGCATGACAACCAGCCCCTCCTGAACGACGGCATCAAGATCAGAGGCCGAAAATACTCCGATCCCCGCACCAACGCTCTCACGGATCATTCCGTGGCATGGCAACACCTTTGACGCTGACAATGTCAAATTCGCCCCGCACGATGACGTCGATTGTTGGTGGACGCGAATGCTCTCGTGCCTTTGTGCGTACGTCCGTACCCCAACCTTGTCGGATTTCGTCGGAATTTTCCGAGAGTGCATTTCAGTGACCTCGATCATGATCGAGGTCGTGGCAGGGCCCTCCGTTAGTACAGAACGCACCCTGTCCTGTTAACGGAGACCCTCCCATGCTCAAGATCGCATTTTTCATCTTGCTGACGGCTTTCCCTGCCCGTGCCGCCGAGGCAGTTGGATTTCGTCATTTCACAATGTCACAAGGCCACGACCGAACGCTCGACGTTGCCGTCTGGTATCCCACGGATGCCGCCGGTACGCCGGTCCGGCAAGGCGAGGATAACAGCTTCGTCCTGCAGCCCGCCATCACCGACGCCGCCATCCCGCAGGGATTGCATCCGCTCATCATCCTCTCGCATGGCTACGGCGGCAACTGGACGAACCAGGATTGGCTAGCGGCAGACCTCGTGCGCCACGGCTACATCGTGGCCGCAGCCAACCATCCCGGTACGACGTCGTCCAACATGAACCCATCTGTCGGCGCGCGCCTGTGGGAGCGTCCGCGCGATGTCTCAGCGCTTCTTGACAAGCTTACCTCCGATCCCCTCTGGTCTTCAGCCATCGACGCAAACCGCATCGCGGCCATCGGTCATTCGCTTGGGGGCTGGACCGTCGCGGAATTGGCAGGCGGCCGCTTTGATCCCGATGCCTTCGAGAAGGACTGCCGCGACCATAAGGAACTTATTTCCTGCGGGGGTTACATTGCACTCGGTGTTGGCAGGGATGAAACGTCGCGCGCGGCGTTGCGGCAGTCGCTGCAGGATGCTCGCATCAAGGCCGGCGTGACCCTCGATGCTGCTGTCACCCGGGGCTTCGACGTCAAAAGCCTGGCCGCCGTGAAAATTCCCATGCTAGTGATCGCAGCCGGGTCGCCCGTGCGGGATTTGCCAGCGGCGCTGGAATCGCGCCACATGGCAAGCCTGCTACCGGCATCGACCACCCGTTACGTCGAAATCGGCGAAGCCGTGCACTACAGCTTCCTGCCGGTCTGCGTGCCGGGCGCCGCCAAACATTTGAGTGGCCCCAACGCGACGATCTGCGACGACAGAGGCGATCGCGAGAGCATCCACAAACGGACGCGGATGGAAATCGAACGCTTCTTAGCAAAGGTGTTTCATGTGAAGGTCTAAGTGTCGCCCTTTGCAGGGCGGACCGAGCGGCGATATCCACTCGGGTTCAGGCCAGTCACCCGCAGGAACTCGCGGTTGAAGTTGGATTTGGTGAGAAATCCTGCCTCGAACATGATCTCGGTCACCGGTGCGGCGGTGTCGGCAAGGAGCCTTTGGGCCTCCTCCACACGGTATTCGTTAACGATTTGCGATACATTGCGGCCATGGACACGATTTACTGCGGTCGAGATGTGGCGCGCCGGAATGCCTGCCCGGCGCGCCAACCGATCGAGCGTCAGATTGGGATCGCGGTAGAGTTTGCGCTCGCGCATCAGCCGGTCGACGGTGGCCAGTATCTGCGGATCGTCTCCGGTCCCGCCATCCAAGGGGCGCGGGCCCTGCGCTTGTACAGCAACAACCGGGCCGCCCGGCTCTTCGAATACGCGGCTGCGGCCGGCGACTGCGGCAGCATAACCGATGATGATGAGCGCCACGATATTGGCAGAGCCGACGATCATCCCTGCGCCGGAATCGCCGCCAATGTCGAGCGCAATGGCGATCTCGACCACACCGGCGAGGATAAACAGCAAGCCGACGGTCGCCAGCGAGCGGCTGGCGGCAACAGCGTCACCGAAACGGGCGGCGCTCAGGGTATCGGGCCCTTGTCGAGCGACCCATAGCAGGGCGCTGCCATAGCCGAAAAACAGCACGATCAGTGCTATGTCAATCGGATTCGACCAGACAAAGACCATCACCGCAATGACAATCGCTGGAATGGCATGTGGCGAACTCGAATGCTGGATCCTTGCGTCAGGCTGGCGCAAGTCCTCGAAGCCCAGCCAGGCGAGCGGAGGCAGTGTCGCTGCCACGATCGGTTGGAAAAAATGCGCCAGAGACCAGTCGAAATTCCAGCGCAGGCCAAGAACGATCGCCTGCACAGCGCAGAGCGCGACGAACAGTGACAGCGGTCGGCATGAAAGGCCGTCACGACCAACCATGCGTGCCAGCAGCACGACTAGCAGCAAAGCGGTCACGAATGGCAATGGAATTGACGGCATAATTCTTTCCGAAGGAGTACCCGCTTGTGCGTGAAAGGCAGAGGTCCGGTACCGCATTCTGAGGCGGATTCGGAATAGCCCGTCGGCGCATGATGCCGGCATAGTTTGCGGCGCGCTTCATGGCGGCGGGCACTGCGCTCCGTCTTTCGGACAATAAGAGCCATAAACGGCGGCTCGCGATCGCCTGATCATGCTGCGTAAGAGTAAGAGCCTGTTCACATGTAGCCGCTCGACGCTCGTTGGCTGGAAAGGTGATGACGGGCTTGTTCGAACGGAGATCATGGCCGGCATCACTCTCCGGTTCGGGCCTCTTTTTTGTGCGCCGGGAGCGCGACGGCAGCTTCCGTCGTCAGCAGCCGGAAGGTAAAGCTCTCTTGCAGGTACAGCTCGACAACCTTGTCCGTATGACTGAGGTAGCCGATGGAAAGGTCCTGCCCGAGGCACAGCTCGAAATCTCCACCTCGCGCGGTAAGCACAAGTCCGCCTTCAATGCCGGGAGCCCAGACGATTTCGCCTTCCACGAGGCGTCGGATGTGTTGCAGGACAGGGTAACCCTCTTCGCTGCCACCGCTGATCGCTGTGAACGGGTCGTCACCCAACACGAGCCGGTAAGGCCCTTCGACGCCTGCGAGCCGCAATTGATCAACAGCCTGGGCCGCCACCGCTGGATAGTCCGTGGGCGCCGATGGCAGCGCCACCGGGTCGTTGCTGGCGCCGGGACGAATGCCGCCAATCCCAGCGGCGGCATAGCCGTCGAAGACCGCGCGATTTTCGGCATAGGCGATCTTGCGTGCGGCTTCTTTCAGCGGCGACCAGTCGGAATCCTCGGAACCGCGCTCGACGTCGTCTATCGCCCGGCGGGTTAGCGTGAAGGGAACGCGGAGTTCAACGACAGCATTAGCCAGGCGCCGTACTACTTCGACGCCCTCGGCCGGTGACTCGATCGGCTGGGTGTGGCCCGTGCCCACGGCGGCGAGAGTTGGCCCCTTGGCCTCCGGCACATCAACCGCCCGACGCGCGGCCAGATAGCGCTTGAGGGTACGCGAAGCCTCTTGCTCGATTTGCTCCCAGGCCGCGTCGGATATGGGGGCGAGTTCGCGATGGAGATTATTCATGTCTTACCTCGTCTTTCAGAGATCCAATACGCAGGGAGCCATCTGATGACGGCTTCGGCGCGGGTGGCGATTGGATGGCGACCGCCGATTGGTCGCCATCGGTGGTGATCGCGACAGACGGCACTGGCGTTACTGCGTCCAGAAAGTCGGCTGACGGCACGAAATATAGCGAGCCGGTCACCGCCTTGCTGACGTCGAGTAGCCGATCGTAATTGCCGGGCGGTTGGCCAACGAACATGTTGTCGAGCATGCGCTCGATCCGGTCGGGCGAGCGTGCATAGCCGATGAAATAGGTCCCGAACTCGCCCTTGCCGACATCGCCGAACGGCATATTGTCGCGCAGGATCTGCAACTGCTCTCCGTCTTCCTCGATGTTGGTAAGCACGTTATGCGCGAAGCTTGGCTTGGCCTCTTCATCCAGCTCGATGTCCGAGAGTTTCTCTCGCCCGACGATCTTCTCCTGCTGCTCAACCGGGATCGCATTCCACTTGCCGATGTCGTGCAAATATTTCTGGACGATCACATAACTTCCGCCGATGAAGGCAGGGTCTTCCGGCCCGATCACCGTGGCGTCGATCGCCGCCTGTTCGACCGGATTCTCTGTGCCATCGACGAAACCCAGCAAATCGCGATCGTCGAAATATCTAAAGCCATGCACCTCGTCCGTCACCGATGCCACGCCAGCCAGACGCTTCATGATATGGGCCGCCAGTTCAAAACACAGGTCCATGCGCGCGGCGCGGATATGGAACAGCAGGTCGCCCGGGGTGGAGGGGGCATGATGCACGCCGCAGATCTCGCGAAAAGGATGCAACTCCCTGGGTCTCGAGCCTCCAAACAATCGGTCCCAGGCGCCGGAACCAATCCCCATGATGCAAGAGAGCCCGCCATCCGCGGCCCGGAAACCGACGCCGCGCACCAATGAGGACAGACCGGCGCAGAGGCCTCGCACCGTGGGCCCCGCCTCCGCCCCGGCGTCGATGGTGACGACCAGGAAGATGGCGGCGCGGGTGAGCCGCGCATCGACGGCCTGGGAACGCGCTGTGACGTCTTGGGCGACTGTAGAGGGCAAGCTGAACTCCTTGGCGGCTTGATCATCGACCTTCAATGGACAAGACATCAGCACTTAGCCCGAACTCACGCAAGGCCACGGGTCTCGAATCATGTCCACAAATGCCTCAAACAGCTTGCAGGACGTGGCGCCTGGCGCGGCGAGCACGTCGCTCTCGACGTTGAGATGCTCGTTGCGGATCGGGGCTGTCAAATAGCTCTCGAGGATTTCCGGCGCGCCGGCGGTCTGGCACGCCTGTGAACCGTAGGTAGTGGGTTCGATTCCTATCAAGACCATAAAGCGCGCCTACTGCACAGGCGCGCTTTGATTAAGGAGGCGCCTGTTGAAGCAGCCGCTTTCAATTTGCATTCATGGCAGCGTAGATTTCATCATACGTTCCATCGCGTTCGGCCCAACGTCGGGCAAGGTCGCGTTGCAGCAAGACTTCTCCGCGGGGGTGCCCTTGCCTCTCGAGCAGTTCGATAACCTGAGCGACATAGTCGTCGACGGCTACGGCGCGCGGATCGGCGGCCTGAGCGGCCCCGGTCAGCTCTGTCCGCACATAGGGTGGTGCCAGTTCCAACACCTCGATCGCGTCATGGCGGAGCTGATGACGCAGCGATTGCAGCCACGAGTGCAGGAAGGCCTTGCTTGCGCAATAGGTCGGAAAATCGGCGCGCGGCATGAAAGCGAGACTCGAACTCGTCGCAACGATTGCGGCATCCTCCTTGGCTTTCAGCATCGGCAGGATCGCGCCGATCACCCGCAGGACACCGAGAATATTGGTTTCGATGACGTGCTCGGCCTCGGCGGTGTTCCAGTCCTTTGATGTCATGTCCTCGGATCGCGAGATGCCCGCATTGGCGAACAGGACGTTCACCATCGGGAACCGCGTGCGCACCTCGAAGGCGAAGTTTGCCAGTGAAACCGGATCGTTGACGTCGACTGGAATGCCCGACATACCGGGATGGTCGGCGATCATCTGGTTAAGGAGTCCCCGCCTGCGGCCGGCGACAATCACGCGATTGCCGAGCGCGTGGAGAGATTTGGCCAGTTCTTTGCCGATGCCACTGGTTCCACCGACGATGAGGATCGTATTACCCGTGAGTTTCATGGTTATTGCCTTTCGTTGCGATTGTTCATTGCAGGACGATGGTTGAGAAGGTGGGATTTTCCGTAGAGCGACGCGCCCCTATCTCTGGCGAGGTGGCGCATTACGGCTCGCTTGTTCGGCCATCGAGCACATTTCGCAGTTGCAGGCCTAGGGTGATCAGGAAACCCACGCTGGGCCGCCGCCCCGCCGATCAGGAACACGCTGCCGTACCCAGCCTGGTCGGCGAGCAGGCCGACGATCGGGCCGGTTAGTCCGTAGGCGAGGTCCTGGAACGCGCCGAAGCCACCAACGGCTGTGCCACGCAGATGCGGTTCGACCAGTTTGACGACCTCTCGACCCATGGAAGGGTAGATCAGTGAGCAGCCGATGCCGGTCATGAGAGCCCCGACCAGCGCGACGGCCGGGCTCGGTGCTCCCCAGATAGTGAACTGCCCCGCAGCTTCAATGGCAAGCGAGACGATTGCCACCCTAAGACCTCCGATCCGGTCGGGAAGGTGGCCGGCAAACAGCCGTACGAGAACAAAGCCGACGCCGAAAGCAGTTAGCCCGAGGCCGGCGTAAGCCCAGCCCCGATCGAGAAAGGAGAGCGCAAAGAAAGAGCCGATCCCGGCAAATCCGATCCCCTGCAGGAAGACGATCGTTCCATGCGTCCAGATGCGGTTCATGACGCTCAGGAAAGAACTGCGCCGCGTCTCTGGATGGGGGGCGACACCTTCAATCGAGCCGATGGCGACAAGACCAAGGCAGGGCAGGACCAGGCTTGCTGCCATGTCACCGGCAAATCCGATGTGGTCGAGTATGACCAGACCAAGCGGGCCGCCGGCGGCAAGAGCACCATAGATCGCAGCGCCGATCAGGGCGATGACACGGCCAGATCGATCCGGTCCGACGATGCCGATGCCCCAGGCGATGACGCCGACGCCGACAAGGCTTTCGCCGTATCCGACCAACAGTCGCCCGATCATCAGAACCGCCAGGGCAAGGCCGGGCGACAGGACTGGGGGACCGGCAAGGAGCCCAAGCAGTCCGCCGAGCGCATAGAAGACGAGCCCACGCATCGTGGCCACCTTTGCGCCACGTCGGTCCGACAATGCGCCCGCTTGACCGCGTGTTAAAATCGTCGACAGGAACGCGATGCCGACCGCAAGGCCGGCCCAGCCATTTCCAAAACCCAGATGCCCGGTTACGTAAACTGGAACGACAGGCAAAGGTATTGCGACACAGAGGTAAGAGACGAACAGAACCGACCCCAGCAACAGGAGGCGCGCCTGAGCGGGATCGCGGGCCGAAATGTGACCAGATGAGGAAGACATGAGAATACTCCAACGTCGCAATCCGGGACCGGAGTTTTTGCACCCTGGCCCGAAACGATTTGATGCGTTGTCTGACGTGAACGCTTACGGCGTGAAAGCCTTTGGTAAGATTTGTCAGTAGAGCTTCATCGAAAGCTCGATATCCGCGGCAACTGGGAGGGAGAGGTAGCGTTTTCTCGACGCGCGGATGCGTTCAAGATACTCGGGACACATTTCTGCATCATCGGCGAGGATCAACCCACCGATCCCCAGTCTGGGTTCGACAAGGTCGAGGATGTCGACGTAAAGCGCCTTGGCGCCATCGAGCAGAAGCATATCGACCGTTTCCGGCAGATCGCCTGCCAGTGTCTCCATCGCATCGCCAGCGCGAATCTCGACCAGATCGGCGAGGCCAGCCTCTTCCAGGTTTTTCTGTGCTCGCGCGATCTTGCCGGGTTCGAATTCGCTGGAGATCAACCGCCCGCCGCCGTTGTCACGCAGCGCCGCAGCAATATAGAGGCTCGATATGCCAAACGAAGTGCCGAACTCGACAACCGTGCGTGCACCTGTGGCGCGGCCCAGCATATAGAGGAGCTCACCTGTCTCACGAGATACGGGCAGCCATAGGTCTTTCAGCCGACCGTAGAGGTCCAGGTATTGCGTCTTGCTGGCGGTGAGAGCGGCGCGTTCCGCGGGCGTGAACGAATTGATCTCGGGGCTTGTGGCCGCATCAGCCTCGGCGAACAGCCGATCAAACAGAGGCCCAAGCGGGGCCGAGGTAAGGGTGGACATCATTGTCTCCGGTCATGGTGTTGCGTTGGACCTAGAAATACGATTAATTCGTCGCGTTTCCTAATCGCATTGGCATAGAACCGGATGACAGGACGTTTAAAGCCGCGAATTTCCACACGAAAAGAGCCCAAGCAGAACCGCTCGAACGAGCTCGTTTCGGCGATTCTGACGGCGGCTGTTCGTGTTTTGGAAGAGGAAGGTGCACAACGCTTCACCACCGCGCGGGTGGCGGAAAAGGCGGGGGTCAGCGTTGGTTCGCTTTATCAGTATTTCCCGAACAAGGCCTCGATCCTGTTCCGGCTGCAAAGTGATGAATGGCGTGGCTCGACCGAAATCCTCCGTCTCACACTCACCAGCAATGCGTCGCCAAAAGACCGCCTGCGGCGGCTGGTGCATGTCTTCGTCCGCTCCGAGTGCGACGAAGCGCCGGTCCGTCGGGCGCTTGCCGACGCCGCACCGCTCTACCGCGATGCCCCGGAAGCGCGTGCGCTTCGAGCAGAAGGCGATCGGATCTTCGACAGCTTTATCCTGGATCTGCTTCCAGGTATTGCCGATGCGGCCAGAGGTGTCGCCGGCGATCTGATCATCACGACGCTGACCGCCGTGGGCAAAGAGTTTTCGGAAAAGCCGCGGACGGAAAAAGAAATCGACGCTTACGCGGGGGCTATGGCGGATATGTTCTGTGAGTATGTCGATAGACTTACGAGGGGCTGACGCCTTTTCGAGCGGCTGGTTGGAGTGCACGTGGTAAACTGCGTGGTGCACCCCGCCGTCCCCAGGTTTCTCGCGCAGAGTACCATTTTCCGTCCGTGGCATATGACGAAGATGCTGTTCGTTATTCGTCGGCACGAGTGACCATGATGACGTGCCGGAGGTTCTAATTCCATCAAGAGCCAAATTATGGGTACACGACTTCTATCTATTCGATATTCACAGAGCCTCAGGGCAGCAGCCGGACACTGCGTTTGAACCAATAATTCACCGAGTAAGCGTATCGCAATCCGTCGCCGGCGGTCGAGCCTCGACGGTCGACGGCGACACATTACAAACCTTCGAACCTGGCGATCTGGCGGATGTCGTTGCGGAATTTGCCACGTTCCTGATGCCGCACGCAGTTGCCGCTGCGAGCCTGGGCAAATGAGCGGTTATCCTGACCTGGCTCTGCCGGCGCAAAAGCCAACGCAATCTTTTGCTTACGTCAGACGCTGCTATTCGGCCACAACGGTGTTTTCCAACACACCGATGCCAGTGATGGCCACTTCGATCTTGTCGCCGGGTTTAAGCCAGAGCGGCGGCTTGCGGGTAAAGCCTACACCTTCCGGCGTGCCGGTGGCGATCACGTCACCGGGCACAAGCTCCATGAAGCTGGAAACATAGGCGATGATGGCAGGAATATCGAAAATGAAGTCGCCGGTCTTGGTGTGCTGAACCTCCACACCGTTCAAGGTTGTGGTCAACGTCAGCCCCGAAACGTCCGGTATCTCGTCGCGCGTTACAAGCCAGGGACCGATGCTTCCGGTCCTGTCGAAATTCTTGCCCACAGCCAAGGAGTGGTCGAACTGGTAATCGCGGATGCTACCTTCATGTAGGCAGGTATATCCGGCGATATGATCGAAGGCATGTTCGCGCTTGATATGCTTTCCGGCCCTCCCTATCACCAATGCGAGCTCGCCTTCATAGTCGAATTGCTCGGATAGTTTTGGCCGCAACAGCGCTCCGCCAGGAGCAACAAAAGAGCTGTGGAGACGAACGAACGTGCTGGGGGTCTTCGGCAATGGCTGGTTGCCTTCAGCGACATGTCCACGATAGTTGCGACCAATACAGACGATCTTTCCTGCATCCGGCACGGGTATCATCAGCTCGACGTCGGAAAGAGCAAGATCGGGCTTCAGGTCGCCGATGTTGCGTTCAATCGAATCCAGCAGACCGGCGGCAATCGCTGCGCGCAGGGTCGGCTGCCCCAGACGCCCTTTGAGATCAACAATCCCCTCGCTGGTCAATGCGCCGTATGATTGTTTGCCGGCTATCTTGTAGCTCAGAAGCTTCATGACTCCAGACCTTTCAGCGTTTGAAACGCGGCTGCGATTGGATTTCCGCGATCTTCCACCGGCCGTGGAGTGCCACAAAGCGACAACGGTAAAGTACTATCGAAAAAGGGACGTTCATGGGTGACGGCTCATCCTCGCTCACCGGGCCGTCATAGCGATAGGCAACCATGTAGCACCGCGCTTCGGCGGAGATCGCGTCCGCGGAAAGCAGCCGGAAATTGGTGATGAGATGGGCGGTACGCACATCGCGCGTGCGCGCCGCAAGCGCGTCCAGGATCATGCCGCGGCCTCGCAAAACCTTGCCTTGCCGGTGCCATATGCCATCCGGCGCCATGCAATTCACCAAAGCCTCGAAGTCACCTGTGTCGAGGCCCATGAGGAAATCGAGAATGAGTTTTTCCACGGCGCTTGAGACTACGGAATGTGAGGTGTCGCTCATATCAAAACGCCTTCCTTGAACATTTCGGGGAGCAGGATGTTTCGGGTAACCGCCGCCGATGCCTTGGCCTCCAACTCAGTGCGCAGGCGGGGTGTTTCATGGAGGTCGCCTTGGCGGTTCGTGCCATCAATGACCACGCGAATGGTTAGCACTTGCGACTACCGGGTGCTTCATATCTAATGCAATCAAGGCATAACCCCGAGTTATATGATGGACACGCGCAAGCTCCTGCACTTCACTGAAACGGTCGATCAGGGCAGCATCAGCAAGGCGGCACAGTCGCTGCGTATATCGCAGCCGGCTCTCACCAAGAGCCTGCGACTACTGGAGAAAGAGCTTGAGGTCGAGCTGCTGGTGCGGTCGAGTTCCGGGGTGACGGTGACCGAGTTTGGGCGTTCGCTCTATGCCCATGCGCGAGCTGTAGAGGCAGAGATGGAGCATGCACGCGCCGAAATCCGCCAACTCAGTGGAAACGGCAAGTCTCATGTGAAAATCGGTGTCCTACCCAGCATATCCGGTAACCTCTTCGCCCGCGCTATCGCCCAGGTGATCAAGTTTCTGCCGGATCTGGAGATTCGCGTTTATGAGGGTGTCCACTGTGAATTGATGTCGGCCATCCGCCGGCGTGAATACGACTTCGTCGTAGCGATGGCCGATCGTTTCGAGCCGGATCCTGGTCCAACGCTGCGCTACCGGATCGTACTGCGGGACCAACTGCGCATCATCGCAAGGGCAGGCCATCCTTTGGACGGTCTGGATGCGGTCACATGCGCCGATCTGATCAAATTCCCATGGGTGCACCCGGTTATTGGCGCTGCACACCGGCCCATCCTCGGCTTGCTCTTCATGGAATCCGGAATAGAACCGCCTCGCGCGCAGGTCGAATGCGCGTCGGTCCAATTCGCCAAAACCGTCATGGCTACCAGTGACGCGCTCGGGCTAATGCCAGACCATACTATCGAGCCTGATATAAAGGCCGGAACGCTGTGCTGCCTGCCGATAATCTCGGAACATCTGCAAAGAACCGTGGGACTCTACTACAGCGTCCACCGGCCGTTGACGCCGGCGGCGAAAGCCGTAATGCGCGAGATCGAACGCATATGCGGCGGTTCGCTGCACGGCGGTCGCTTCAGCTAGAGCCAGTCTAGTTTAGTTTTACCGATGGCGACGAATGATGTGCGTGTTTGCTATCGCACTTTTGCTTTGAGGTTGGCGCGATGAATTGCCTCTGGCATCTTCCCAAGCAGCCTGCGTTCGAGAGGCCTAGGATTTTGGCGCGTTCACACCAAGCATCGGCCTAGCGTTTGGCCTTTTGCTCTAAATATTCCGCGGTGGTGGCCTCATCTGGTGGAACAAGTCCTGGACGACGTCGTCCATCCAGTACTTTTTGCAGGATCCATACTTCGAGTGCCTCAGCTTCGTGCCCGGCTTCGACGACCGCGTTGACGAAAGCCCCGGGGATGACCACGGCACCGTCACGATCCGTAACCATCACGTCGTTCGGATATATTGCAACACCGCCGCATCCGATTGGCTGTTGCCAGTCAACGAATGTCAGGTGCGCGACTGACGGGGGTGCGCAGATCCCGCTGCACCAGATCGGCAGCCCGGTCTGGCGAATGCCCTCGACGTCTCTCATCGCCCCGTCTGTCACAAGTCCGACCGCGCCCCGCGCGGCCATTCGGATCGACGACAATCAAGCCCGGCAGAGGCAGTGTCTGGGGAATCTTGGTCTCCGTTCTCGTCCTTGCAGTTGGAATATCGGGAGTCCAACAGCTGGGAGGACGCTTCTATGTCGAGCCTCTGTTTAACGGAGGCATGCTGATCGTTGCGATCGCGCTTGCCGGCTACTCTCAAAGAAGCAAGCGCTATGTAAAGGCCACCGACGTCCAGCCCTGAAGGATTTTGGGGAAACCAGCGATCTCCTCGAACATCGGGCAAGCAGCGTACCAGTGCTCGCTTTGACCGCAAAGCAGGCTGATGCGGGTTTGGACGTCTTGGAAAACGCTGACCTCGTTCACGGCGCTTCCGTTTTCAATTGGGCAGACTGTCTGACGCTACTATCCTCGGGGACCCTCTCGATCTATTTGCGCTCCCCAAGTGGCGCGGCGCATTGGCCAACGCCGAACGGTAAAGTTCGACAGAATTTCCCCTGCGCCACGACTTTCGCGAAGCCTGAGCGCAGTTGCGCCCGTATAACATTAGGAGCGCCTTGCCCAAACAAGACTTGGACTGGCAGGCCGTCCATTTTCACCCGCATCACGGAGGACATGGCTTGTTTCCGTTACCCCCAGCCTGAATTGCGACACCAGCGACCGAAGGCGACTGACCTCCGATGCCAAGGTTGCGCTTGCCGCGTTGCTTTCCTCTACCATCGCCGCGTTCTTTTGAGTGACCTGGTCCATCTGGTTCACCGCCATGTTGACTTCGGAAAGGCCTGTCGATTGTTCTCGCGCGGAGGTGGCGATCGCATCCATGTGAAGGTTTATCTCGACGATATGGCTCTCGATGGTCTTCAACGCATTCCCCGTCTCACTGACAAGCTTTACCCCTCCCTCAACTTCGTCGGAGGAGTTGCGGATCAATTCCTTGATTTCCCGTGCAGCCTGCGCCGACCGTTGTGCCAGCTCGCGTACCTCCTGGGCCACGACCGCGAAGCCCTTGCCTGCTTCGCCGGCCCGTGCCGCTTCAACGCCGGCATTCAGGGCGAGAAGATTGGTTTGAAACGCGATGTCGTCGATGACGCCGATGATGCTGGAAATCTGCTGCGAGGAGCTTTCGATGTTGTGCATGGCCTCGACTGCGTTGGCGACGATGATGCCGGACTGAACGGCGCTTTCATTCGCCTGTTTCGCAAGCAGCCGAGCATCGTCCGTTCTTTTCGACGCATTGGCGACGTTCGTGGTGATCTGATCGAGAGCAGCTGCGGTTTCTTCCAGGGATGCGGCCTGCTGCTCTGTGCGTCTGGAAAGGTCGTCAGCGCTGAGACTGATCTCTCTTGTGCCATTGTCGATGGAACCGGTTGCTTCGGCAACGGCGGCAAGCGTTTGTCGCAGCTGATCGGCAGCAGCGTTATAATCGGAGCGCAGGCTTTCGAAATCGCGCGCAAAGGGCTCGCTGAGCTGGAAGGTGAGATCACCCGCTGAAAGCCGCTGCAGGCCGCCGGCGAGATTCGACGTCGCCATTGCCATCTCCTCAGACCTCGCGCGTTCGATCGCCGCGTTGTGTTCGCGTTCCCTCTCGCTTTCATCACGCATTGCACTGGCTTCAGCCTCGATGTGACGGGCACGCAGACCGTTGTCCTTGAAGACCTGCACTGCCTTGGCCATGCCGCCAACCTCGTCTTTGCGATCCGCGCCCGCCACCGACACAGCAAGGTCGCCATTCGCGAGTTGCACCATCGTCGCGGCCAGTTGCTTGATCGGCTGAACGAGCCAGCCTCGGATTGCGAAAAACGATGTCGTCATGACCGCCATCAAGCCCGCGATGATGATAGCGAAAGTCGCGCGTATGGTGTCTTGAGAGATGGCCGAGAGTTCAAGGTTTCTGGTTTGAACCTGATCCTTCAGCCGTTTTGCCGCGTCGCTGATCTTGACGCTCAGTGCCGGAAATTGCGGCTGACAATCGCGGAGGAAAATCGATTGCGAGGCAGCTACATCGGCTGCAGCAGTCGCAACCATCGCTTTCTCTATGGTCACTTTGCAGACATTGTCTAGCACATTCAGCCCGGCGGCCTTGAGGTCAACAAGCGCTGCCTCCCGTGGGGCGGCCGCGATCGCGCGATCCATGTCTCCCTGAAACTCGTCGTGCGCGTTCTTCAGTTCCTTGATCGCTTTGGCATTGAGCGCATCGTCAGTCAACATCAGAAGATCGCCAATCGCGGCCCGACCGTTTTCAAATGCCTTGTCGGCCTTGCCGAGGGCGAGTGCTGCAATCGAGTCATGCTTCAATAGATCGGTATAGCTCTCGTCGATCTTCGATATCTGGCTCGCAGAATAGGTGGCGACACCGAGTGTGAATACCGCAAAGGCCGCCATAAGCGTGGCAAACTTGCCTGTGATAGAAATGTTTTTCATGCCAGAGTTCCTCTACGCCTGCCGGGTCAGCGACAAGCCTGCTGGTTTCGGAAATGTCAGGACGGGCCCACCAGCAAAATCATTCTGCCGCGGGTACCGGACGAGGCGAGGAGGGTCATGTCTCGTGAATGCAGGAGATCAGCTCACAGAAAGAGAGCTAATTTTTCTTCCGCGAAAATTACAGTCAAAACCTTTACGGCTCGTTAAGTTTCTGTATTTTGGCGCAAGAAATAAAAGTATTGTCGGATAATCTAAAAGATGCGTTTAAGTATATTTTAAATAAATCAGATTTTATCTGTCGACTTTTCAATAGGAAGCGGGCGGCCAAATAGAAATCCCTGCATCTCCTGGCAGTTCAATCGTAAAAGCCAATCACGCTGTTGCTCTGTTTCTACCCCCTCCACTGTGACCGAGATACCAAGCGATCTCAGAAGCCCAGTCATTGCTTCCAGTATTTTCTCGGATTGCGGCGAGGTTCCAAGGTGTTGAACAAAGGAGCGATCGATCTTGACCTTGTCGAAGGGAAAGCTCTGGAGGTAGCTAAGCGACGAAAAGCCCGTTCCGAAATCGTCCAGGGCGATGGCAACGCCAAGCGCGCGAATCCGGTGCAGCATTTCCAAGTTCGCGTCCGTCTCATGCAGCAGAATGGATTCGGTGATCTCCAGGACAAGCCGGCCGGGAGCCAACCGGGTCGCCTGAAGTGCCGCCTCAACGATCGAAGGGACGGAGCCGTCTCGAAATTGCCGCGGCGATACATTCACGGAGACGCTTATCGATTCCGACCATGTCTCGGCATCGCGGCATGCCTGGTGAAGCACCCATTCGCCGATCGATGATATCAGGCCGTTTTCTTCTGCCAGCGGTATGAACTCCGCCGGCGATATCATCCCATGTTGTGGATGCATCCATCGTAGCAAGGCCTCGTATGAGCACGTCTTGCCTGACCTGCTGTTCACAAGGGGCTGATAGAAGATGCGAAACTGTCCCAGTTTCAGCGCATGCCGAAGGTCTTCCAGGAGTATTTGCCGCCGCCGAAATTCTTCTTCCATGACTGGATCATAAAGAAGGGAGCAACTACCGTGCTCCGATTTTGCGCGATAGAGAGCGATGTCGGCCTTTCTCAGTAGTTCGTTCGTCGAGGTCCCTTGGCCGGGTATTTCGACAACACCGATGGAGACTTCCGCCATTAGTTCGACGCCGTCGATTTCTATCGGCTCGCTGATCGCAGCGATCAATCGAGACGCAACGTCGAGTGCGGCGTTGGGCCAGTCCTGGATCTTGAGAATGATGGCGAACTCGTCGCCTCCGAGCCTGCCAACGGTGCCAACATTCTGTACGACCTGGCGCATGCGTGCCGCCACCGTTTTCAAGAACTCGTCACCGACTCCATGACCGTGAACGTCGTTGATTTCTTTGAAATGGTCGAAATCAAGCAGCAGCACGGCGCCAATGGGGTCGTTGTCGACCACCATCGTTGTCAGAATTGCCAGCTCTTCTTCGAGCGATCGGCGGTTTCCCAAGCCCGTTAGGCTGTCGTGGTAGGCGAGGTGCCGAGCACGCCGCTCGGCGATGATGCGCCGTTCGATCTCCTGCCGCTGGGAGACATATTGCCATGCCCCAAACGCCAGCAGCGCCATCGTGATCACGAGCCCGAGCGACAGAGCTTCGTCGAGCTGTATTGAAATATGCCTTGGGCTGACACGCTTCTTTTCATCAAAGACGCTAATCGCCCAAGCAAAGTAGCAGATAAAAGTACCTCCCAACAATGAGAGGGTGCGAAACCAAGACTTTGTCTGCTTGGCTGCAAAGGAATGCGCTGTAAGCATGCGGCTGCCAGGAGTGAAACTGGGGTTCGCTCCTACTTTCTTCGATGTATCGTTTAACTCTAAAGAAAAATGCAGTTAAATTACTAACGCGCCATTAATTATATGACTTCTCACGGATGTGTGATTGCGTAACACGTGCCTTGATCAGTCAACTGATCAAGGCACGTCGAATGGCTTCTGCGACCGCTTCGACGCGATTGGACGCGTCCAGCTTTTTCGTCACGGACCTGATGTAGTTGTCGACGGTCCGAATCTCGTAGCCGCTTTCAGCGGCAATCTCGTCGCTTGTGAACCCTCGGCTGGCAAGCCGCAAACAGAGCAATTCGCCCGGTGTAATCTCAAGATATTGGGCTGCATATCGGTCCATGATCGGCTTCTTAACGGCGGTATGCAGCGGTGGTGATATGAATGACAGAAACTGCTTCTCGTCATTCGTGAAGGCCTGCTGTCGCGCAAAGATCACGCAGCCGTAGATGCCTTCCTCGCTCCTGATCGGGACCAGCGTTCGATTTCTGACGCCAAACTGGCGGAACAATGCCCGCAACTCGTCCGACAACTCAAATTGGTCGTAGGCCTCGACGTCGGTAACGATGCCACGAGCTGCGAAGGCCGCCAACACCAATGGGTCTGATTTACCCACACCTCGGTCAAAGTATTGTTCAAGCATCAATGGCGGCATATCGGAATCGATTGATCGAGCGTTTCCGAATTCGAACCCAGTGAGTCTGAGGCCGCCGATAGACACATAGTCGAACGCGATGCTGGTGCGCAGAAACTCCGTCAGAAAATTGAGACGCAAATGTCGAAGCGGCGGCAGTGAGGACAAATCCATATAGTTGGTAAAGGAATTGGGGTCAAAAAGCGAAAATGGAACGACTGGCATTTCTACGGCAACTACTTTCAGATGTGGCACGACTCTCGAACAATCTAGACGGAATGAGCAGACAGATAAAATCAAATTGCAAGGAGATCGATTTGAGCGACCGCTCGGCATCGCTACGCGCTTAGTTGCGATAGCGTGACGCTGCGGCCGGGCGGAGCCTGTCTTTTGAAGCGTCTTGCCGACCATTGCTTGTGGCTTTCTGCGGGAACTCTTCAAACTTCAACGAGCATTGGGACAGGTTTACTCATAGGTTCACTAGGGTGGTCAAAGAACTATCGTCGCCCGCTATGGTCGAATCTTGCCAGAAATCAACCTCACAGGAGGCCTCGCGAGCCTCGTCGCGGCATTCGCAAATCGCTCTTGCGCGTAATCTTCCTGTCACGATCGAAGGCTAGATCAAGGTGTCTCAACACCGTCACCTGCCGCTGCCGACGCCAATCGTCGATCAGCGGTTAAAACATCGGGGTAATACGTACCACCATGGGAAGCATGCGAAACATGGCAACATTCGAATGCATCTATGGCGACGTCCGGGCCCTGTGAGTGATGGTTTTCGATAAGTCACGGAGCTTGCGCTCCATTACCTCAAGGGACGTCGCCAAGGCGGCGAATGTTTCCCAGGCATTGGTCAGCCGTGCTTTCAGTGGAAACGGCCGCATCGCGCCGGAGACGCGAAATCGTATTCTGGCGATTGCCGAGGAAATCGGCTGGCAGCCCAACGCGCTCGCTCGCAGCATGGTGACGGGCGACGCGCCCCTTGTTGCGGTCATAACCACTCGCCTGCATTTCGACTGGCGCGCCCAGGTACTCTCGCATCTGCTCAATACTATCCAGCAATGGCACCTGAAGCCGCTGCTTTTTTACGCCGAAAGCGACGATGATGTGGACCGCCTGCTGGAGGAAACATTAAGCTGGCGAACGCGCGGCGTGATCGTCACTGCCGGTATCGTCCAGCCTCGGCGGGCGAAAGCGATCGTCTCGCGCGGCCAGTTTCTCGCCGCTCTCAACCGCCCAGCTCATCATCCCAATGCCTTTTCAGTCGCCACGGACAACCTGCAGGGCGGTGCCATGGCGGCAGCCCTGCTGCTTGATGAGGCAGGACGGGATGCTCTTGTTTTGAGCGGCCGGCAAGGCGATTGGGCGAGCTCGCTTCGCACGAAGGGATTTGTCGACGCTGTAGCCGTCCGTGGCGGCACCGCGCGGGTCTGGCACAACGAAACAATGTCAACGGAGGCCGGAAAGCAATGTGCGGCCGCCTATCTGGACCTGCCGGCGGGCGAACGGCCGAAAGCAGTCTTCTCCACCAACGATGCGATGGCGCTCGGGTTTATGGACGGGTTGCGCGGTCAGTTGAGCGCCCCTTCGGATTTCTCCCTGATCGGGTTTGACAATCTGCCATCATCCTCGTGGACGCCATACGAACTGACCACCTTCGAGCAACCGCTCGAAGAAATGGTCCTCCGCATCGTCGGCTACGTCAACAATCACCAGCAAAATGCCGGCCGCAATTTTCCTGCGCACAATCCGGAGAGGGTTGCGGGCGACGAAATTATCTACTGCGCTCCGAAGATCGTGCTGCGCTCGACAACGAAGGCCAAGCAATGAATGAAATGACTCAACCCCGCATGCTTCTGGGGCGGAACGTGGTGGAAAGGGCCAGCGCGATGGCCCTCGACTATTATTCCGCCGCCCGGCTCGCCGTCGAGGACAAGGGACCGGGCGACGTGGTCACCGAAGCTGATTTCGCCATCGAGCGCGCCGCGCGAGAGGCGGTGGTGACGGCATTCCCCGAAGACAGGTTCGTTGGCGAGGAGTTCGGGGGCGATGCGACCGACGAAGGCTTCAGCTGGCTCATCGATCCTATTGACGGAACCGTAAACTTTGCGCGGCGCATCGGCTATTTCTGCGTCTCGCTGGCCCTGCTGCAGGATGGCCGTCCGATTGCCGCCTGGATATACGACCCGGCGTCGAAGGAGCTGTTCTGGGCCGGCCCGGACGGGTGCGCACTTCTTGGGGAAGAGCCGCTTCGCTGCGCAACGGAAGCCAATTTCGCCTCGACGATCATCGGCCTTGGTTTTTCAACCCGCCACGACAAAGCCCTGCACGCGACAGTGACCGCCAATATCATCGCCGCGGGCGCGGACTATCGGCGGTTGGGAGCCGGCGCACTCTGCCTCGCGCATGTCGCCGCCGGCAGGCTGGACGCCTATGTCGAGCCGCACATGAACCCTTGGGACGCCGTTGGTGGCCTCTACATCGCCGCCTGCGCCGGGGCGGTCACGCTGGATTACCTTGCAGCCGGCGGATTGCGAAATGGCGCGCCGGTTTTCGCCGCGTCGCCTTCCATCGCCACCCAATTGCTGGGCCTTCTGCCCGAACCGTTTTCCGGCACCCCGCTTCATCGGGAAAATGACCTGCGGAGTGCCGGAGAAGCCGCGACTTGAGATCGCGTCCTCAACCCATGGAGACGACACGAATGAAAGCCTTCATTGCAGCGTCCATCGCTGTCCTTCTGAGCACCGCAGCCTATGCGGCAGAGCCCGTAGGGTCAGACAAGTTCAATACAGAACCGGGTTTTGATCTGTCAAAGCTAACGGCAAGCAATTTTTACGATACGATCGTTCCTCTGGCGAAAAAGGAAGGAAGCGTCACCTTTTTCGACTTTACCGACTCCTTCGGCCCGTTGTTTTCGGATCACCTGATTCCGGAATTCGAAAGCAAATACGGCATTCACGTCGACTACGTTAGAGGTAACGGCGAAGCCGCGATCCAGCAGCTGATCGCCGCCCACAATTCCAACGCCAAGAGCCCTGCCGATGCCTATTTCATAAGCTCCGGCAACCTTGGCTCGGTGCTTGGAGCGGGCGTTGTTGCAAACATTCCGCTGAACGCCGCTCTTCCGAACGGCACCGCGCTGAATACCGCCATCGCCACCAACACGGGCGGCTACCAGCACGGTGGCGCCTTCGTTCCCTATCACCGCAACCAGACCAGCATCGTCTACGATACGCGCACGATATCGGCCGACAAGGTTCCGACCGATCTCGACGCGCTGCTCTCCTGGGCGAAGGCCAATCCGGGAAAGTTCATCGTCACCTCGCCAGATGGCGGCGGTTCGGGCAGCGGCTTCATGCAGTCGATCGCCTATGACAAGGTGACCGGCGATAGTTGCCGCGCCACGCTGACGAACTTTTCGATCACCGCGGATCAGGCCAAGCAGTTTGCTGCAAGCGACTGCATGAAGCCCGCCTGGGACTTCTACAAGGACGTTTTGAAGGTCTCTGAGGTCGCCAAGGGCAATTCCGATACGCTGAGCCTGCTCGCCAATGGCGCCGGCTCCATTGGCACGGCATGGGAAGACATGACCTATGACTTCATTGGCCGCGGCCTTCTGCCCCCCACCACCCGTCAGGAAATTCTGACGAGCGGCGAAGTCGGCGGCGGCGACGGTATCTTCCTGCCGGTCGGCGGTGAACATCCGGCAGCCGGCCTGCTGCTGATCGATTTCCTGATTTCGCACGACGCGCAGATGGAAAAGCTATTGATCAACGGCTCGCGGTCGGCTCGCACGGATATCGATCCGGCGAAAAGTTTCACGCCCGCCCAGGTCGCACGGCTGATCCCGACCGACCAGTTCGCCAGCCGCGCGTTGCAGAGCATGCCGAGCACGCTCAACACCGCCCTCGTCGGCTACGCCATGGCGAATCTCCTGAGCGCCAACAACTGATCAAGTCACCATTGGTGGCGCTGCCCGCAACGCCACCACATCGGAGCGATTCAGCTTTCCACCCGAAATGGTGAACCGCTCCTTTTCTTCGCTTTTGCGCAATCGGTAACACATCATGGACACGTCCCTTTCCATACGGCGGCTCGTCAAGGATTTTGACGGCACGCGTGCCCTTAAGGGCATCGATCTCGAGATTCCCTCTGGTCGTTTCGTGACGCTCCTTGGCCCCTCCGGCTGTGGAAAGACGACGCTCCTGCGCTCGGTCGCCGGCATCTCCGACCCCAGTTCGGGAGAGATCTGGCTCGCGGGCCGGAGAATAGACGGGGTAGTGCCGGAGAGGCGCAATTTTGGGATGGTTTTTCAGACCTATGCGCTTTTCCCCCACATGAGCGTTGAGAAGAACGTCGCCTTCGGTCTGGAGATGCGTCGTATCGCCAGGGCCGAGATAGCGCGTCGCGTGAGCGCCGCCCTCGATATCGTTGGCCTCGGCGCTTTCGGAACGAGATTGCCCAAGCAATTGTCCGGCGGTCAGCAGCAGCGCGTGGCACTCGCCCGCGCCATTGTCATCGAACCCGACGTCCTGCTCTTCGACGAACCGCTCTCTAATCTGGATGCCCGCCTTCGCGACAGTTTGCGTGACGAGCTGCGCGTTCTGCAAAACAAGCTCGGCATCACCTCGCTCTATGTTACCCACGACCAGTCGGAAGCCATGGCGCTCGCCGACGAGATCGTCGTGATGAAGGATGGAGAGATCGTCGAGCGTGGCACGCCCATCGATCTCTACCGCCGACCCGCCTATCGCTTCACCGCCGAATTTCTCGGCTTGACCAACGTCATCACAGGCGAAATCTCGGGCGAGGAATGCCGTTTGCCCTGGGGCGCGGTCAGACCGGTGGAAAATGCCGGTGACAGCGATAGCGAAGGTATCGCCATCCGCCCCGAGGATATTGCCATTGCCCCGACCGACGACAGGGCTGACGGTATTGTCGAACAGGCCATGTTCATGGGTGCCGCGACGCACTATCAGGTCCGCGCCGCCGGCCAGTCGCTGAGGATCGTCACCACGGGCGGACAGACCGGCGTCCTGGCCGTCGGACAGCCCGTGACACTCACCCCGCCGCCGGTCCTGCACCTGCTTAAGTCTTTCCGCCCGGCTGAGGAAGCAGCCGCATGAAACCCGTAGCCGGCGTTCGCACCACGACGATCCTGCTCTATCTCCTGCCCGGGGTCGGCTATCTCTTGCTCTTCTTCGGTCTGCCGCTGGCGCGGATCGTGCTTGGCAGCTTTGCCGGCCAGGGCCAGAATGCACCGGCCTTTACCTTCGACAACTGGATCGCTCTTCTGACCACGAAGGTCTATCTCGACGGCTTGTGGTATTCCCTCTGGCTCGGCATAGCGCCCACCGCACTGAGCCTGGTCATCAGCCTGCCTTTGTCGGCGCTGATGCAGATGAACGAAACGAGCCGGAAACTCTTCGGCATGCTGTATCGAATTCCGCTGGTCGTGCCCAGCATCGTCGCAGCCTTCCTCGTTCTCGTTATGCTTGACCGGGGCGGGATGACATCACGCGTGCTTGCTCCACTCGGTGTCGCTCTTCCGAGGATGGTACGCGACTATTGGGGCTTCGGCATCATCATTGCATCCTCCTGGAAAAACATTCCCTTCATGACGCTGATCATCTCGGGCGCCATGGCATCGATCAACCGGGACGTTCTCCTGGCCGCACGTACTCTGGGGGCGGGGCGCTTCACGATTCTTCGGCGGGTACAATTGCCGCTTGCCCAACCAGGCATCACTGCCGCCGTGCTTTTGACCTTCATCGGTTCGCTCGGTTCCTTCGTCATCCCCAATCTCCTGGGTCCCGCTTACCCGCTGCCGCTCAGCGTCCAGATGTACGGTGAAGGTTTCCTCAAGGCGGACTGGCCGATGGTCTATGCCATGGGCACGCTTCTGAGCGCCGTGGCCGTCGTCGTTCTCCTGATCTACTACGCGATCATCGGCTCGCTGGGTCGCGGCGCGTCGAAGATCCGAATGGAACGCTAGGGGGGTGGCAATGCGGTCGAAGCACCAACGCAACACGCAGTTCTGGACCGGAGCCGGGCTCTATGGATACCTTATCGTGACCCTGTTTCTGCCCCTTCTGGTCATCGCCCTCTGGGCCTTCTACGATCCCGCTGTCGGCTGGTTTCCACCCGATATCGTACCTCGGTCCTATTCCGTTTCTGCCTGGAAGGAGGTCCTGTCCGACCGGCAGATCGTTCCCTCCGTGTTTCTGAGCCTTTTTGTCTCGGTCATGGTCACGCTCATCACCTGCGTCCTGGCATTTCCCACCGCCTGGGCGCTGGCGCAGTTTCAGTTTCGGTTCAAGCGGCTGCTCGAAGTCTTCATCCTCGCGCCGCTGATCGTTCCGGGGATCGTCATCGCCGTCAGCCTCGGCGAGTTGTTCTTTGCTTTCGGCCTTGCCGGCACGGTCCTCGGCGTCATCCTGGTGCAGACGGTAGGCACTTTGCCTCTGATGATCCGGATCCTGACGGCAACCCTTGAAGGCATTCCGAATGAGCTGATCCTTGCCGCCCGCACGCTCGGCGCATCGCCGCGCGTGGCCGTCGTGCGCATCGCTTTGCCATTGGCGTGGCCGGGCCTTCTCGCCGGCAGCCTTCTTAACTTCATCGCCTCGTTCGAGGAATTTGAAAAGAGCTTTATGGTCGGCGCCCCGAAGATCCAGACGCTGGCAGTCCGGCTCTGGAGCTATCTTGGTGGCCAGATCGTCGTGTTGCCAACCGCTGCCGTCGTCACCTTCCTTCTTCTCATTCCGATGCTCGCCATCTTCCTTCTCACCGAAAGGCTGATGAAGGAGGACGTCATGGCTGCGGGCCTCGGCAAGCTCTAACCCAAGGAATCTTGCAATGACCTTTAGTTTTTTCGCCAAGCAGGCCGGCCACATCCACGTCTGCGGACATCGCGGTCACAGCCTCGGAGCCCCGGAGAATACCATCGCCGCCATCCGCGCGACCCGTGACTTGGGAGGCACGACCTGCGAGATCGACACGGTCCTGGCGCGCGACAACGAAATTGTCGTTCTCCACGATCTGTTCGTCGACCGAACCAGCAATGGCGCGGGTGCTGCAAAGGATTTGACAAGTGCTGAAATCGCCGCCCTTGATGCCGGTTCATGGTTCGGTGAGGATTTTGCCGGCGAGCGCATTCCGACACTACGCGAGGCGATTGCGGCGGCCCGTGAGCTCGACCTGGGGCTTGAAGTCGAGGTCAAGGAAAAGCGTGATCTGGAGACGTTCATTGCCGTTTTGAAGGACGTCGTGGCCGACCCGGCGGATCTCGATCGGGTGATGATGATCTCCTTCGATCATGTCAGCCTGAAGGCCGTCAAGGCCGCCGTTCCCGGCATCAAGACCGGCGGCATCATACAGGAGCGCCTGGGCGATCCGCTGGCTGTCGCGCGCGCTGCTGATCTCGACCAGATGTGCATCGACCTCGCTGTCTTCGACCCACGAGAGGCCGAGCGCCTTCACGCGGCCGGCATCTCCATCCGTTGCCACGCCTATCGCCCCTCTACAATGGAACGATCGGTCAAAGCCGGACTCGACTGGACAAATGTTCTGGCCTCGTCGCTCCGCGCCGGTCTGATCGACACAGTCTCGGGCGACGATGTCGCCTGGTTGCGCAAGTTCGTCGATCAGACCTTTGCCTGAGCTCGGCCTGTCGTTCGAGATCGGTTAATGGTCGGCTGGGCGCAAGGATGCTGACGCTGCACAGTCATCGAAAGGACCCGGAGGAGCTCCGGTGTGCAAGGCACTCCGTCGGCCGACTGGACCAATTCATTGCCTCATTTGTAATGGGGAACCTGGCGTTGACGCTTCCCTCTGCCACGGACAGTATCTCGCTCGGGCGTGGCGGTGTGCGAAGAAGGCGGCCGGCATAGTCTGGACCGAACTTCTTTGCCCAGTATCTGATGGTTTCGTAGGAAACCTCGATGCCACGCTCTAGCAGCATTTCTTCGACCAGACGTAGGCTCAGGGAACAGGAAATAAAGCCAAACCGCATGCGCAATGACAGCCGGTGGAAAGCGATGGCGTTTATAACGGACGGCGGCTTGGGTCATGACCCGTAAATTTCAGCCAAGCGTCTGATCAACAGTTAACCTGACATCACCCCGGAAATCATTGCCGCTTAACCTGCCCGATTGAGTGATGCCCAGAGGCCGGGCACAACGGCGATATCCACGGTCCCTCGCGATGGGAAAACGGACGGCATTCCGACAATTTTCCCATGCGAAATTGAAATCATGTGAGAACCCCCAGCCATTTCTCCCTTGGCTAATCGATTTTCTAATCGTGCCGAACGTTGTTTTGGTATCATGGGCGCGTGATGCTCAATGGTGATGCTCAAGCCGCGATCGGAAACGCGCCGCTGTGGCTGCGCCGCAAAGACCATTGCTCTCAAGTGTCACAGGAGCGCGGATTGTGATCGGCGCATGCCTTGATCCAAAGCGCTTTCGCCCGCAAGGGCATCGATCACAAAATCCCTTACTGCCCGGACACGCCATATTAGCTGCCGCCGGGGCGGATAGACGAGCTGAACCGGGGCACCGGGCGCGTCCTGGCCTGCCAAGACTTGCACCAGCGCGCCGGTGCGCACGGCCTGCCTGGCGTAGATCTCCGGCGCCTGCACAATACCGATGCCGGTGATCGCGGCGTCGATCATGGCCTCACCATTGGTAAAGGTTGCGACCGCCCCCGCGGGTATCGATCGCAATGTCGTTTCCCCCTGTCGAATAGACCATGGGTCTGTGCCGGCCCGAGGGCGGCGCCAGGCTGATCAATCGATGCGAGAGAAGGTCGTTCGGTAGCTCTGGACGGCCATAGCGTGAAAGACAGTCCGGACATGCGTAGGTGCCCTGCCGAAGAAATCCAAGCGGCTTTGCGACCAGATCTTCGTTTGAAAGCTGGCCCACCCGCAAGGCCAAATCCGCCCCTTCCGCGACGAGGTTCACGTGATGGTCGTTCATGCGAACTTCGATCTTGAGTTTCGGATGACTTGAGAGGAAACGGCCCAGCAGAGGCAGGATCAGGATGCGACCGAGCGATAGCGGCATTTCGAGACGGATCAGGCCCCCAATTCTTCCGGGTCTTGCAGAAACGCGCTCTGCATGTCTTCCAGTTCCTCGGCCCATCGGCTTGCCCGCCCATAGAAAAGAACCCCTTCGTCGGTCAATTTGACACTGCGCGTGGTGCGATGAAAGAGGCGGACCCCGAGCCGGTCTTAAAGGCGGGCAATGGATTTGGAGGTGGCCGATGACGCCTGTCCGAGCGATTCCGCAGCCCGGCCGAAGCTTAGGGCCTCCGCGACGCGCAGGAACACCTCGATGCCAGCAGTCTTGTGCTGCAAACGCCGATTGCTTCCCATTAGGAACCCGCAGTGCTCGGATCGGATTTTGCAGGAACGGTCGAGGCCGTTGGCCCGGGTGTCACGCGCTTTGCTCCCGATGGACGATGTGTTCGGTTTTGCGGGCGGTTTCCAAAGCCGCCAAAATGCCTCAGAATGTCGATTATCGCACTGCCGCCGCACTGCAGCTCACGGCAACAACTGCTTGGATCGCTCTGTTCGAAAAGCTGACGATCACACCAAGCACGCGTGTTCTGATCACCGGTGGCGCAGGCGGGGTCGGGTATATGGCCGTGCAACTTGCAAATGCCGCTGGCGCTGACGTCGTTGCTGTCACAAGGTCAAAGACGAGCGCCGATGCTGCGATTTCCGCTGGTGCCCGTGCATGCTTTGATCTGGCCGAAACCACACCGCAGGAGATTGTCGAGAGCCACACCGGCGGGCATGGCTTCGACGTGATCTTTGACACGGTCGGGGGGCCACGCTCGACGCCGCGTTCCAGATGGTCAAACCGACGGGCGACATCGTGACCGTCGTTGGCGCGGCAAGCCACAATCTTGCGTCGCTTTATCTCAAGGGTGCCAACCTGCACATGGTTCTGGTCCTTGTTCCGATCATGTTTGGAATGGCGCGGCCGCAGCAGGGGCAGGTGCTCGAACAGATCGCTCGACTGGTTGAGGATGGAAAGCTCACGCCACGGCTGGATCCTCAGCGCTTTGGTCTTGAAGCGACTGCAGACGCCCATCGCAAACTGGAAGCGGGCGAAGCCAAGGGTAAGCTGATCATAGATTTAGATTGACAACTGACCGCCCAAAAGAACGCCGCGCCATGTTTGCGAACCGAGCATTGTTGCCATTCTCCGGCAAAGTGTTGCCGTTTCTCGCCGTGGCGCACGGCTGCTGGAATGCAGACCTGTCTTCTGCGTGCAAAGTCTCAGTGGAATACCAGGCTGCGCCGGGTCTTTCTGATCCAATCGCCTCGACTGGCTTCACGCCGCAAAAGTTTGGGGTGGCTTGCGGAAGCGGCAGGGCCGACCGGCGACTTCTAGGAGATCCTACGGACAGAAGCAACATCCGAAATGGGGGCGCGAAGCCGCCGTTACGAGTTAACCGTGATTGGCACCAGCCGCTGTGCCGGGCGAGCTTCTTAAGCTGGAAAGGGTTCGAACCCACGGCCGCCAAGCTCAACAGGATCAATCGTCTGGAAAATGGATGTCTTTCAGGTGGATCCCGTTCTCATCGAACTAGCCCGAAAGCGGGCATTCGGCTAATTTCATACACTTTTATCTGCTCGCGTAGGTTGAGCAAGCCGTGCGACCTGCAGCCGATGATGTATTAAACGTAGATGGCAGATTTGAGCTTACCGCAAGTATCCGTTGTACGCATTGATTACCGGCTTGCCAGCCGGCGCGCTCGGCTAACGTCATGCGATTTGGTGACACCGAGCCCCTGGTCGCTCCGGTGTCCTCCAGATACTTTCAACGCGCTTGGTCGGGATCCGCTACGTCGTTGTACCAGCGTAGGAGCCGCAGGCGCCACGCTCGTGATGGGCAGGGGCCATTTCTGGATGGTTTCCTCCCCACCCACGGATGGCAGCCGATATGATCCCGTGATCGAGAGTTCGGGCCAAGATCGACGCCGCCAGCAACCAGCCCTGCCGTCAGATTGTTGACAAGGTTCACAACGAGCGCGACCACGCAGCTCACGCCCAGAGGCGGGGGCGCGTTCGCGGCTGACACGATCAGAAGCCACGAACCCGAGTTTAAAAACCCGTCAGGCCTGCACGCCAACCCCGAGCAAGGCTTCTCCCTCGTTTACGGACAGGCTTGACATGCGGTAAAGAATGAAACCATCATTTTCCGATGTGATCCGCGCCAGCGTCTCACCGAAAACGTTTCTGATCTCGCCGAGCAAATCGCCGTTCGAAATTGTCTCCGAAAGCTCCTTGTTGGAATACCAGAGCCCCGAAACCGGAGCGGTCGGAACCCACATGGTGCATACCTTCATCGGTTCGTCCGTCGCCGGCTTTGGCGCCTCATTGATCATGCCGATGTGCTTCATGACACGTCGAATGCCGTCCAACATCATGCCGACTGTGGTCTCGTTCCATAGACCATTTCCGCTGATCTCTGGCAAGATACTGGGAACGCCGACGCCATAGGCGCCGTTGATGCTGTTACCGGGTCGCGCAGATGCGACAGCGACCGGCAGACCAAAGGCTTCGGCCATCGCCTTCGACTTTTCGCAGGCGCCGGGGAAGATGGTGAACGGCGCCAGGCTTTCGTCGAGGTCGCCGCCGTGCAGATCCATATAGGCATCGACTTTCGGATAGACCTCGCTCACCAGCCAATGCGCTAGGCGCTCGCCGAGCGTACCGTCTGGATTGCCGGGGAACATACGATTCAGGTTATTTCCGTCCTGCGGCATGATGTAGATGCTGCGCTTGCTGAAGCCCTCGACATTCAGGATAGGCAGGATGACGAGCGTGCCCTTGATCTCCTCAGGCTTCGTCTGGATCATCCGGACCGCAGCCTCGATGGAGCAGAATTCCGATGCGTGAACGCCGGCGGTGATCAGCAGGGTTGGCCCGCTCTGTGCCCCCTCGATAATGGCAAACGGGATTTCAAGGTCTTGGACGGGCTTGATATAACCGAATTTGGTCCTCGATTGACCCGTTTTGAAGACTGGTAAACTTGCCATGGAAAAATCCTCTGCTTGAATATTGGCGGCCTGAGCTAGCCTGCAAAATGGCAGGCAGCCCAGTGATTGGGACGAACTTCCCGAAGCTTCGGCACGTCTTTCGAGCAGACAGTCGTGGCCATCCAGCAACGGGTACGGAAGGGGCAGCCGGAAGGTGGGTTAAGGGGGCTGGGGACATCGCCGTGAAGTACAATGCGATCCTTGCCGCTTGTCTCCTTCGTTCCGGGTATCGCCGACAGCAATGCCTGCGTGTAGGGCATCCTGGGGTCAGCATAGAGGTCTTCGGCGGATCCGACTTCGACCAGCTTGCCGAGATACATGACGCCGACACGATCGCTGAAATACTCGATCACCGACAGGTCGTGAGCGATGAACAGGTATGTCAGGCCGAATTCTTTCTGCAAATCGGCCAGCAGGTTCAGGACTTGCGCCTGTACGGAGACATCGAGCGCCGAGACAGGCTCGTCGGCCAGGACGAATTTCGGCCGCAACGCCAGGGCGCGGGCGATGCCGATGCGTTGGCGCTGGCCGCCGCTGAATTCATGCGGATAGCGGTCGAGATGCTCCTTGCGCAGGCCGACTACCTCGATCAGGGATTCGACCCGCTCATTGCGTTCGTCGCGGCCCATGCCCTGGATTGTCAGACCCTCGGCGATGATACTGCGGATGGTCATCCGCGGATCCAGGCTTCCATGGGGATCCTGGAAGATCATCTGCATATTCCGCCGCAGCGCCTTGAGCCGGGAGGGAGAGGCTGCGAGCACATTCTCGCCCTCGAACAGAACCTCGCCGGATTGCGACCGTTCAAGCCGCATGATCGAGCGGCCGAGCGTCGATTTTCCGCAGCCGGATTCACCGACGAGACCGAAGGTCTCACCCCGGCGGATACTGAAGGAAACGTCGTCCAGTGCCTTCACCCAATCGGTCTTCTGGCTGAGCACGCCGCTCCGACTGGGATAATGTGTCTTCAGATTCCGCACTTCGAGTAGGACATCGTCGGAGACGCTTCTCTGGATCGGGGGGGCCTGGTCTTGCGCCGGTACGGTCATGGCGTCCTCATTTCTCGGCACATCAATAAAGCCAGCAGGCGACCAGCCGGCCGTCGCCGCAATCCTTCATATCCGGCATTTGCGAACAGGCAGGCATTGCCCGGGAGCATCGCGGTTGGAAGGGGCAGCCCGACGGCATATGCAGCGGACTGGGTACCGCCCCGCCGATCGCACTGAGCCGATGCCCGCGCATCCTGGGGTCGGGAATGGATGAGAGAAGACCGACGGTATAGGGATGCTTCGGATCATCGGTCACCTGGCCAACCGTTCCCTTCTCCATGACCTTGCCGGCATACATCACCACGACATCCTCGCACATTTCCCGGACGACGCCGATATCGTGGGTGATCAACAGAACTGCGGTATTGATGCGCTGACGCAGGTCCTTGATAAGGTCTAGGATTTGCGCCTGAATGGTAACATCGAGCGCTGTAGTCGGCTCATCGAGGATGAGCAGATCCGGCTCGTTTGCGAGCGCGATGGCGATAGTCACGCGCTGTCGCATGCCGCCGCTCAGGCGATGCGGATATTCGTGGACCCGGCGTTCCGGCGCGGGAATTCCGACGAGCCGGAATAGCTCGATCGCACGCTCCATGGCCTCCCGCTGGCTGATTGGCCGATGCGCCTGCAATGCCTCGACCATCTGCGCGCCGACGGTATAGACGGGATTGAGCGCAGTCATCGGATCCTGAAAGACCAGACAGATCTCGCGTCCGCGCATGCTGCGGATTTCGCGTTCGCGAAAGGTGACGATATCTCTTCCCTTGAAGAGGATCTGCCCGCCGGCAACGAAACCCGGCGGCTCGATCAGCCGCATGATCGACAGCGACGTGACGCTCTTGCCCGAACCCGACTCGCCGACGATTCCCAGGCTGGCGCCGACGGCAAGACCGAAGCTTACACCGTTCACGGCCTTCACTGTGCCTCGCGACGTCCTGAAATGCGTCTGCAAGTCCCGAACCTTGAGGAGTGGAGCGGTATCAGCATTCCGCTCGGCATTGGCGCTCAACATCATACTCTCCGAAATAATGACACGGTTCCATCCGTGCCGGCTGGTCGAAATAAGAGGCTTGCGGGCGCCAGGATCGCGCCCGCGCCTTTCTCCTATTGCGCCCGGCTGCGGACCTTTCCGCCCTGAATGACGAGCTTGAGATCGCGAAGCGCGCCGAGATTGTCGAGCGGGTTGCCGCCAACGACAATGACATCGGCCGCCAGTCCCTTCGTCAGGGTTCCGACCTTGTCGTCGATGCCGATGACCTTGGCCGCAAAACCGGTTCCAGAGACGATCGCTTCCATTGTCGTCATGCCGCCACGATGCATGAGCTCAAGCTCGAGCGGCAGTCCCTCGAAAGGAGTGAAGCGCCAGCCGGCATCCGTGCCTGCCACGAAGGACACGCCGGCCTCCCGCAGCTTGCGGAACTGAGAGAGGTTGTCGTCCAGCATCCTGATCCAGCGTTCGAGGAACGCGTCCTCCGTCGGCGTGCGATCCTTCTTCGCCGTCATGATCTCGACGACGGAGCCGCCAACCGCTAGCGTGCTCGTAACCGGAATGCCTGATTTGCCAAGCTTTTCCGCGACTTCAGGGACGTATTTCTGGTTACCCTTGGAGTCGGTGATGAAGCCGGCATGCTCGATCTGGTCGACGCCGGCGTCGATCGCATAGTCGATGGAGTCCGCGCACAGGCAATGCACGGCGATCTTGCGGTCGAGCGCATGTGCCTCATCCGCCAGAGCGCGCATCTCCTCACGGTTATAGGCCGGCCGCCACGAGAGCGTGTTGACAGTCCCGCCGCCGCTTCCCATGACCTTGATGAAATTGGCGCCGATCTTCGCCATTTGGCGAACCTTCAGTCGCAGCCCGTCGATGCCGTCGGCCTCACCGCCAAAATACCAGGTGTGGCCACCGGTGATGGTAATCGGCTGGCCACAGGAGAGGATGCGTGGGCCTACGCCATGACCAAGTTCCAGCGCGCGCTGGAGATTGATGACGGTGGTGCCCGAGGCGCCGAGATCGCGCACGGTGGTTATGCCGGCGGCAAGCGCGCGTTGTGCCGTAAACGCGGAGGTGGCCACAAGGACCCCCTCCGGTTCGCGAACAACTGTCTCCAGCAACGTGCCGTCACCGGGCATGTTGAGGTGCACATGGGTGTCGATCATCCCCGGCATGATGGTGCAGCCGGGAAAATCGAGAATTTCGGCATCAGGCGAGACGACTGAATCGGGCGCTTGACTGGGATAGACACCGACAACCTTGCCCTCTTCGATAACGAGGACGGCATTCTCAACGACCGCGGAGCCGGTTCCGTCGATCAGCCTGTCTGCACGGATAAGAGTAGTCATCTCAAGAACTCCTTGCGTTTACGCAACAATCACTCAGTCGGCGAGCGAGGCCGGCAGGAGGTATTCAAAGCCGCCGCCCGAATAGGTGACGCCCGTCAGTTTCTTGGAGGTCATGACAAGATCGATGTTCTGGCGGATCGGCATGATCACGGCCTGATCCATCAGTGTCTTCTGCACCTGATGATAGATATCGACGCGCTTCGCCGGATCCGCTTCCTGCTGTCCCTGGCTAATCAGCTGCGACAGCGCCGGATCGGAATATTTGCTCCAGTTGAAATACTGCCCGGGCAGGAACCAGAAATGCAGCGCATCCGGGTCGACTGCGATATATTGCAGCGGCGTGATCGACATGTCGCCGTTGATATTGGCGTTCAACCATGCCGGAACCGCAAGCTGTTGAACCTGGACATCCATCCCGACCTTGCGCAGATAGCCCTGCATCGCCTGGGCGAGCAGGGGATAGGAAGGAACGGTCGAGATCGCATTGATGGTGAAGGCGAGCCGCTTGCCGTCCTTTTCCCAGAAATCGCCGTTCTTCGTCCAGCCGCCGTCCTTCAGCGTCGCCTCGGCCTTGGCCGGATCGTAGGGATAGGCATTTTCAAGAGATGCATCGTAGGCGGTCATGCCCTGCTGCAGCGGCGTGTTGCTCGGCGGGAAGACGCCGGCCTCGGCGAGCTGGATGACACCCTTCTTGTCGATGGCGTACATGATCGCCTTGCGCACGGCGATATCGCTGGTGGGGAATTTCGAGGCGTTGATTGGCGCGAAAATGCCCATGCCGCTGATCGGCACTGGCAGCGCACCATAAGTTCCCGCCTTCTTAAAAGCGTTCCAATAAACGCCGGGCGTCTCCTGCATCAGCTGCGACTGGCCGCTCTGGAACTGGCTGACGCGCGCCTGCGAATTCGGAACGATCTGGAAGGTCACCTCGGCGATATCGGCCGGGCCGGCGTGCTTCACCGCTTCCGGTCCCCAATTATAGGCATCGTAGCGCTTCAGGACGACGCGCTGATCCGGTTGGTAGCTGACGAATTCGAAGGGGCCGGTGCCGGTCGGATGAAGGCCGAGATCCTTGCCATACTGCGCAATGGCTTTCGGCGACTGGATACCCATGTAGGGTTCGCCAAGCTGCGCCAGGAAGGGAGCATAGGGGGTCGTACAGGTGAACTGCACGGTATATTTGTCGACGGCCGTCGCTGTCGTGCAGGGACCGAGGAGACCGATCGATATTTTCGACTGCGTATCCTTGCTGGTAATGTATTTTACGTTGGCGACGACGGCGTCGGCATCAAACGGCGTGCCGTCATGGAAGGTCACGCCCTGTCGAAGGGTAAACGTATAGGTCTTGCCGTCATTGGAGACGGCCCATTTCGTCGCGAGATGCGGGGTGATCTGAAAATCGGGTGTCAGCCAGACGAGCGTGTCGAAGATGTTGGCATCGATCGGACCGACGTCGCGGGCGCCGGTCGTTGCCGGGTTGAGTGAATCGACCGGCTCCGCCCAGCCGATGGTCAATTTGGCGTTCTTGTTGGGCGCCGCGGTTTGCGCATTCGCGGTGACGGCGAAAGCAAGGCTCCCGGCTGCAACGAAGGTCGTCATCAGTTTTTTCATTTGCTCACACCTCTTTATAATTGTCGAATAATTGCTGGTTGATCGAAAGCTGTCGTTCTGCGCGCTCACCTCTTGGCAAGCGTCGGATCGAGTTCGTCACGCAAGCCGTCGCCGATCAGGTTGACGCCAATGACGAAGAGACAGAGGAAGATGCCGGGGAAGACGGTTATCCACCATGCGAGCGTGATGTAGGTCTGGCCGTCATTGAGGATGGCGCCCCATTCCGGCGTCGGCGGCTGCACGCCGAGACCGATGAAGCCAAGGGCGGTGATCCACAGGGCCGCGATGCCGAGCCAGGTCGTGGTCAGCACGATGATGCCAGACATGACGTTCGGAAGGATATGCCGCATGATGATCCAGCCGTGACCGGATCCGAGCGTGGTCGCTGCGTCGACGAAGGGCAGATGTCGCACCTCTGCCGAGGCACCTTCGACCAGTCGCGCATAGATCGGCACCAGTACCACCGCGATGGCGATCACGCCGTTTATCAGGCCCGGCCCCAGAATGGCGGTGACCGCGAGCGCGAGTAGAATGCCGGGAAATGCCAGGAACAGGTCCACGATACGCATGATCGTGAAGCCGACAACGCCGCCGAAATAGCCGGCGACCAGGCCGATGGCGGTGCCGGCAACGCCGCCAATAGTCACCACCAGCAGGCTCGACAGCATCGTGACGCGACCGCCATAGAGGACGCGAGAGAGCATGTCTCGGCCAAACGCGTCTGCGCCCATCAGATGGTCCATCGAAGGTGGGGAGAAGGTCGCCATCGGATCCTGGGCATTGGGATCGATCGAGGTAAGCAGAGGAGCGCCAGCCACCAGAAAGATAAGGACGATGCAGATAATCGACCCGATCAGCAGGCTCGGATGGCTGAAGGCCTTTGCGATCGTCCTAATTCGGGAGAGCTTTGGAGAGATTGCTTCCGCTGCGTTGCCGGTGGCTGGCGCCTGGCTCTGATGGGACATGTTCGCGTCTATGCTCATCGTCGTTTCTCCGCCTATCGGTTCGCTATTCGAGGGTCGAGGACCGGGTAGAGAAGGTCGACGATGAAATTCGTCAGCGCATAGATGATGGCGATGATCAGAACGACGGCCTGGACCGTCAGATAGTCCTTGGCGAGAATGGACTGTACGAGGAGCCGGCCGATCCCGGGGCGGGAAAATACCGTCTCGATGATCACCGTGCCCGAGAGAAGCTGGCCAACCTGTATCCCGACAATGGTCAGGATCGGCAGCAGTGCGTTGCGAAGGATATGGCGAAAAAGACCCGCAACCGCGTCAAGCCCTTCGCGCGAGCGGTTATGACGTGGCGCTGGACCTGTGCGGCGATGATGCTGGATCGGACGAAACGGGCATTGAAGCCGATCGAGCCCAGGGCCAGCGTGATAGACGGCAATACCAGCCCCTTGAGCGACGTTCCGCCGACGACGTCGAACCACGGAATGGTGACGGCGAAGGCGAGGATGAGAAGCAGCCCGAGCCAGAAGCTCGGGATCGACATGAAGGTCAATGCAATACCCATTACGGCGGTATCGGCGGCGCGATTGCGCCTTAGTGCGGCGATGACACCGAAGATGAGGCCGAAGATCACTGAGAGGCCGAGGCCGGCGATGGTCAGCTGGATGGTGGCGGGGAAATTATCGGCTAGCAGAGAGCTCACCGACTGCTGGTAGCCATAGGAATAGCCGAAATCGCCCTGGAAGACGTTGGATATCCAAAGCCAATATTGGACGATCAGCGGCTTATCGAGGCCGAGCTGTGTACGCAACCGCTCGACGACCGTCGGATCGCTGGCATTGGTCCCGAGCAGGGTTATGACCGGATCACCAGGAATGAGGCGGATGATCATGAAGACAACGACACTGATGCCGAAGGCCAGTGCCACGATCGCAATAACGCGTCTCAGGACATAGCTCGTCATGATTTTGAGCCCTTCGATGCGGATTGGCCCGCAAGCTCCCGACCGGCCGCAAGCGTTGCGATCTTCGGCCGCAAATTCCGGTGCGGCGTCCTTTCCTCCAGAGCATGGGCTGCGTCCAAAATGGTATTCTCCTGAAGGGCAGAACCGGCAAACTGAATGCCGGTCGGCAGACAACCCTCTCCAAGGCCGTTGATGATCGATACCGTGGGCGTGCCCGCCAGAACGCCGGCCAGATTGAGCGGCCGCCGACCCGAGGCACGGGGAAGGCCGTATTCGAAATCCTTGTCGATATCGGACGCAAGTGCTCCGAGCGAAGGGGCGAGAAGCGCATCGTACTGGCCGGCGATCTTTGCAAAGCTCTCGGCAATCACACGCCTGATCCGCTGCGCCCGGATGTAATCGTGAGCAGGGAGAACGGCGGCGGCCATTCTGAGTCCGGCGGCCTTAAGGGCAGTTAATTCCACCGTGCGGCCCGCGGCAACGAAATCGTCGAACGCCGCATAGGCTTCGGCTGCTGTCACCACCTGCGCGACTTCGGCGTAGGGGAAATCCGGCAGACTGACTTCTTCAACCGTGCCGATGTCCGCAAGCGTATGCAACGAATTGCGGAAATTGGCCTCGACGTCCGGATGAGCGCCTTCGCAGCATCCTTCCACGACACCGAAGCGGAAGCCACGCTTGCGCCTTTGGCGATCGTGATACCGATAGCTGCGCTTAAGGCTGGAAGGATCGTTGACGTCATGCCCGGCGATGGCCTCGAGCACGAGCCCGCAATCTTCTGCGCTCCGGCACATGGGGCCGAGGCGATCGAGCGTCCAGCAAAGCGTCATCGCACCAAAGCGGCTGACACGGCCAGAGGTCGCCCGCCGGCAAACGACCGAAACCCTGCAGGTCTTTGCCCGCAGCTTTGTGAACTGCGATAGCGGCCAAAAGCGCTTCTTCACTCCAATTGTCCCGCAAGGTGCCCCTTGAAATTCCTGGAAGGAGTGAACCAATTTTGATTGGTTCAATTGATTGCATATCCTGATCGCCCGTCAAACGCTTTTTTGTGCAATTTTGCATTCGCACAATTATTATGCGTTGCGATTAAATCCTCGCCTTGGTTTGCCTTCAGGGGGCGCATCGTCGTGTTGATGCGTTGAGGAAATCGTCAGCCCGAGGTCGTTTGTTCACGCCCTGCAGACGGATCAGCCCGTCGGGGACGGGGACGACGCCGTCGACATTCTTCTTGGCTGACCATAGCGACTTATAGTAGTAAAGGAGGAAATTCGGCGTGTCCGCAAGTAGATGGTGGTCGCCGCGAATAGAGCTTGGCCCGCTCGCTGGCATCGGTCGTCTGCCATGCCTGCATCAGGATCTTGTCGAGATCGGCGTTGCAATAATGCCCCCAGTTCAGGTATCCGTCGCAGGTGATCCAGGGGCTGATATTGCGATCGGGATCCGGTCGTCCGCTCCAGATCGCCATGGAGGCCTGATATTTCCGGCGTCCGAGTTTACGGCGAGCGTCGCGGATTCCAGCGTCTGAATTTTGCCGTTGAAGCCGCCTCCGATGCCATCGACTGAATCATCTGGCCGATCTGCTCCAGCGTCGGGCTATTGGCGACGGAAGCGTGAAGGACGGGCTCGGCGTCCCTGTCTGCGCCAGCAGCGCCTTCTCCTTGTCGACGTCTCGCCGCATGAGGTGCGCCTTGTCATAGAACTGCGTTCCGACAGGTTCTGTCTGGCTTGCCGGCACGAACAGGCCCTCATAGGTCACCTGGTTGAGGGCGTCGCGGTCCAGCGAAAGCTCGAATGCCTGGCCCACCCGGGGATCCATGCCCAGAGGATTTCTGCGCCGTGTCGCCCTGATTGACGTTAATGGAAACCAGGTCGAAAGCCGTCGAAGGCCTCTTGGATGACCCTCAGACCGGCATCGCCAGCGACGGTCGCCATATCGCTCGGCGAAAGCCGCTGGATCAGGTCTGGATTCGCCCGAGCCTAGGCGGATGAGCCGGACGCTATCGTCCGGGATCGTGCGGTAGGCCACGGAATGCGGCGAGATGGGGGCGGCGTTCCAATAGCGATCGAACCGCTGCAACGTGAGTGATCCTGTGAAACGCGATCGGCGAATTCGAAGGGACCGCCGCGGTTGGGAGCACGCTGACGAGCGGCGCGTACGCCTGGTGCGACAGTCGAGGGATCGACGGCATTGCGACGGGCTTCAGCTCGAATTTCCGCCTGGAGATAGGATCATTGCGCTACCGATCGAGGTTGATCCCGCCGCGTTCATCGACGCGCCGTCCCGAAAAAAACGTGGTCTCGAAACTTAGGCGTGAGCGTCAGATTGTCGGGCGACCAGCTCCAGTGGTCGAGAACCGCGGCTGAAGCTTTCCATCCGGGGTGATGTCGACCAGCTTGTCACACAAGCCGCAAGGACCAAGAAATTCACGTCAGGGCTACTAGCATGCGCGTTCGGATTTGCACAGACCAGGGCGCGGCCTGGTTTTTAGGAATAACGGAGAAATGAATTTTGGAATTTCCTTATTAAAGGCTTGGATATCTGGCACGCCATTTGCGTGACCCACGGGCACGTCCCGAAATTTGGCTTTTGACACGCCGTTCCGTTTTACTTGGCAGGACGGTTTGTCGACCAATGCGCGGACGTATGACGTGCATATCTTGCGTATGACGATGGGGCAGGGCAGCCGCTGTTATTGCCCGCGGCAACACCAAGCGCCGGCTCCTGTCAAGACCATATTCAGCCAGCAATTAGGAGAGCGTAATGAGATTTTCTTATCTGCTTCCAATCATGGGAGCGATGCTGCTTGCGAGCGGCGCCTCGGCCAGCGAATTGAAGATCGGCCTTCAGGACGATCTCGACGGCCTCGACCCCGCGCGCTCGCGCACCTTCGTCGGCGAAGTCGTTTTTGAATCGCTGTGCGACAGCTTGGTCGCGGTCGGCGCGGATCTGGAAGCGAAGCCCGAGCTTGTGGAAAAATGGTCGTGGAGTGCCGACAAAACCGAACTGACGATGACGCTGCTGCCCAATCTCAAGTTTCACGACGAAAAGCCGATCGATGCCGCAGCCGTCAAAGCCAATCTTGACCGAGCGCGAACCATGCCGGACAGCATGCGCAAATCGGAGCTGCAATCGGTCGTCAGCGTTGATGTTCTCGATAATCTGAGCTTTAAAATCAAGCTGAAGCAGCCCGATCCCACCTTGCTGCCGCAGCTGTCGAACCGCGCCGGGATGATGCTTTCGCCAGCCAGCTTCGACAGCGCCGTCACCGCGCCGGTGTGCTCCGGCCCCTATAAGTTCGTGACGCGCCAGCAGAACTACAGCATCACGCTGGAGAAATTCGCGGACTATCGCAATGCCGCCGACTACCATTTCGACAAGGTGACCTTCATGATCATGCCCGATACGACGGTGCGCCTCGCGAACCTGAAATCGGGCGGGCTCGACATGCTAGAACGGCTGGCGCCGACGGATATTCCCTCGGTGAAGAGCGATCCGACACTGCAGCTCGCGCAGATCACCAGCGTCGGCTATCAGGGCATCACCATCAATGTCGGCAATGGCAACCGCGCCAGCGGGCCGCTGGCAAAGGACAAGCGCGTGCGCCAGGCGCTGGAGCTGGCGATCGACCGCAACGTCATCAACGATGTCGTCGGCGCGGGCACGTTCGAACCGGCGCAGCAGCCATTCACACCGATCAGCCCCTATCACGACACGGCGTTTCCCGTCACCACACGCGATGTCGCGAAAGCCAAGGCACTGCTGAAGGAGGCTGGGGTCGACCGCGTCTCGTTCGAACTGATGTTTGCCAATTCGACGACCAGCGAGCAGATCGCCGAGATGATCCAGGCGATGGCCGCGGAGGCAGGCTTCGATATCAAGCTCCACGCGGTCGAGTTCACGACGATGCTGCAGCAGGCGCAGCAGGGCAATTTCGATGCGTTGCTCACCGGTTGGTCGGGCCGCTACGATCCGGACGGCAATATCCACGACTTCGTCGTCTGCAAGGCCGGGCTCAATTATGCAGGGCTTTGCAACGATCAGGTCGACAAGGATCTGAACCAGGCTAAGGTGACGCCTGATTTCGATGCGCGCAAGAAGCTCTATGATGATGCTCAATCCGTCCTGCAGGACGAATTGCCGATCATCTATCTCTACCATCAGCCGTGGCCCTTCGTACTCTCGAAGGATATCAAGGGCTTCACGCCTCTGCCGACCGGATTGATCAGCCTCAAGGGCGTCACCAAGGGGGCGTGAAAGCCGGTCTCAAGATGGAGAAAAAGGAGCCGGGAATCCTCCGGCTCCAGCGGTCAGCCGCGATCCACGAGGTTCTTCGCCATCATCATATGGACGCCCTTGCAGCCGTTGACGGTCTGGGTGATCCTGAGATCGCCGGCGAGGCTGCAGAGCGTATAGGCATCCTCGCGCGACAGGCCGCCCTTGTGTCCCAGCAACGTGATCATATCGCGCAGCGCCATCACCGCGCACTGGTCGAGATCGGGGTCCATGCCCATGGTAATGTAGTGGGTCGGCGTTTCCGCCTGCGGATAGGTGAGTTCCAGATCGTCGCGGACGATCATCTCGAAGGTGCCGCTGAGGGCGGTCTCGATCGCCGTGATGCAGACCTCGCCATCGCCCTGCGCGCCATGTCCGTCGCCGCAGGAAAATAGCGCGCCCTCGTTGAAGACAGGAAGGTAAAGCGTTGTTCCTGCGACCAATTCCTTGTTGTCGATATTGCCGGCATGCGCGCGTGGCATAATTGAGGAAATGCGGCCCCAATTGGCGGGCGGCGCGACGCCCATCACGCCGAAGAAGGGCGCGAGCGGCAGATCAAGGCCCCAGGGCAGGCGGGCGACGCCCGCTTCGGCATCGAGGGGAATGTTCAACAGCCGTGCCGTCTCGAAGTCGTAGGGTAGCGTTCCGGCGAGCGGCCGGATCACGTTATATCCCCAGTCCTGTCGAAGCCGGACATCCTTGATCCGTACTTCCAGTACATGGCCGGGCTTCGCGCCGAGTACCGCAATCGGACCGGTCAGAATATGCCCCGGCATTTCCTGTCTGCTTCTCGCGTGAATATCAAGAAGCTCCGGCGGGATATGAAAATCACCCTTTGGCAGCACATCGGGGCCACCCGAGACGGTCTCGATGGTGACGGTATCGCCGCTGTCGATGGTCAGGGCTGGCGGTTGGGCGGGGTCGAAATAGCCCCAGGCGCAGTTTTCGGGCGAAGCATGCAAGGTATGAAACATAATAATAAATCCTCGATTTTCGCGCAGGCCGGTGAGCCTGCCGGCCTGAGCGGCCAAGATCCTTAAGGTGCGGCAGACGACCGCTGATGTAGTCATGCAATCGCGATGCCATTCGCCGGCTTAAGCGCCATTTTAGTCTGCCGGGAGGGGAAGCTTGTCGCGCAGTCGATCAAAAGCAGGTATCGCCTGCAGCGGCGTCATTCAGGACTTACAAACGTCTGGATGCAGAAGCGAGCGGCGTTGGTGCGCTGCGGCCGCGATAGCTTCGGCGATTCCAGCATCCGGGCAGGGGTCATTGTACATCAGAACGTGATCCAAGAGCCGTCCTGACATCGTGTCGGGCGATCCGATCCGCGCCAAGGCGAGCGGCATCTCCGGCATATACCAGGCTTTCGCTCGCGCCGAATCTCACTGCCGCCCAGAACATGTTTTTGGGTGCTATGCCTTCACGTACGGAGTGCTAGACAAGGCGACGACCCGCGCCCGCGCCCGGCCAATCCTGACGCCTGGGAATCGAATTCTGTCCCAATGAGTTGGTCGCCGCACTGTCCCCCGGTGAGCGGCAGATGGTCGAAATCGCAAGAGCGCTGACGACCAACGCCCGCATCATCGTCATGGACGAGCCGACGACGTCACCGACGTCTCGCGAGACGGATCGCCTGTTCGAAGTCATCGCCGGGTTGAAGGCGCAGGGTGCCATCATCTACATCAACCATCGCATGGAGGAGATCTATCAGCTTGCCGACCGTGTCAGCGTCCTGCGCGACAGCAGCTACGTCGGTACTCTCGATCGCCAGGATCTCTCCGCGTCCAAACTGGTCTCGATGATGGTCGGTCGCGGCCTTTCCTCCGTGCTCTCAAACGGCCTCATTCTCGTCGGCGTCTCCGACATCTGGCAGTACATCATCAAAGGGCTCGTCATCATCGTCTCCGTGACGCTCGACCGCTACAGGCTAAAAGGACTTAGCCGTACATGACATACGGCTCAGGGGACCGGAATCTGCCGGAAAACTAGGTGCGCCGGGAGCGTCACCAACATGGAGGAATAATATGCGTGCACTTTCGAAACTGCTTGTCGGCACCGCACTCGCGGCCGCCATCGCGATGCCTGCTGCCGCCAAGGGCTTGAACAAGATCGGCATCTCTGTCGGCCCGTTCGGCAACCCGTTCTTCGTCGCGACCATCAAGGGCATCGGGAACAGCGCCAAGAAGATCAATCCGAATGTTCAGGTCACATTCGTATCGGCCGACTATGACCTCAACAAGCAGGTCTCGCAGATCGACAGCTTCATCGCAGGCGTCGACATCATCATGCTGAGGGCCTTCTGACTCGCTTCGACAAGATTGACGCGGTCTTCGCGATCGACGACCCGACGGGCATTGGTGCGGAGCTCGCCGCAAAGCAGCTGAACCGAAACGAGTTCTTCATCACATCGGTCGACGGCGCGCCCGACATCGAGAAGTCGCTGGCAAGCGGCAAGTCGATGATCAAGGCGTCCGCTTCACAGGACCCATACACAATGGCCGGCGACTCCCTGAAGATGGCCGTCGACGTTCTGAACGGCAAGAAGCCGTCCGAGCCGACCGTTCTGCTCGATCCGAAGCTGATCACTGCGGACAACATCAAGGACTACAAGGGCCGGACTGCTGCTCGATAAGGGCGCCGCACGGAAAGGACCCGCTTGGTCGCGGGCCCCGATCTCTATCTGAACGAAAGGATTGGTCGTCACATGTCGAAAATCGGTGCTCACTCGTTTGTCTGGAGCGCAGGCTCGTCCAAGAGCTGGGCTACAAACTGATCGAGTTCTCCTATCTCGATCCAAAGCAGGTCGACGTGAAATGGCTCGCAGAACGCATCAAGGAGCTCAATCTCGATGTGGCGATCAGCATGGGACTACCTCCGGAAGGCGACATCTCGAGTGCGGACGCGCCTATCATAGCCAATGGCCAGGACATCCTCGACCGGGCAGTGGCCCTGGTGCGCGACCTTGGCGGCACTAAATTGGCCGGGATCCTGAGCTCGGCCCACGGCAAACAGGAACAGGCGTTGACGAGGCAGGCGTGGGATATCAGTGTCTCCGCCCTGTCGAAGGTAGCGGACCGGGCAAGGGCGTCCGGCGTCACGCTTAATCTTGAGATCGTCAATCGCTTCGAAAGCAACATGCTGAACATGGCCGCACAGGGTATGCAATATATGACGGACACGGGCGCTTCTAATGTCTTTCTTCGCCCTTATACGTTCCATATGAATATCGAGGAGGCGGACGTCGGGCTTGTTCCGTCATGCAGCCGACAAGATTGGCTATGTTCATATCGGCGAAAGCCACCGTGGCTATCTCGGGACTGGCAACATCAATTTCGCAGCAATTTTTGATGCGCCCGTCGCCATCGCCTGGCAAGCATTATTAGGGCAGGAAGCCCGAGCTTTGAGAAACCTGCCAGCGCCGCCGGAAGGTTTGCGGCAAGCGACGGGCCTTCAGGCAGGAAGATCAGAGACAGCAATAGTCTGCGCCAGAGGCAGAACGAAATGGCGTCTTCATGGCGAAGTCGAGCGGGAGCGGTGGGTTTCCGTGTGTGCGACAGGTGAAATTGGGGGGTCATCCAAGCCGATTTCCCTTGATCTGCCGCATGGCCTCGAGGAAATCATCGCCAGCAGCGCGAACGTGACGCCTAGCAGCGTCTGCTGCAACCGTTGGGTCACCAGCCTCAAATGCTGCGAGAATGGCGCGGTGTTCCTCGATCCTGGCCCGCATTCGATATGGAATTGAGGGCAGGCGCCGACGGAAGGACTCCAGCAAATCTGCATATCGTTCCAGGACTTCAATGGCCTCCGTGTTGGGATCGGAGCGGAAGATCAGATCGTGGAACTTCGAATTGGCAGATTCAACTATGTCTGCATTTTCGTCGCGTACGGCAATCTCGAAGTCCAGTTGCACCCCCTTCAGCTCTTCGATCATCGCAGATGTGCAATATCTGCAAAATCTTTCGACCAGAAGCGGCTCCAAGAGCGCACGGATCTCAAAGATATTGCGCACAAAGCTTTCATCAAGGATGCGGACGCTGGCCCCTCGATTGGGGCTGATAAGTATGAAGCCTTCACCCTGGAGTTGATTCAGCGCATCGCGCACCGGTTGGGGGCTGGTATTGTACCGTTTGATGAGCTCGCCGACGACAAGCCGTTGTCCTGGCTTGAAAAAGGATGACGTGATGTCAGCGCGAATGAGATCGCGCAACGTATCGTAATGCGTCGCGGACTTTTCTTTGGCCATGCCCTCGAACGGCGGAGCGGGTTCGTCGCGATTTGTCCTAGGCGTGTTTTCTTCAATGTCCATCTGCGCTCTCTGCTTTCTGCCGATATTCGCACAATCATCAACTCCGATCTACCGCACGCAATATCGAAAATCTTCTGTTGATTTTATAAAATAGTCGGATAATTTTGGATAAAGACGCACGTTGAGGTATGGGCCGTGAAAAATCGAACACCGAAGGCGATCAGGATAGAAACATTCCTGGTGGGAAGGCCCTGGAACAATCTTCTGATTGTCAGAATCACGGCGGACAACGGCCTGACCGGCCTTGGTGAAGGCACCATGCAATGGCAGGCGAAAACCGTCGAAACGGCGGTGGTCACTCTCTTCCGCCGCTACGTCATTGGCAATTCTGTTTTCGAGATCGAGCGTCTCGTCCAGGCGATGTATCGCAACGAATATGCTCGCGGGGGACCTGTTCTGAACAGTGCCATCGCAGCTATTGAAATGGCCCTGTGGGACATCTGCGGAAAGCATTTGGGGCGGCCGGTCCACGATCTGCTTGGCGGAAGGGTGCGCGACTCGATGCCGGCATACGCCAACGGATGGACGGGAGCGGGAAAGGATCCTGACGACCTACACGGCGCAGCCCGCGAAGTTGTCGCCCAGGGGTTTACAGCACTTAAATTCGATCCCTTCTGGGCCCTCGGCCGAGATCCCGCGACGGCGGATATCCGACGTGGCATGGAGAAGGTCGCGGTTGTACGTGACGCTGTTGGTCCGGACGTAGATATCCTCGTCGACGGGCACGGGCGCTTTAGCATCGGCACCGCAATCGACGTCGGTCGCAGGCTGGCGGACTACGATGTCTATTGGTTCGAAGAGCCTGTCGACCCCGAAAACGCCCAGGCACTTGCGAAGGTCGGCCGGTCCATACCCGTCCGTCTTGCCACCGGCGAACGATGCTATTCCCGTTACCACGTGCCGCAATTACTCGCGGCGTCCGAGGTTGCTATCCTACAGCCAGATCCAATCCAGGTCGGTGGGATACTCGAATCGCGCAAGATTGCGGCCATAGCAGATTCGGCATACGTCACTGTCTCTTTTCATTCCCCATTCGGGCCTGTCGCGACGGCCGCCGCGCTGCAGATCGACGCATGCACGACAAATGTTTGGAAGCAGGAATCGTTTAGCGCTTTCGATGTGCCCTGGCGACAGCAGCTGGTGAGAAATTGTCCGATGCCCAACGACGGGTCCTATGCGATCTCATCTGAACCGGGGCTAGGTGGGATCGAACTCAACGATGAAGTCGCACGCGAACATCCTTATCGGGAAGAGGGGCTCGAATCGATGTGGCAAGAGAATGGCGGCATGACCGCGTGGTTGGACACGTTGATGTGACGCAAAAAGCAGCTGCGAAAATCGGCTTCCGCCGTCGTAAGGAGGCAGAAGGGCGTTTCCGCGACGACCTTCGCGATCGAACAGCAATGCTGACGTTCTTGCAAGCTGTGGAGGAATAACGCTGGCGAGGAGGATCGCCGTTGGCCGCCTGTCGCAGTTCCGGGCCTTTGGAGAACACTGGAAAGGGGAGGAGTTTAAATGGAGAACGTCAACCTTGCGCCATCGCGATGGCTCAGAATCGCACCGGTCGTGTTCGTGGTCTACAGCGTCGCGATCGTGGATCGGGCCAATTATGGCTTTGGATCCGCCGCGGGCATGGCGAAGGACCTGGGTATTACGGATAACGCAAATTCGTTTCTGGGGGCTTTGTTTTTCCTAGGCAATTTCCTCTTTCAGATACCAGCCGCGCACTATGCCACGCGCTACAGCGCCAAAAAGCTGATCTTCTGGAGCATGGTTCTGTGGGGGCTACTTGCTGCTGGCACCGGCATCATCACCAATTTGTCGTTGTTGTTTGCCGATCGATTCCTGCTGGGCGTCGTTGAGAGTGCTGTTTTCCCAGGCACCCTGATTTTTTTGAGCCATTGGTTCACCAAAAAAGAGCGGTCACGCGCAAATAGCATCATGATCCTTGGCAATCCGATTACTCTTCTTTGGATGTCGATTTTATCGGGTTATCTCGTCGATCAATTCGGGTGGCGGGCGATGTTCGTGATCGAGGGTGTGCCAGCAGTTATTCTGGCGGCCGTTTGGCTCTATGCTGTCAACGATCATCCTGCCCAGGCGAGTTGGCTCTCACCCAAGGAGCGCGAGGATCTGGAGAATGCCTTTGCTGAAGAGCAAGGCGAAATCGAGCCGGTCCGCAACTACCGTGAAGCGCTTGCCAAGCCAACGGTGTGGGTCCTCGCCTTCCAGTACATGTTCTGGAGCGTCGGCGCGAACGGATTGGTCATTTGGTTGCCCGCCATTTTGAAAGGCGGTTCCAACTACGGCATGACCGAGATTGGTTGGCTTAGTTCCGTGCCTTATGTGCTTGGTGCAATCCTGATGTTCTCTGGCTCGACATGGTCAGACAAGGTCCAGAAACGGCGTCCCTTCATTTGGCCGTTTCAAATGTTGGCAGCAGCCGGTTTTCTTGTCTCCTATTTGTCTGGAATCTCGCATTTTTGGCTTGCCTATATTGCGATCGTTCTCTCGGCAGGAGCGCTCTATGTCCCGTATGGACCGTTCTTCGCCACTATTCCCGAAATCCTGCCTCGGAATGTCGCGGGAGGAGCGTTGGCACTGATCAACAGTGTCGGGATACTGGGCGCTTTTGTGGGCGCGTATTTCATCGGTTACCTCAACGCGATAACAGGGGGGCCTGATGCATCGTTCCTCCTTTTATCCGGATCGCTTCTCGTTGCCTCCTTGCTCGGTGTGATGACGAAAATCTTTGAAGCCGGCTGGCAGAGTGGCAATCGAGCGAGAGCATATTGATGCGCAATGAACAATGCCGAGTGTTTTTGGGAAGGCATTCTCCACGGCCCTTGCCATTCGGGACCCAATGCGCCGATCACCCCGAGCCGTCTAATCTTAAACCCTTCCAAGAGTAGATACCGATGAAAATTGCTAAGATTGAATGCTTCACCCCGAGGGTAGGCCACCGCAACCAGCTTCTCGTCAAGGTTACCGCTGAAAATGGCATCTATGGCTGGGGCGAATCCGGATTAACGGGTCGCGAGCATGCGGTTATCGGTGCGATCAGACACTACAGTGAATTTCTTCTGGGCCGCGACGTCAGGCGAGCTGGTGCGCTATGGCAGGAGATGTACCGCAGCCAGTATTTCGAAGGCGGACGCGTTTTGTCAGCGGCAATCGGCGCGCTGGATATCGCCTTCCACGATGTTCGCGCGAAGGCATTGGGTGTCCCGGTGTTCGACCTGCTGGGTGGAAAGCAGCGTGACCTTGTTCCCGCTTTCGCAACGGCGCCCGCCGATCCTGGTCCCGAAATGGTCGAGCAGGCCAAAATACTCATGAACGCCGGCTGGACCTGCATTCGGTTTGTGCCATGGGGACAACATTCGACGGACATCTTCGAGCCACGGGAATCAATCGCGCGCACAGCTCCGTGGATGGTCAAGGTGAGAGAGGAACTTGGGCCGGCAGCGGTATTGGGGATAGATTATCACCACCGACTGAGCGTTGCGGAAGCTGCATCCTTCTGTCAGAAAATGCCAAGCGGGACGCTGGACTTCATCGAGGAGCCGATACGGGATGAGACGCCGGAGGCCTATGAGGCATTGCGGCGAATGACGGATGTCCCCTTCGCGATTGGCGAAGAGTTTTCATCCAAATGGCAATTTCTTCCTTACATCGAGCGGGACATCCATCAATTCAATCGACTGGATATTTGCAACGTCGGAGGCTTCACCGAAGCGATGAAGGTCGCGGGATGGAGCGAAGCCCATTATGTCGACCTCATGCCGCACAATCCCCTTGGCCCAATCTGTACAGCTGCGACCGTCCATCTTGCTGCCGCTGTCTCAAATTTCTCCTGGCTCGAATGCCGCTCTTCGCCGGTCGAGCAGCTGGGATTCGACGCAACGGAGCTCTTTCCCGAACAGGTTCGTCTCGAGGGCAGCAATTATAAGGTTCCGGACCGCCCGGGGCTTGGCATTGAGGTCAATGAAGATGCCCTGAGAAAACTGGATTTTCAGTTTTTCGAGCCGCCGCACCTTCGGCGCCGGGATGGAAGCTTTACAAACTGGTAATCACAATAAACTTTGGGAGGAGGATATATGTCCATTTCGGCTACGCTCGCGGCCCCGAGCCGAACACGCTTTGTCATAACCGCGCTATTATTTCTGACGGGGGTCATTAATTATCTGGATCGGACGAATCTATCCATCACAGCCCCAAATCTTTCAGGGGAATTAAAGATTGATCCTGTGACCATGGGCTGGCTCTTTTCGGCTTTTGGCTGGACATACACGGCGATGCAAATTCCAGGGGGATGGATAGCGGACCGGGTTCATCCGAGAGTGGTCTACCCACTGACCATTTTGGTCTGGTCGATTGCGACGCTGAGCCTTGGTTTCGTCGCAGGCATCGTCAGTCTCTTTATTCTCCGGTTGCTCGTCGGCGTTTTCGAGGCTCCAAGCTACATCGTCAACAACAGGATCGTGACCACCTGGTTCCCGGAGCGGGAGCGCGCTAGCACGATTGGCATTTACATCTCAGCGCAATATGTCGGACTTGGGTTTCTGACACCTGTGCTAATTTGGATAGAAGCCGCCTATGGTTGGCGTTCCGTCTTCATCCTAACTGGTATTCTTGGCATCATAGCAGCCGTGCTCTGGGCTACGATCTACCGCGACCCACACCAATTCCGCGGAACGAATGACGCCGAGCTTGATCTGATTAAATCCGGCGGCGGCGTTCCAGAGCTAAGCTCCCGTCTTCAGTCCGAGCAGGCGGACCGAAAGACATTCTCGTGGACCGATCTGAAGATCGTTTTGAGCAAGAAGAAGCTTTGGGGAATTTATATTGGCCAATTTAGCTACCTTGCTTCAGCCAATTTTTTCCTGACGTGGTTTCCCACCTATTTGGTTCAATACCGACACCTCGATTTCATCAAAGCGGGTTTCTACGCTTCGGTGCCATTTCTCGCTGGATTTGCAGGCGTTCTTGTTTCAGGATTCCTTTCTGATGCGCTCTTGCGTGGCGGCTTTACCCTCAGTTCTTCTCGCAAAATCCCAGTTCTTACCGGAATTGCTCTTTCGGTTCTGATCGTCGGCGCGCAGTTCGTCGAGAGCCCAGCTCTGATCATTCTTTTTCTAGCAGTGGCTTTTTTTGGTACCGGAATGGCCTCGATCACCTGGTCATACGTGTCAGCTCTCGCACCGGAGCGGTTAATCGGATTGACTGGCGGGGTCTTCAATCTGTTCGGGGGCCTTTCGAGTATCGTTATTCCGATCGCGATCGGCTATCTGGTTCAGGGCGGCAGCTTTGCGCCGGCATTGGCACTTTGTTCGATTCTGGCGATCATTGCGGCATTGTCCTACATTTTCCTTGTGGGACGCATGGACAGGGTTGTCGAGTAAGCTCGGCGGGCGGCAATCAGGTTTTTAACGAAAGTCCGTGATCCAGCTACAGGCGCGGTCCCCGATAATGAAGCCAGATACCTGCTATCGGACGCGGAGCGTTCAACAAGGCGCTTAAGGCGATCTTGAATGGCCGTCGGAGGCGATGAGGAGCCAGGTTGCAATAAAAGGTCAGTCATCGATCCGTGGCAACATCTGAGCCTGCTGCCGGAAAACCTCGTCGCCGATTTGGCCTGACAGGACCAACCGCTGATGTCACACGGGGGCGGTAACCCGACCTCCGTGCCATAGCGTGTTGGTAGCAATTTAGCCGTGGGCTGGATCGCGCGATGGGATGGTCCTCGCAGCCAAGATTGTGCGCCTACAAGTCTGTGCAACTAGTGGCGAGCGTTGCGTCAGCGCGGGTGCGGCATGGCAACTGCAACTGTTCACCGAGCGGGGCTAGGCCAAGTCCGTTGCCGAACAAGGCCTCTTCGAGGTGGTCGCGGGTGCACGACGCAAGCTTGGCCGGCGGGCTGACGCTCGACGGCCGCAAAACCGGTCCGGCCATTGGCACAGCCGCGTTCTCGATGGCGCGAGAGAGACCGGCATCACTATGAGGCCTTCGCATCAGTGATCAAAAGTGTTGGAGCCTCCTCTCCACGATCCGGGCAAGCAAGCTTGCGCCGATAGGCAGAATGCCGTCATCGAGCATGAAGCCCGGATTGTGTACGGGAACCTCGCCGGCGTGGCCGATGGTGCAGTAGACGCCCGGAACAGCGTGAAGCATGTCAGCAAAGTCTTCGCTGCCCATGACGGGCTTCGTTTTCAGATACACTTGACTGTCTCCCACGACATCGCGCGCGGCTTCCATATAGGCCTCAACAAGGCTTTCCGTGTTTATCAACACATCGAAGACATTCCGAATATCGACCTCGATTTCGACCTCGAACGATGCCGCGAGACCTTCTGCGATCGATCGAATGCGGCTGCGGATGAGTTCATTCACCGCGTTGTCCAGAAATCGCACGGTGCCAGAAACTACCGCTTCTTCCGGTACCACATTATAGGCGCTTCCCGAGTGGATCTGAGTGACCGATACGACAGCCTGCTTGAGCGGGCTGATATTGCGACTGACCACCGTCTGCAGCGCCTGAACCAGAGCCGTAGCGACGATGATCGGATCGCGCGAGTGCTCGGGCATGGCGCCATGGCTGCCGCGACCGCGAATGCGTAAATCGAAGAAATCCGCGCCGGCCATCGCCGGGCCTGGTTTGATACCAACGCGATAGGGGTCATCATTCGGCGCATTGTGCAGGCCATAGATTTCATCACAGGGAAAACGCTCGAACAAGCCATCGGCGAGCATGGCACGAGCTCCACCACACCCCTCCTCGCCTGGCTGGAAAATAAAAATCGCGGTACCAGCGAAATTGCGTGTTTCCGCGAGGTAGCGTGCAGCACCAAGCAGCATCGTCGTGTGGCCGTCATGCCCGCATCCATGGAACCGACCCGGGTATCTCGACGCATAGGCGAGGTTGGTGCGTTCCTCCATCGGCAGGGCGTCCATGTCGGCCCGCAGGCCAATGCGGCGACCGCCGCCGAGATCGCCCTTCAGGATGCCGACCACACCGGTCTTGCCGATGCCACGATGCACTTCGATACCCCATTCTTCAAGCCGTTTGGCAACGATCCCGGAGGTACGCACTTCTTCAAAGCCGATTTCCGGATGTTGGTGGATATCACGGCGGATAGCAGTCAGGTCTTCGGCGTAAGCGCCGATGCGTTCGATGACGGGCATGTGGGAAACCTCGGTAAGCAAAAAATGTATTGATCTTGCGCAGTCGGTGCCAGCCGATGGACGGCACCGATGCGACCACTAGGGACAAGGAGGGTTGTTCAGAGCGACCCGGAGCTTATTTCGGCCCGGAGGGAAGACCCGCGTAGGAAATCGCCAAACGAGCCGGATCGGGGGACCAATCACTGCCGCCCAAGAGCAGGCGTTCTGGCTTTCCACTGACGTCGAAGCTGCGCCGGACGGGCTCGCCGTGGCTTGCGAAGCCATTCGCAAGGACGATCTTTCCTTCGTTTGAATTTAATATTTCCAGTTCGGCCTCATCCGTGAACGGCTTCAGTCCTCCAGGATTGCCGACGAAGACCTTGTCGCCCATTGGCACAAGGTCTATGGCCGTCCACAGCGTCCACCAACGGCTGGCCCAGTCGGCAACCCTTTCGGTAGGGGAGCCGTGGATGCTGAAACGGTCCATGATGGATACGATGCCTTCCAGCCAGGCATTGGCGGGTCCGTCGACTGAATTCGTAACCACCGATAAGGTGACGCCCCATTGAGGTATAGTGGCCGTCCGACTGATGAAGCCCGGGAACGACCCCCCGTGGCCAATGAGCGCCTGGCCTCCCGCATCCATCAGCATCGTACCGAGGCCGTAGTAGCGCGGCTCGGAACTGTGTGGCACCTGCCAATGGCGGCGACCCATTTCGCGCCTGCTTGCTTTCGAAAGCAGGCTTGTCTCCGCGGCCGGATCAAGGCTTGAAAAGAAACGGGCAAGATCGGCAGCAGTGCTTACGAAACCGGTTGCAGCGGCCAGCGCAAAGGTTGGTTGATGCCCGTCGATCGCACCGCGGCCAAACGGCGGGCGACCACTATGACCAAAGGCAAGTGGCGTCCCATCTGCTAGAGGCATATCAGGCGTGGTGTGTTTAAGGCCTGACGCTATAACGACCTCGCGCATGATCCAATCGATGTAGGCTTCGTCGGTGATTGCCTCGATAAGGAAACCCAGGAGGCCAAAACCGAGATTGGAATATTTGAAGCGAGTGTTGGCGTCGATCGTCAGCGGGAGTGCCAGTTCCTCCCGTAGGGCTGCGGCGTCGAAGAACGGCGCAGTCACCTGCCAATGGGACGATAGGCGTCCGTCGCGCATGATGCCGCCGGAATGGGAAAGCAGCTGGCTTATTGTCGTGTCCGCAACCGACGGATCGAGATCCTTGATATAGAGGCCTATGCGATCGTCCAGATGTAGACGGCCGGCCTCCTGCAGCATCATGATGCCGACAGCGGTAAAGGTCTTGGAGTGAGAGGCGACACGGAAACGATGCTCTGTTCCTAGCGCTTCGCCGGTCCTTAGATCAGCCACGCCAAAAGCTTTGTCGAAGATGACTTCGCCCTTCTTTGCCACCGCGACCGCGCAGCCAGGCTGCTCCGTCTGCTGCATTTGAAAGTCAATCCACCTGCCTGCGTAGGCGAGGGCGGCATCGAGCCATTCTGTCATGGGGTTACTCCCTGTCTTTCTGTGTTTCATTTCTTGGATGCTTCGATGGCTGCTGGTACTGCGCTCATCGCTGTTTCTCCAGTCGCCCAGCAGGCGACCCTGTGCCCACCTTCCCCCATAGCCATAGGCGGTTCGGCCTCCACGCAACGGGCGAAGGCCAGTGGGCAGCGGGTGCGGAAACGGCAACCGGTCGGAAGATGGGCCGGATCCGGTGGGTCGGCGAGGCGCAGTACGGGATCGTCGCGGCGGCCAATATCGATCGAAGGGACAGCAGCCAGAAGCGCGCGCGTATAGGGGTGACGCGGATCGGAGAACAACTGGCGAGTGGGGGCAATCTCGACGATTCGACCGTAGTACATGACGGCGACTCGGTCGGCGATATACTCGACAACCGCAAGATTATGAGACACGAACAAAAGCGCCAGCTGGAATTCGGCTTTCAGATCGCTGAGGAGATTGAGGATCTGTGCCTGTACCGATACGTCGAGCGCAGAGACCGGTTCGTCACAAACAATCAGGCTGGGCTTGAGGATAAGGGCGCGGGCAATCCCGATGCGTTGCAATTGACCGCCTGAAAGCTCATGGGGATAGCGAAAGCGATGCTCCGGCCGAAGACCCACCTTACGGAAGATGTCAGCGACCGCATCGTCCCGTTCGAAGGGGTCGAGCATTTCCTGGATATCCAGTGCCATGCGCACGGAGGAGCCGACCGTGCGGCGCGGATCAAAACAGCTGCGCGGGTTCTGGAAGATCAGCTGGGCAAAGCGCCGTTGCTGCTTCAATTCCTCGGGCCGAAGTGCGAAGAGATCCTGATTTCGAAACAGTACCTGGCCTTCACTTGGTTTCTGGAGCGCGATGACCGTGCGACCGAGCGTGCTCTTGCCGCAACCGGATTCACCAACGAGGCCCAGCGTCTCGCCGCGGTCGAGTGTCAGGCTGATGCCATCGACGGCGTTGACATGGCCGGCGATACCACCGAACAGACCCTTGCGCACGGGATAGCGGACATGGAGCCCGTCGACCCTAAGAAGCGGAGGGATACTCATACGCGGTCCTCCACTACGGTCGCGATGGGAAGGGCCTCCTCCGCCTGAGGCAGCGCCCAGCAACGGGCAGAATGGCGCTCGCCAATCAATGTGAAGGGAGGCGGAGCGGTCACGCATGCATCAAGTTCGAGTTTTGCGCGCCGTTCGCAGCGTGGGGCGAAGGCGCAGCCGGGCATGGGACGGCTCAAGTCAGGAATGCTGCCGGGAATGTCTTTGAGCCTCTGGCCAGCAAGCTGGCCGAGCCGCGGGGCAGCATCGAGAAGACCACGCGCATAGGGGTGCTCAGGCCTGGTCAGCATCACGGACACGGGACCTTCTTCTACGATCCGACCGGCATACATGACGGCGACACGATCGGCGAGACGAGCAACGACGCCCAGATCATGTGTGACGAGCAGCAACGACGTCCCGAAATCGCGGCAGCTGTCACGCAGGAGTTCAAGAATCTGCGCCTGGATCGTCACATCCAACGCCGTGGTCGGCTCATCTGCTATCAGGAGCCTGGGCCTCAGCGCCAGGGCGATAGCGATCATGACGCGCTGCGCCTGTCCGCCAGATAGTTGATGCGGATAGGCAAGAGCCTTTTCTTCAGGCGCCGGGATGCCGACGGAACGAAGGAGTGTCACGGCCTTATCCCATGCGGCTTTGCGACTAATTCTCTCCTGTTGTCGAAGCGGCTCGGCCACCTGCCAGCCAATGCGGCGAACCGGGTTGAGGCTACCTTGCGGCTGTTGGAAGATCATCCCGATATCGCGGCCGCGCCATGTTGAGAGCTCGCGTTTCGACATCGTCAGAACATCTCTGCCAGCGAAGAAGACTTGCCCCTGTGTAATTCGGCCCGGAGACTGGATGAGCCGGAGGATCGAAAGCGCAAGCACGGATTTCCCGGAACCTGACTCTCCGACCAAACCGATGATCTCGCCGGCCGCTATCGTCAGGTCGACACTCTGGACGGCCTTGATCGCACCTCGAGCTGAAGTGAATTGGGTTTGCAGTCCTCTGATAGTGAGCAGGGGAGGCGAGGTAGTTTGCAATTGATGTTGCTCCATGCGTCAATTCCTCGGATCAAGCACGTCGCGCAACCCGTTGCCCAGAATGTTCATCCCAAAAATGGAAACGAACAGAGCCAGACCGGGAGCTGCAACTGCCCACCAAGCAGAGAACAGATAGGTTCGCGAATTGACGAGCATCGCCCCCCATTCGGGCGCCGGTGGCTGGGTGCCGAGTCCTGCAAACGAGAGTGCCGATGCGATGAGCGCCGACAGTGGCGTTGCAAATGCGAAATAGACGATCAGTGGCGACAATACGTTCGGCAGGACGGTGCCGAACAGGATCTCCATCTCGTTTGCGCCCAGCGCGCGGACGCTGGTCACATAATCTTCGCGCTTGACCGTCAGCACGGTACTGCGCACGAGACGAGCATATCCTGGGATACCGGCTATGCCGACCGCTACCATGCCGGTCCATAGACTAGGCCCGAGGATAGCGACTACGACCAGGACCATGAGGATATATGGAAAGGCGAGCAATATATCGATCGTGCGCATGATGATACCGTCGGTCATCGGCGAGCCTGCTCCGGCAAGGAGGCCGAGGAATGTGCCAGCCGTTGCCGAAATCGATGACGTCACCGCGCAAATCAGTAGAAAATACCGTGTTCCATAGATGATGCGGCTGAGCAGGTCGCGCCCGACCTCGTCAGTGCCGATCCAATGGTCGAAACTTGGCGGCTTCAGGCGATGGACAGGATCGATCTTGAAGGGATCATGGGGGGCGATCCACGGAGCGAAGATCGCAAGCAGTGCGACAAGCAAGACGATCGAGCCGCCGACAACCGTCGCCCGGCTGTGGAGAAGACGACCTGTGATTATGCGCCAGCGCGGAACAACCACAACCAAGGGCTCTTCGAAGGAGAGGGCCGTCATGACACAAGCTCCACACGCGGATCGAGCCAGGCATAGAGAATGTCTGCCACAAGGTTGATGATGAGATAGGTCGCGGCACTGATCAGGATGATCGCCTGCGTCAGAGCGAAATCCCTCCACTGGATGGCGTTGACCGCCAGTTCTCCTATGCCGTGCCAGGAGAAAATCGTTTCCACGATGAAGGCGCCGCCGAGCAGATTACCGATTTGCAAGCCGACGACCGTCAACACGACAATAAGCGCATTCGGCAGCGCATGACGGAAAATCAGTGCCATTTCGCTTTGACCGCGCGCCCGCGCCGCCTGAATGTAATCGCGTCGCAAGACGTCGATCATACTGCTGCGCGCCACCTGAGAAAGGGGGGCCGCCTCAATGATGCCAAGCGCGAAGGCCGGAAGCAGAATAGCGATCGGTCCGTGCGGAACTACGGGCAACACCCTCAGCCATACCGAAAAGATAAGAATCAACAGCAGACCGAAGAAGAATGCCGGCATCGAGATGCCAAACAAGCCGATCGTCGTCGCTGTCACATCCAACCAGGTGTTGCGGCGGGCGGCCGCAAGGATACCCGTCGTAAGACCAAGGATGAGTGCAATCGCCAGCGCAAATCCGGTAAGCAGGATCGTGTTGACATAGCGATACCCGATCTCGTCGATCACTGGTCGGCGCAATCGGATCGACTGGCCGAGATCGCCGTGCAACAGATCCTTCACGTAGAAGAAGAATTGCTGGTACCAGGGCAAATCCAGGTGATACTTCGCTCTGAGCGTTGCGATGGCCTGTGCAGCGTCCTTTCCGGATAATTGGCCCTGATACATGGCGGTGACGGCGTCCGTCGGGATCAGGGCCTTCATCAGGAAGGTGATCAGCAAAATCGCGGTGATCACCGGGACCAGCAGCAGCAGACGTTTGAGAACGTACTGCATCATGGCTGACTATCCTGCGATCTGGAGATCGGATGCATAGAGCCGTCCAAGGAAATCGAGGCGATAGCCTTGAAGCTCGCTGCGCACGACGGTGATCGGCCAGTCCGTCAGAAGCGGGATGATCAGGCGATCCTCCAGAATGGCCTTTTGCGCATCGCTGACGAACTGCATGCGTTTGACGGGATCGAGTGCGGTGTCGGACGCATCTAATGCATTGTCGATTGCGGCATTGGCCGGCAGCAACTGTCTGTGTCCTGGAGAGCGGAACAGCTGGGACATGACGTTGGGATCTGACCAGGTCCAGCGATTGAGGTCCATGTCCCAATCCGGTTTGAGAAGCCCGGGATAGAATGTTCCCCAATCTGCGGTGCCGACATCGACCTGAATACCGACATCGGCGAGATTTGCCTGGATGACAGCCAGTGCCCGTTCAGTGGTGCTGTCGGCATAGCTGCGCACGGTGAACTTGGCAATCGCGCCTCCCTTTGCCCGGATCCCACCATTTTCCTTCCAACCGGCAGCATCGAGAAGCTCCTTGGCCTTTTCGGCGTCGTAAGGCGTCCCGTATTTCTGCGCGACGACGTCATCGTAGCCGGGAATACCTCTCGACAGGGGCCCCAGAGCAACCTTGCCGTTGCCGCCGAACGCAGCGGCCAGGACCGCCTGACGGTCGATCGCATAGCTGATTGCTTCCCGGACGGCCTTGTCGTCGAATGGAGGCTTCTTGTAGTCGAACTCCATGAACATCAGGTTCTTGGCGTTCTGATCGTTGATGATGTGATATTGAGAATCGCTTTGAAGGGGCTGCACGGCATCCGCCGTCAGCTGCCCGGCCTGCAGTTCACCGGTCTGCAGCGCGGAGGCGACGACGCCTTCCTCAGCCAGCACGTTCAATATGACACGGTCCAGATAGGCCGGGCCCTGGTTCTTGGCATCGGGACGATATTGCTTGAAGTCAGGGTACCGAACGAGTTCGATGCTGGTCCCAGGCACCCAATTGCTGAACATGAACGGTCCCGTGCCGACGGGATGACGCGCGTAGGCCGATCCAGCCGCCTTGACGGCCGCCGGAGAATTGAAGCCGAAGTAGGACATGCCAAGCAAATTGACGAACGGCGCGAAAGGCCTTGAGAAGGAGAAGACGACGGTCATGTCGTCGGGGGTCTCCACGCTTTCAAGCGCGCTGATCATTGCCTTTGATGGTGAAGCACTGTTCGGATCGAGGACGGTGTCGAAGTGGAATTTGACCGCCGCGGCGTTGAAGGGTGTGCCGTCGTGAAATGTCTTTCCGCTTTTGAGCTTGAAGGTGATGACCTTTCCATCCGCACTCGGCTCCCAGGATTGCGCAAGCCACGGCTGAGCTTGCCCCTTCTCATCGAGATACACGAGTGATTCAAGCAGGTAGTTTCCGAGAACATCGCTCACGACCAGCGAGATGCTCTGCACATTATAAAGGCCCTCCGGATCGATCGGCAGGCGTAGGCGGCCTACTTTTTCATCTTTTGCAAAGGAGCGGCCCGAATTGGCCAGCGCAAGCGCGGCGAGCGCCGTTGCTGATGCAAGCGTGAATTGACGACGGTTCAGCATGGAAGTTCCCCTTTTTTATTGAGGGAATGTTTTTCCGCAACGCTCTTCGTTCGAAAAGAGCACCACGCCCTCTAATCCGAATGATTACTCGGATTTGTGCGCACTGCAAGAAAATATTTTTGCGGTGCAAATTTCTTGCCAAAATGGCATTACGACCGATTAGAAGAGTTCACAGCACGGAGAGACCAGCGTGGGGGATAAGCGCACTCCTGTTCAGGTGCGATCGCGCAAGATCAAGGCGACGATTATGGAAGCAGCGCATGAGGTGATGCGCGAGCGGGGCATCCGCGCGATCACCACCAATGCGATCGCGGAACGGGCCGGCATCAAAGTCGGCTCCATCTATGACTATTTTCCAAACAAAGAGGCAGTCATCGCCGAGATCTATGAGGAAAAACTGACCCAGGTGCGCAGCTTTCTGGAAGCCGGATCCGAGAGAATCGAACGCGAGAATTGGCGCAACCAGCTTGGCGAACTGTTGCGCGAGACCTGGACGTATCAACTGGGAATCGGGCTTGACCGCACGATCGTTGACGCCTCGTATTATTATGAGGACCTGTTGCGTATCGCCCGCGCCCATTCGCAGCTTTTCGCCACGAATTACGTTCGACTTCTCAAGCGCCTTGGGTCGTCATGGTCGGACGACCAGCTCTTTGATCTCGGCATAAGTCTTTATACGTTGGTCAATGCCACCTGGAGCTACTGGCGGCTGACCGAAACGCAGCGCGATATCGCCATCGAGCGGCAAGTCCTATTGACCATCACGCTTATGGAGCCGGCAGTTGGAGGCCGGCTGTAGACCTGTGCAGCGTTAGTTTGCCTGGCGGCAACCAGCGCGCATCGCTCTCGACCAATCAATAAAGCGTCCTCTCGTACTCTCTTTCGAGATCATCATCAATTTTGAGCATCTCATTCTGGTCGCTGGGCGCGCCGGTTGTTTCGTCCAAAATGATCTTCATGAGTGACGGCATATCGGTGCGATCCTGGAAGCGGTCGGGGCTCCACAGGCGAGAGCGCCGAAATGCCTTGGCGCAATGCATGAAGACCTCACGCACTTCCACCACAATGGCGAGCTTGGGCGCGCGATCATTTGCAATCATGCTCTTTAAAAGCTCAGGGTCATTCATCAGCGTCGCGCGTCCGTTCACGCGCAATGTCTCGTCGAATCCTGGAATGATAAACAATAATCCAACGTTAGGATTGGCGAGAATATTGACCAGCGTGTCGAGGCGATTATTGCCGGGACGGTCGGGTATTGCCAGCGTCCGCTCATCGAGAATTTTGACAAAGCCAACAGGGTCGCCGCGCGGACTGACATCAGCTTTTCCGTCCAGATTCTGTGTGCCGATGCACACGAACGGCGATCGCCCGATAAACTCTTTCGCATGATTGCCAAGCCTGTCCTGACACTTTTGTATCGCCAGAGCGTGTGTGGCGTCAAACAGACTTCGAAGAGATTGTTCATCTGTTATGGCGAATTCTGGATTGGGCTTGAACCCCTTGATAATATTGCCATTCGACGTTGTGTTGTTGTCCACGCGGTCCATCTGTCTGATCCTGTTTGAATATCAGCCCATTGCGGTCTCCTGCCTCGTTCCGGCGCCGCGATTAACGGTGGGTAATGAGGTACGTACATCATAGTGCCGCAAAATCTGGTTGGAATCAAGTCGAATCACTCTCCAACATCACGCAAAGGCGGCGACAAAAGGTGAAAGCCCATTGGCCTCTGTGGTAGGGATTGGGCGGTAGCGTTCCTATTCGCGATGGCACGGACCGCCCCGAAATGCCGACGACATTGCATGGCGGATTGTCGGGGCGGTTGCCAGGGCTCATACGGAACTCCTTAGAGTACGTCTTCTTATGTCGACCGTGTTGGCCCGCATGACACGCTGTGTGTTGCGCTTGAAGCGTTTTAGAATATTGCGCATCGATCACACATGTCGGAGCCGATGGTTTTTGAAGCTCTGAGTGGGATGCTGGAAAGTGTGATTTGCCAGCATCCCCGCAAGAACAAGTCAACGATGGTGGATTTCAGTACCCAGAACCTTCAGGCACTCCCGAATAAAGGCTGCAAGTGCGGTCCAGCCCTTTGCGGATACCATGGTGCCGTCAACGTAGGCCTCGGTCGGCGACAGGTCGATATAGGTGCCCCCAGCAAGGGTTACTTCCGGCTCGCAGGCACCCAGGGCGGCAACCTTCTTGCCGCGGACCACCCCATCCACCGCGATGAGAATCTGCACGCCGTGGCAGATGGTGAAGATCGGCTTTTGCGTCTCGTGAAAGTGGCGGACAATTGACTGAATGCGCTTGTCGGTGCGGATATATTCAGGACCACGGCCCCCAGCACAGTAGACAGCGTCATACTGACCGAGCTGGGTCTCGGCCTCAGCGAACGTCTTGTTGATCAGGGCAAAGTGACCGAGCTTTTCGGTGTAGGTCTGGTCCCCTTCGAAGTCATGCAGCGACGTCTTGATCAGGTCGCCGGCCTTTTTGTCGGGGCAGACAACATGGACCGTGTGCCCCACCGCTTCCATGGCCTGCTGGTAAACAAAGATTTCGTATTCTTCGGTGAACTCACCGGTCAGCATTAGTATCTTCTTGCCTGGCATCGACTATCCTCCTCTTTGCACTGTCGATGTGAGGACGGCATCGCCGTCCCCACTGTGGTTGTTTAGAATGGTGAATCGGGGAAATAGTATTCCTTCGCATTCGCCTGCGTGATCAAGGGAGCGTCGAGCTTCACCGCACCACGCACGGGAGCCTGTCCGACGAACTGAGCCGCCGTCAGGTAAATCGCCGTCTTGATCATCGACGGGGGGTAGGGCGTCTCCACGGGCGTCACTGCGTCGCCGTCGATAACCTTCTTGACAATGTCCTTCATCCCATTGCCGCCAAGAGCGAGTTTGATGTCCTTGCGGCCGGACTCCTTGACGGCCTCAAGGACGCCGAGCAGCATGTCATCATCATTGGCCCAGACCGCATCAATATGCGGATACTTGGCAAGGTAGTCCTGCATCAACTTGAACGCCTCATCACTGTTCCAGTGAGCGTACTGCATGTCGAGCACCTTGATGCCGGTGTCCTTGATCGCATCCTGGAATCCCTTGATGCGCTCGTCGTCGATGACGGTCGGAATGCCCCGCAGCACAACGATGTCGCCCTTGCCGCTAAGCTTGTCGATCATGTACTTAGCAGTGTTCCGGCCAACGGCGATATTGTCGCCGGCAACGTAGAGACCTTGAATGGATGGATCTGTCAGGCCGCGATCCACGACAGTGATAAATGTCCCTTTCTCCTTGATCGCTTTGACCGGCTCGGTCAGCTCCTCGGAGGAATAGGGCAGGATAACAAGCGCATCGATTTTGCCAGAACCCGACAGATCCTCGATCGCGGAGACCTGGTCGCTTGCCGATGGCGACGTCTTCACCGTGACATGAAGACCGGGGAAGGCGGCATTGATTTCCTTGGCCGCCATCTGGGCATGGTAGACGACACCTGCCGTCCAACCATGGTCTGCTGCCGGAATGGAGACCGCGATCTCCTTCTTGTCCGCGGCCAGGACATGGCTTGCCGTTAGCAGCGAGCCGAGTGCGACCGCTGCCATCCATTTCTTCACTAACATTGATTGACTCCTCCCAAGAGTGGACCGTTTGCGATCAATACCCGTGCGGTCCGGACACAGGCTATTTCGAGAACCTTTGTATGAGCATGGCGATGATGATGATAACGCCCTGTACCCCCGACACGAGGTATTCGGACACGTAGTTCGACAGGACCATCAGATTGGCGATCAGCTCCAGGATCACCGCACCGGCAACCGTCCCCCAGATATGTCCTTTGCCCCCGCGCAGTGCCGTTCCGCCGATGACGACCGAAGTGATGACCTGCAACTCCCAAAGCAGTCCCGTCGTTGGCGTGGCCGCTCCTAGGCGCGGTATGTAGCAGATCGCGGCGATCGCAACGCAGATCCCCTGGATGGCATAGGCGATGGTACGGGTGCTGATGATGGAAATGCCGGAGTAGCGGGCGACGTCTTCGTTCGCACCCACGGCCGCGCAGCGACGCCCGTATTTCAAGCGATAAAGGATGACGGAAGCGACAAGAGCGGCTGCGATCGAAATCAGAATCGGAACAGGAATGCCGAGGAAGGACCCGAAATAGACCGGACGGTAGGCTTCCCGCAACGAGCGGTCGATCGGGATGGTGCCGCCATCCGTCAGGTAGGTGATCAACGCCCGGAATATTCCCATCGTCCCGAGTGTCGCGATGAATGGCTCGATCTTTCCCACTGTTACGATGAGGCCGTTCAAGAGGCCACAGAACAAGCCGACGATCAGCGCGACGCCCATGCCTGCGGGAATCGCCCAACCCTGGAGGGTGGGTGCCATCGCATTCATGAACATGATGGTGATGCCTGTGATAAAGGCGGCCATCGATCCGACAGACAGATCGAGACCTCCAGATGAGATCACGAAAGTCGCGCCAACGGCAATGATCGCGATAAACGCGCTGCGTGTGATGACGTTGCTGAGATTTGTGGCAGCCAGAAAGTCGGGGTTGACGGCAAAGCCGATAATGAGGAGAGCACAGAGCGCGAGAAATGGCCCCGTATCGGCCCAGCTGATGCTCCACGCCCTCTCTCGCCCGAGTGCCCCCGGGCTCGTAATCATTGTCATGACAGTCCTCCCATTCCGCCGCGATCAGTCGTTGCAAGCAACGCTATGTTGCTCTCGGTCATATCCTTGCCGCTCAGTTCGCCATTGATCTGCGCCTCCCGCATCACCAGGATCCTGTCGCAGATCCCAATTAGTTCCTGCATCTCCGACGAGATGACAATGCAGGATTTTCCTTCGGAAACCAGCTTCTGGATGAAGGCGTAGATTTGCGCCTTGTTGGCAATATCGATCCCGCGTGTGGGCTCGTCGATGATGACGATGGCCGGATCAGAGAGCAGTACCTTCGCAAGCAACAGCTTTTGCTGATTGCCTCCGGAGAGCTGCCCCGCCTTGACACGCCGGCTCTTGACCCGGATGTCGTAGTGTTCAACCTCTTCGTCGAGCAACGCATCTTCGCGTCGGCGGCGGATATGAAGGCCGGGATTGAGACGGTTTAGTGCGGAAAGCGTTAAGTTCGGCGCAAGGCGTTCCTGCAAGAGCAGGCCTTTTCCCTTGCGGTCTTCGGTCAGATAGCCGATCCCAGCGTCGATCGCTTCCCTTTGGGAGCGCAGATGAACAGGCGCGCCCTTGAGCATGACCTTGGCGGTTGCTGGCCGCAGGCCGACGAGGCCCTCAAACAGCTCCGTGCGGCCTGACCCGATCATCCCAGCAAAGCCAAGCACCTCGCCCTTACGTGCGACAAACGAGACGTTCCTGGCATAGCCTGGAACAACGGCGTCTCGTACCTCGAAGATGACGTCGCCGTTGGTGTCGCCCCCCTTCGGCGGATAGAGCGTCGCAAGTTCGCGGCCAACCATCAGACGGGCCATGTCCATCTGGGAGAGCGTTTTTCCGCAATAGGTTCCGATCAATTTGCCGTCGCGCAGAACCGTAACGCGGTCGGCAAGTCTTTCGACTTCCTCAAGACGGTGGCTGATGTAGAGAATGGCGATGCCCCGTGCCTTCAGACGTTCGATAATCGTAATGAGGCGTTCGACTTCGGGCCCGGTAAGAACAGCGGTTGGCTCGTCGAAGATCACCACCCGATGCTCCTCCAGGAGCGCGCGTCCAATCTGGACCATTTGCCGGTCAGCGAGTGCCAAATCACGAACCAAGGCAGAGGGCGATGCGTCGCACCCGATATCTTCCAGCAGTTCGCGCGTGCGGCGCTTCATGGTCCGATCGTCGATGAAGCCTCCTCGGGTGACTTCTCGCCCGAGAAAGAGGTTTTCCGCCACGGTCAACGCCTCCGCCAAGAGGATTTCCTGGTGGACGAGAACAATTCCTGCCGCTTCGGCCTGGTGCGGTCTTGAAAAATGCACCGGCTGGCCGTCGATGAGAAGACGGCCGCCAGTCGGCTCGACGTAGCCCGCCAGGAGCCGCATCAATGTCGATTTGCCGGCACCGTTTTCGCCGATGATCGCGTGAATTTCGCCCGGGAGAATGTCCATCACCACGTCCGTCAAAACCGTTACAGGACCGTAGCGTTTGACGAGGCCATCGGCCCGAATGACCGGCTGCTCCTTGCCCTTCGCCGGCGATCCGACGATGGAGAGTTTGCTTGCTGTTTCGACGGTAGTGGCGGACATGACGACACTCATTCGAACGCGGGGAGAAGACGGTCGCGCGACTGCTCGATATGACGCCGCATGGCCGCGGCCGCTTTGTCTGAGCTCCCACTTGCAAAGGCAGCCAGGATCTCCTCGTGTTCGTCGAGCGCCTCTTCAGTGACCCTTGAATGAAACATCAATCGGAAGATGTGGAAGTGGGTATGCTGGAAGCCAAGGGTTTCCCTTATCAGCTCATTGCCAGCGATCTCCATGATCCTGTCGTGAAAAACAGCATCCTGACGGGCGAACGTCGAATACCGCAGTCGCTCATCCTTGCCTTCTCGCCTGGCCATCACCCCGGCAGCTTCCTGCAGTGCTTTGAGTTTGTCCTCATCCATCAAGGCGGCTGCCTTTGCAGACGCGTCAGGCTCGAGAAGCAGACGCAATTCGTAAAGCTCGTCGAAACGCCGCCGGCTGATCTGCGGTGCTGCGCGGTATCCGACCAAATGCGTCTTGACGACCAGACCTTCGCCTTCGAGCCGGCCCAGAGCCTCGCGGATCGGGGTATGGGAGACGTTGAACTCCTTGACGAGACTGTCGACGGTGATCCGTGAACCAGGGATCATCTGCAGCGACATCAGCTGCGCGTAAATCGCCTCGTAGACCTCGTTCGCAAGGCTATTTGGTCGCGAAATTGGGCCGCTTCCGGCGCGAACAAGTGGGGCGGGCATGGGTAAGTTCTGCATGGTTTTCCTCTTGACAGGACCAACGACTAACACGATGCTCCGGGCAATTCAATCCCATATCATATACGATTTTATCTCGGACATGATATCGGCTTGTTTCGAGCGCGCGCCGAGGGGCGATAGGGGAGGGAATGACATGACGGTTTTTGCAGGGCTAAGGCTGCCACGCGAGATAGTCTTCGGTGCCGGGCAACGACATGCCTTGCCGGCCATCGCAAGGCGGCTCGGCGAGAGGGCGTTCGTGTGCACCGATGAACGCTTCGCTGCCACTGAGACGTTTCAGACAATGATACAGGCCTTGCGGGCGGCAGGTCTGGAGGTGCACGTATTCGACCGAGTTCTTGCCGATGTGCCACGAGACTCGGTTACCGCCTGTATCGAGGGGGCCGCTTCATTTAATCCCCAAATGGTTATCGGCATTGGCGGCGGTAGCTGCATGGACATGGCAAAATGCGCAGCACTTCTCCTGAGCCACGGCGGCGCATTGCAAGACTACTACGGCGAGCTAAAAGTTCCTGGCCCTATCCTTCCTGTGATCGCGGTCCCCACCACCGCGGGAACCGGCTCCGAGGTAACGCCAGTTGCGGTGGTTTCGGATCCAGACAAGACATTGAAGGTTGGCATTTCCAGCCCTCATCTCATTGCCACGGCCGCGCTCTGCGATCCTGATCTGACGGTGACATGCCCACCTGGCCTGACGGCGATTGCAGGCGCAGACGCCCTGACCCACGCGATCGAAGCCTACACAACCTCGCGAAAACAGGCGGATCATGTGCTGTTCCAGGAACGCGTCTTTGTCGGCAAGAACGAGTTGACTGATCATTTTGCTATGATGGCCATGCGATTATTGGGTCGGAGCCTTGAAAAGGCAGTTCTCAATGGGGCAGACGAGCTTGCGCGCAGCGAGGTCATGCTGGGATCGCTCGCCGCCGGCTGCGCGTTCGGAACGGCCGGGACGGCGGCGGCCCACGCTATCCAATACCCGGTCGGCGCGTTGACGCACACGGCGCACGGCCTCGGGGTGGCAACAGTCCTACCCTATGTCATGACTTACAATCTTAAGGTCGCGGTTGCCGAATTCGCTAGCATAGCAAGAATTCTCGGGCTGGAAGACAAAGGCCGAACGCAGGAGGAAATGGCCGGTGCCGCCATATCCGAAGTTGTGCGGCTGTTTAAGGCGATCGGAATCACGGGGTCGCTAGCAGATCTCGGTCTTGAAGCAGACAAGATCGAATGGACCGCCCAGCAGGCTCTCGGCATAGGCAGACTAATCAACAACAATCCGCGGCCCCTCGATCTGACCTCGATGAGGCGTCTGGTCGAAGCGGCCTATCACGGCAATCTCGCCGCATCGGCAATGTAAGATCGACAGGAGTGCATCATGGACCTTTCCAATCCTAACCTTACTGCCGAGGAGCAGGACCGTCTCAGTGCCATCACTCGCGGCCTCTATATTGGCGGTGATTGGCTTTCGTCGCAGAAAGGGCAAACCATAGCCGTCATCGATCCGGCGACGGAGACGATCATTGCCCACGTCCATGATGCGACCCCTGCCGACGGGATTCGCGCCGTGGAGGCCGCGTCTACGGCCGCAAAGAGATGGCGGCACACGTCTCCACGCGATCGTTCCGAGATCTTGCGACGGTGCTTCGAACTCATGAAGGCGCGCTTGGAACCGCTTGCCCGTCTGATCTCTCTTGAAAATGGGAAAGCGCTGGGCGACGCCCGATCCGAAGTCTCCTATGCCGCCGAGTTCTTCCGCTGGAACGCCGAAGAGGCCGTACGGATTTCAGGGGAATTCGCTACAGCGCCATCCGGTGCCAACAGGATCATTGTCGATTATCAGCCGATCGGCATATGCCTTCTGATTACGCCGTGGAACTTCCCCGCAGCAATGGCAACGCGAAAGATCGCGCCGGCACTCGCTGCCGGCTGCACAGTCGTACTCAAGCCGGCGAGCGAAACGCCCTTGACAGCCTACGCACTCGCCGCGCTGTTCGAGGAAGCGGGCGTGCCGCCCGGTGTTGTCAACGTCGTCACGACCTCTGACCCCTCTTCATTGACAGCGGTAATACTGGCGGACCCGCGGGTAAGAAAGCTTTCCTTCACCGGATCGACCGGCGTCGGGCGGATATTGCTGGGCGAGGCGGCCAAGCACGTAATTTCCTGCTCGATGGAACTTGGCGGCAATGCGCCGTTTATCGTCTTTGATGACGCCGATCTGAATGTCGCCCTTGACGGTGCGATGATCGCCAAGATGCGGAATGCCGGCGAGGCATGCACGGCCGCCAATCGCATCTACGTTCAGTCTGGAATCTATGACGCATTTGCTGCGGGCCTCGCCCAACGCATGTCTGCGCTCACCGTCGGACCGGGCCTGGATGAAGCGACGGTCTGTGGACCGATGATCACGGAGAAGGCGGTTGCGAAGATTGACGGGCTCGTCGAGGACGCCCGCAGGAAGGGAGCAGAGCTGCTTTGCGGCGGGGCGCGCGCAAACCGAAAAGGGTTCTACTACCTGCCAACCGTCCTCTCGCATGTACCGCCCAATGCGGAGATGGCCCGGGAGGAAATCTTCGGGCCAGTTGCCCCGCTGTCTCGCTTTGAAGATGAAGACGAGATTATCGCTCGGGCAAACGATACTGAATACGGATTGTCCGCGTACGTCTTCACCCGTGACACTGTGCGCGGCATGCGCGTGGCAGGGCAGATCGAGGCGGGAATGGTCGCGCTTAATCGCGGACTTGTGTCCGATCCAGCGGCTCCCTTTGGAGGCGTCAAACAAAGTGGCCTTGGCCGTGAGGGTGGGCAGCATCATGGGATAGCGGAGTTCATGGAAGCCAAGTATATCGCAACCACCATCTAATGGAGGCAGCATGCCGGAGACAGATCCTTTTCGCACGCGTGATCATGTCGCAAACTTCGACTCCATCGTGGAGGAGATGGTGTCCCGAAGCGCCGCCACTCGCGCAGCGCTCGAGATGGTCGCGGACGTTCGCTATGGAGAAGGGCAGGGCGAGACGCTCGATCTCTTTCTGCCGCCGCGGCCAGCAGCCGGCATGCCTGTCCATATCTTTATCCATGGCGGCTATTGGCGAATGTTCTCAAAAGATGACTATTCCTACGTCGCCAGGACCGTCACGGAAGCGGGAGCGATCGCCGTCATCGTTGACTATGCCCTGATGCCGACCGTCACAATGCGGACGATCGTCGAACAGATCCTGCGCATGAGGGCTTGGACGGAAAGCAATATAAAGCAGTTCGGTGGCGACCCCCGTCTGACATCGGTGAGCGGCCATTCTGCGGGAGCGCATCTTGCCGCATTTCTGTTTCGCGGGGATGCTGCACTGCCACAAATACGCTCGGCATTCCTGCTTGGAGGGATCTACGATCTTAAACCCTTGCAGACGTCGTTCCTCCGGAAAGAGATTGAGATCACCGACGACGACGTCGTCGCCTTCTCGCCAATTTCGTTCACGTACGATCCGTCGCCGAAAATAACGATCGTGGTCGGGGACAGGGAAACAGCACCGTTCCACCAGCAGGCTGAAGCTTTCACCGCTCTTCTGGTGGAACAGAGACTGCAAGCGGCCAAGATTGCTCTGCCCGAGAGTGACCACATGTCGAGCGTAAGGGATCTCGGCTTGCCGGGAACGGCGGCATCTCGGCTGCTTCTCCAAACCATCTCTAAGAGCTGAAGGAAACCCGATGATCTTCACAGGATCACCGGGTGCCGATCACTTGGATTAGTCAGTGATTCAACTCGACGGCGCTATCCTTTCAAGTCGCTTGTCATGCCCGACAAGGAGCAACACGATTCCCCCGAGAAGAGGTCCTGCCGCCAGGGCGAGCAGCGCAACGCTGGTGCTGCCGCTGGCATCGCGCACGGCGCCGTAGACCGAAGGCCCGATCCAGCCGCCGAGATTGCCGACGGCATTGATCATGGCGATCCCGCCGGCGGCGGCCGTGCCGGTCAGCATCGTGCCGGGGATAGACCAGAAGCATGGTGCAAAGGACTGGTTTCCGATGACAGCGATGGTGAGCACGATCATCAATATGACCGGGTGATCCCCACCGACGAATTTACAGATCAACATGGCCGCCGCAACAATGAACATCGTCGAGCTCGCATGCCAGACGCGCTCGCCGCTGCGGTCGGAGCTGTAACCCCACAAGATCATCGCCACAAAACCGAAGATATAGGGGATGGCGGCCACCGGCCCGATCCAGTCCTTGCTGACACCGAGGCCTTTGACGATGAGCGGCATGAAGAAGACGAGACCATAGCCGGCATACTGATGCCCAAGTTCCACGAATGTGAGGAGCCATACCTTCGTATTGCTAAAGGCTGCCTTCAGCGTGAAGGTCTGCACCGATTCCTGCTGCGCTCGTTCCGTGGCAAGGCGCGCCTCGAGCCAATCTTGCGACTTCTTGTCCAGCCAGCGAGCTTGGCCGGGGCGGTCGGTCAACTGCCAGAGGATAAGGGCTCCGGTGACAATCGACGGCACCGCTTCGACAACAAATAGCCATTGCCATCCGGCAAGTCCGAGATAGCCGTCGAGATGCATGAGCAGGCCGCCGATCGGGGGCCCCAGGATCTGCGAAATGACCCCTGCCGACATGAACCAGGCGACGACCCGGCTACGATATCTTGCCGGAAACCACCAGGTGATGTAGATGAGCACCCCCGGAAAGAACCCAGCCTCCGCCAGTCCCAAGAAGAAGCGAACGGTATAAAAGCTCCAGCCGTTCCACACAAAGGCTGTCAGCGCCGAGACGATCCCCCAGGTAACAAGGATGCGGGTCAACCAGACGCGGGCACCAAAGCGGTCAAGGACCAGGTTGCTCGGGATCTCCGCGAGCAGGTAGCCGAAGAAGAAAATGCCCGCTCCAAACCCGAACTCGGCGTTGGAAAAGTTCAGTTCCGGGCTCATTGTTGTCGCTGCCATGCCGATATTGGCGCGATCCAGGCTGGCACAGAAATAGCCGAGCATCAGGATCGGCACCAACCTCCAGGTGACCTTTCGCATCGTCTGGCGTTCGATTGTACTTGTGTCGGGCGGTGGGGCCGCATCCATGTCTCTTCTCCCATATGTTTGAATTCACTCTGCCGCGGGCCTTCGTCCCACCCCTCCCCCAGGGACGCGACGAGAGGGCTTCAGCGCACCCGCAGTTGCTCCAGCGCCGTCTCGTCGATGTCGATCCCCAGCCCTGATGCGGTCGGCAAATGGAACAGGCCGTCCATCGGTTTCGGTGCATTGGCGAAAATTGCGTGACGTCGCGAACTCGGATCGTCGAGCTCGCAAGGTTTGGTGGCATGGAGCTGCGTCGCGCAAACGTGAAGGTTTGCCAGATGCCCTATGGTTGGCTGGGTCTGGTGTGGCACAAGTTCGACGCCATGTGCCTGACAAAGGGCGGCGCAACGCAGAAGGCCGGTGATGCCACCCATCTTCACGATGTCGGGCTGCACCATGCGAACACCTGAGTCGATCAGATCGACGATTGCGGCAGAAGTGTAGCTTTGTTCGCCGGCTGACACGGTAATGTCGAGTTTCTGGGCAAGCGCCCCGAGCTCACGCGGATGATAGTGCTGGAGCGGCTCTTCGAACCACCAGTATCCGAGCTCTTCCAAGGCCCGGCCGACGCGAATGGCACCTCCGAAGGAAAGACCGTTGTTGGCATCGAAAGCGAGCGGAAAATCGTCGCCGACCAGACGCCGCACGGCGCGGGCCTTTTCGATGTCGCCGGCTATGTCTTGATCGAGCTTTGTTCGGTCATTGTCGAAGCGAATCTTGATCGCGGCAGGATTGTCGCGCATTCGCGCTTCGACAATGCGGCAGACTTCGTCAACTGTTCTTTGGCCCACGCTGTTGCGGCCGATCGAGGCATAGAAGGGCAGGGATGTCCGCCAGGCTCCCCCGATCAATTTGTAGATCGGCTGACCGAGCAGTTTTCCCTTGAGATCCCACAGCGCAATGTCGATTGCCGCCAGCGCACCGGTGAGCGCTCCTTCCGGGCCAAGCTTTACGAGGCGATGGAGGAGCCGGTCCTGGAGGACGGCATGGTCCAGGGGATCCGCGCCAACGAGGGCAGATGCTATGTCGTTGTCGATCATGGAAAGGGACGCACGCCCCCCTTGCATCGGAGAGGCTTCACCAATGCCTACCAGACCGTCGTCGGCATGGATGCGCACGAATGCGCTGCGCATCGCCGGCTGATCATCCGGCGACCATTGGACCTGAAAAGTTTCAACGCGTTCAATCTTCACGGCTCTCACTCCATATTATAGATTATATATAATCTTTTTTCGATAATGAGATCAAGTGTCGAGGTATAGCAAGTCACGAAAGGGAGATTTCGGTGCTGGACAACATGGAAAGAGAGTTCGACGCCCTTGGCGTCCCCAACTATCAGCGCGTCCGCGATGCGATGCGTGCAGACATCGCCCGTGGAAATCTTGCGCCGAACGCCCACCTGAAAATCAATGATCTCGCAGCCCGTTACCGCCTGAGCCCGGCGCCAATTCGCGAAGCATTGGCGCAGTTGGCGGCAGAGGGTTGGGTGGTTATTCACCCAAACCGAGGCGCATGGGTAAGGGTGATCGACGAAGCCTTCCTACAGGATTTGAACGAAATCCGGATCGCCCTGGAATCCTATATCACCGGCCAGGCGGCCGCCGTTGCGACACCTGCCCAGATCGAACTGCTGGAGCAGATTGAATCTGATTACGAACGGGCCCTCTCCATCGCGGGGCCGACGGACACTGGTCGTCTCGTTCAGCTGAATGCTGCGCTTCATGATGCGATCAAAGCCATCCGCCCCAATCAGGAGGCCAAGGCGCTCATGCAGCGCCATAGCATCTTTTTCAATACGATGAGAGTGGCATGGGGCTATGGTGACTATCGCCCGCATCAGATTGCGGAAGAGCATCGACGTTTGATTGAGGCGTTTCGAAAAAACGATGGCGCTTTGGCAGAGCGTATCTGCAGGGAGCATATCGCCCACGCCATGCAAGACCTTTTGAGCCTTTGGCGAACACGAAACGGCCGGTCGTAGACGACGTGTACCGGTTCGCTCGAGCGAACCGGGAGCTGCTTATTTTATCCTTTCCGACCGAGCGCAGCGCCATGGGTCGACCGCGGGCATGAAGATCGCGGGGAGCATCCATCAACCACCCTATCTTGAACGAAACAGCCGGTTTGGTTTAGGGCTTGTGCGGGCGTATCGCCATTGCCGACAATGGCCCGAAGGAGATTGGAGTAAGCCGGCAATTATGCCTTTCTTTCTGCCAATCTGCGAAAGAGTAAATCTTCTCTGTCTTCTATTGGTGCAAGGCGAAAGCGGTGACCATGAAGCCCGGCAATCTTTGCGGGAAAGGATATCAGCCGTCCGTCTTCCGAACCCCGCGCTAGCGACGTGACGAAGATGCGGTCCATGCTTTTGCCGCCGAAACAGATCATCGAGGGAGACGATACGGGAAGGTTGATTTTTTCAACGAGGTCACCGGTCGCTGAAAACCTGTTCAAGCAGCCGGCTGAAGCTCCCGCGCTCCAATAGTAACCTTGGCTATCGACGGTTCCGCCATCCGGTCGTCCATCCGTTTCCGAGAGGCGGGCGATGATGTGGTTATTCGAAAGACTGCCCTCGACTGGATCGTAGTCGAAGACCTGCAGGAGCTGGCCGCGACTGTCGGAGTGGAACATGCGTCGTCCATCTGCGGACCACGCAAGGCCGTTGGATGTGTAAAGACCGTCAATCATGCGGGTACAGTGCCCGTCAGGATCAATGCGGTAGAGCGCAGCGTCCGGCCTGCGCGGGTCAGAGAGATTCATGCTGCCAACCCAGAAGCGGCCTTCGGGACTGGCCTTGCCGTCGTTCAGCCTGTTGCCGGCGCGTTCGGGCTCGGGGGTTGCAAACAAAGTCAGCGTGCCCGTGGCAAGGTCGAACAGATAGACGCCACTACGCAACGCCACAATCGCGCCCCCCCCCTCGCAGAGCGCGAAACTGCCTATGTCCTCCGGCATTCTCCATCTGTCGGTTTCGCCGGTTTGCGGATCGGTGCGGATCAGAGCGGGATCGAACATGTCGACCAACCAGATGCAACTTGTCTCAGCATCCCAGAACGGGCTTTCCGGTGCTGTCAGGCCGCGAAGATGTGTCTCGCAGGTCTCCAAATGGGTGTATGCGACACCCAAATCGTCCGCAGGGTCAGAGAACCGAGGCATCACATTATCCTTTGCGGTAGTTCGCCTTTCCGTGTGCGATCAGCGCAGCCGGCAGGCACAGGCTAGGTTTTGGTCGCGTCGTCGAGAGCGATGACAGCCGCAGCATTGGCAAGGGAGGTCGCCAGCGTATTAATCGCCCCTGTCCGCAGCGCCCCCAGGATGATGGCCGTCTTCGTTGCTTCGGAGGCAATAGCTATGACGTTGTTTATGTTACGTAATTCCTGAAGGCCGAGACCTATAACCCTGCCTTCGATCATGCCGCCAAGGCTGCGGCCGTCGATCGAGATGAAATCGTGCCCCATCACATCGCCGACGGTTCCGGCAACGCGGGCCTGGGTGAGTTCCTGTGGGGTGAAAAGACCCATGCGAATGAGATTGCTGTCTTCCGAGAGGTCGCCGAGTCCGACCAGCGCGACATCGGCGCGCCGCGCACAGTCGAGCGTCTCCTTGACCGTCTCGTTGCGCAACAGTGCTTCCTTCAGCTCGCGCGTTGCAACGATCGCCGGCGCATAGAGCGTCTTTGCATGTCCGCCGAAGCGCTGCTCGAGACGGCGGGCGATGTGATCCGGATTGAGCGCGGCTGCACCATGCACGGAACCCCCGATCGAGGGCGCGAATAACAGCTTGCGCGGGGTTGCCGAACTCGGCGCCTCGGTGATCGAGGCGACGTTTCGTCCCATGCCGACAGCGACCGTCATGCCATCCGTCAGAATCTGGTCAAGATAGGCAGCCACCAACGCGCCAGTGGTGTTGCGCTGCTCCTCTTCAGTGGGCTGATTGATGGCCACAAGAAGCTTGTTCAGGCCGAAGCGCCGCTGGAACTCTGCCTCGAATTTCCATGCGAGGTTGGGGTTGGCGCGCACTTGAATGCTGACGATCCCCATTTCCCGCGCACGCTTCAAAACCCTGCTGATCCGAGAACGGGACATGTTGTACCGGCGCGCCAGATCCTCCTGCGTCACCTCCTGCAGGTAATAAAGCGCAGCTATTTCAGTCGACTGATCGATATCTAAATCATTCATCGTCGTTGCTTTGGCCATCTGACTGCATCCCTCGGGGAAAGAGGATGCCGGGGTATCAGAAATCGGTCGAAAAAGACAAGATATCGGTAAGCCGGGGGATGGAGGTCTGCGCCCCTGGCAATGTGCAGGCCAGGCTTCCCGCTACGATACCCCGCCGTACGGCGGTTGCAAAATCGCTTCCCGCGTCCAATGCGGCTGCAAATGCTCCGACGAAACTGTCGCCCGCGCTGGTCGTATCCACCGCGGTTACTTTCGGGGCAGGAATTTCCAGATGCGCACCCTGATGCCATGCCTGCGCTCCCTTGGGACCGAGCGTGACGATGGTGCTGCAGCCATAGGCGCGATGCAGGGCTTCGGCAGCTTCTGTCGGCTGGCCTACGGAAAGGCCGACGGACTCTGCGACGATCATGGCCTCGTGTTCGTTGACCACGAGGACGTCGAGCTCTCTCAGCGTCTCCTCGGGAACGCGTTGTGCGGGGGCGGCGTTCAGCACGACCCTCGCACCGCGGCGGCGCGCCAACGCGACGGCCGCGAAATTTTCCGGCAGTGTCACTTCCATCTGCAGAACCAGCGTGTCCTGCGATCCGAATTCGAGCGCTTCAAGCTGGCTCACCCGGGTATCGAGATTGGCGCCGGCTGCGGCAATCACCGTATTCTCACCATCGGCGGCGACTGTCACGAGACAAAGACCTGTTGTGCGGTCTGAGCGCGCAACATGCGAGAGGTCGACACCTTCGGCCCGCAGCAGCGCGGTCGCCAGTTCGGCATGCTCATCCCGTCCAACCGTGGCCACGTGGACGACCTTCGCTCCGGAGCGGGCAGCCGCCAGCGCCTGGTTGCCGCCCTTCGATCCGGGCACCAGCGCATAGCTCGGACAGGCAAGAGACTCACCGGGCGAGGGAATGCGGGGAACATTTGTCACGAGATCGAGCGCGACAGATCCAAAGATGACGATCATGGCCTTTACCTTTTGCGGAGGTCGACCCGGATGGTCCGGGTCGACCGATTTAGCCACTACTTGTTGCGGAACTTCAGCAACGCGTCGACGTTCTGTGCGGTGACGGGAGTCCACGGAACGTTGTAGTTGGCGGACTTGCCATCGGCAAACGGCATGTCCGGATACTGCTTCCAGACGTCCGACTGCGGCTGATAGCTAGGATCAGCCAGCTTTGCGGCAACGTCGAGCGAGCCCATTGCCTGCGCACGCGCATCCTGCAGGATGGAGGTCATCTCGCCGGCCTTGACAGCCAGCAGGGCGTCAGTGATGCCATCGATACCAGCGATTGCGAAATCGCTGACATTCAGGCCCTGGCCCTTGATGGCTTCGATCGCGCCGAGCGCCATTTCATCATTCTGGCCAATGACACCGTTGATCTGGCCCGGGTAGCGGGTCAGCCAGTTTTCCATCAGAGCCTGTGCTTCCGCACGCGACCAGTTGGCGGTCTTGGTCTCGAGAACCTTGACGTTCGGGCATTCGGCAAGTGCCTTGTCGTTGCCCTGGCTGCGCTGGATCTGTGCGGAGATGCCGATCGGACCCTGGATGACGACGACGTTGCCCTTGCAGCCGATCTTGTCGAGCACGGTCTTGGCTTCCATGTAGCCCGACAGCGTGTCGTCAGAGCCGACATACGACGACAGCAGGTCGGTGTTGGCCTTGGTGTTCGTGCCGACGACCGGTATTTTCGCGTCATGGGCCATCTTGACGGCAGTCGCGCCGGCATCGGCGTCGATCGGAGCGAAGATGATTGCGTTGTACTTCTGGCTGATCATCGTCGAGAACTGATCCTGCTGGACCAGCGGATCGTAGCGGCCGTCGAACACGGTCACCTGGACCTTGCCGCTCTTAACGGCTGGGCTTTCCTGGACGGCGGCGGCCCACAGCTGCATGAACTCGGCCTTGAGGCCGTAGAGCGATACGCCGACCTTTATGGGGTCTGCGGCGCTCGCGAAGCTGGTCAACGCCGACAGTGCAAGCGCGCTGACGATGCCAAGTTTAAGAAGTTTCATTTCGGTTCCTCCCGTTGGGTTGCTGCGTGGATGGTAGGGGTGGGCGTTGCTGCCCGTTCACTCGGCCTCTTTTTGGCGAGAGCTGTCGATCATGACGGCCAGAACGATGATCAGGCCCTTGATGATCTGTTGGTAGTTTGAGTCGACCCCCAGGAGATCGAGCCCGTTGTTCATGACGGCGATGATCAGCGTCCCAAACAAGGTTCCGGTCACAGAGCCTGTGCCGCCGGAAAGGCTTGTGCCGCCGATGACGACTGCCGCGATGGCATCCAGTTCGTAGGAGACCCCGGCCTGTGTCAGGCCCGATCCGGTGCGTGCTGCCAAAAGCAGGCCGGCCAGTGCCGCCGTGACGCCGGAGATCATGAATACCGAAAGGCGAATGCGCGAAACCCGGATACCAGACGTGTTGGCTGCGCGCGGGTTGCCGCCGACCGCGTAGACATGCCGGCCGTAGCGCGTCTTGTTAAGCACCCACCAGGAGACGGCGAAGACGACGAGCAGCACGATGATGGGAGCCGGAACGCCGAACACATGGCCAGTGCCCATCCACCGGAATTCCGGTGTCAGGCTGGGTACCGGCTTGCCGCCGGTATAGAGCATTGTGAGCCCTCGCGCAGAGGAGAGCATGCCCAGCGTGACGACGAAGGAAGGGACGCGGAAGCGCGTTACGATCATGCCCGACACAGTGCCGCAGATGAGGCCGATGATAAGGCCGACAATGATCGAGACCAGCGCCGGGTAAGGCGTGCCCGGCACGCCAGCGACTGGTGACATCGTCGCGAAGCTCGCGCCGACGATGCCGGCAAGCGCCACGACCGAACCCACGGAAAGGTCTATGCCGCGCGTTAAGATCACGAAAGTCAGGCCGATCGCCAGGATCCCGTTGATCGAAGACTGGCGCAGCATGTTCAGAAGATTCTGCGATGTCAGGAAGTAGGGAGAAATGACCGTCAGGAGGCCACAGAGCACGAAGAAGGCAATGATGATGCCATAATCTCTTAAAAGGCGGCCGATCAGCGGAGCCGGCGATGCCTTCAGGCTGCTGCTGGCAGTTTGGTTCTGTGTATCCATCGTCCTATTCCACTTTGTTCTCTGGGTACCCTGCCGGTGACCTGCCTCAAGCCGCCAGGTGAAGAAGGGTCTCTTGGTTGGCGTCGGCGCGGCCGACGACACCCGAAACCTGGCCGTCCTTGATCACCACGATACGGTCGGACATGCCGAGGACTTCCTCGACTTCGGAGGAAACCATGATGATCGATCCGCCCCCTTGAGCGAATTCGGACATCAATGCGTAGATTTCGCGCTTTGCGCCGACGTCCACGCCACGCGTCGGCTCGTCCAGCAGGAGAATCTTGGGCTTGGTCAAATGCCAGCGTCCCATCACCACCTTCTGCTGATTGCCGCCGGAAAGAGCGGTGACGGCCAGCTGGTCAGAGGCAGTGCGTATACGGAACTTGGCAATCATCTCCTTGGCGAGGCTGGTCTCCCGTCGCTTGTCGACGACGCCGATCGAGCTGGTGAGCTCCGGCAGAATCGCCAGCGAGAGGTTGCTGCGCACGCTCGAATGCAGGATGAGTCCGCTTTGCTTGCGGTCTTCAGTCACAAGTCCGAAACCGGCAGCCATCGCATCCTGAACGGTGGCGATCTTTTTCTGCTGGCCGTCGATGTCGATCCGGCCGGTCCAGCCGCTGTATAGCCCGAACAGGCACTCCAGGATTTCGGTGCGGCCGGCGCCCATCAGCCCGTAAAGGCCGAGGATTTCCCCCTGCCGCAGATCGAGGTCGATATTGCTGAGGCGTCCTGGGCGCTGCAGGCCTGTGACCGACAGGACGGTACGATCGCAGGGAGTGCTGGTCTTGACATATTCCTCGGCAAGCTCACGCCCGGCGATCATCCGGATCAGATCATTGCGGCTGAGATCTGCCATCGAACCGGAATCGACATAGGCACCGTCGCGGAACACGGTGTAATCGTCGGCGATACCGAAGACTTCGGTCAGGCGGTGTGACACGTAAATGATGCCCTTGCCGCGCTCCTTGAGGCGACGGATCACCGCGAACAGATTATCCGCCTCAGCGGCTCCTACGGCAGAGGTCGGCTCATCCATAATGATGATTTCGGCGTCGCGGCCGAGTGCCTTGGCGATCTCGACAAGCTGGATCTGGGCGACCGACAGGCCCCCCATCGACGTCTGCGGCGGAAGCTCGAAGCCGAGTTCATCCAGCAGTTCCTTCGCGCGCTTGTTCATTGTGGCGAAATCGACTGTGCCGAACCGAGTGATCGGCTCACGGCCGAGGAAGATGTTCTCGGCAATGGTAAGCCCGCTGACAGGGCTGAGCTCCTGCTCGATGATCGATATTCCTGCTGCAAGCGCATCCGCAGGATTGGCGAAACTGACCTCCTCACCGCGAAGACGAACGACGCCGCCGTCACGCTGGTGGATTCCCATGATGATGGACAGGAACGTCGATTTGCCGGCGCCATTGCCGCCGCAAAGAGCATGAACGGAACCTGCTCGGAGACTGAAGCGTCCGTTCACAAGTGCTGCAACGCCGCGAAACGACTTGGTGAGCCCGCTCACATCCAGCAAAAGACCGGCATCAGCCCGGTTGGGCGACGATCCAGACATTCTTCTCCTCCCATGTCACGGAATTCTCAAAATTCCGCAGGCCGCATTGGGAATTTGTGTCCCGACTGCGCATTTGTTCGTGACATATGATGCGGTGATCTGAAAGATGTCAATCTCACGAACCCGAAAAATGAAGGATTTCTTGTTGAAGTCGCATTTTCGCGCGATGATTGATCGAACTCAAATGCAACTGGTGGGTTTTTGATCCAAAAAAGTGGTCTTAGACGGATGGATCGGGCATTGTGTGATCGATCATATGTGCAAAGCAGTAAAATATATGCACAAACATGCAAGTCTCTTGCGGCATTTGCCAATGTCACTGCGATGGCGCAGGGGTGTGGTCCAATCGGGCGTCATTAAATATTGCTCATTGACATTTGTCGATCGCTATTTGATTTTTGTCGAAATGGGAGAGGAGATCGTCATCTTCGTCGACGACGCCTTACCCGCGCCAGCTCACCAACGAGGTTTGACGACATGACGGATGCTGCACCAAATATCGATCTGAACTTCCCGCTTGCCGGGAAGGTGGCTCTGGTAACCGGCGGGGCGTCGGGTATCGGCGCCGCTGTGGCCACCGCCCTTGCCGCTAAAGGCGCACGGGTGGCCGTTCTCGACATCAACGAGGATGCGGCACGCGCCCAGGCGGATCGCCTGGGTAGTGGAGCCAAGCCGTTCGTCTGCAATGTGTCCGATCCGGCGTCTGTCAATAAGGCAGTCTCGGACGCAGTGGCGGCGTTCGGCGGCATCGACATCGCCGTCAACAGTGCCGGTGTTGTCTTCCTTGCTCCGGCAGAGGATTTGCCGCTCGATTATTGGGATAAGACGATCGACATCAATCTCAAGGGAACGTTCCTTGTGACCCAGGCTGTCGGCCGCGTCATGATTGGCGCCGGCAAGGGCGGCAAGATCATCAATCTCGGTTCGCAGGCGGGTACGGTCGCGATCGAAGAGCACGTTGCTTATTGCGCATCCAAGTTCGGCGTCATCGGCATGTCGAAAACTTTCGCCGCCGAATGGGGCAAGCATGGCATCTGCGTCAACACTCTGTCGCCGACCATCGTGCTGACGGAACTCGGCAAGAAGGCCTGGAGCGGCGAAAAGGGAGAGGCTGCCAAGAAGCGTATTCCCACCGGCCGCTTTGCCTATCCGGAAGAGGTCGCAGCAGCTGCGGTCTTTCTTGCGTCCGCTGGAGCGGACATGATCAACGGTGCCGATCTCCTGATCGACGGCGGTTATACGATCCTCTGAAACCAGCCTGAAGCTGTGGAGTCATCATGCAAAGATTCATCAATAACCCTGACGAAGTCGTTGAAGATACCGTCAAAGGCTTCGTAAAGGCACATTCCGATCTGGTGCGGCTTGCCGACAATCCGCGGGTTGTCGTTGCGAAGGACGCGCCGATCAAAGGCAAGGTCGGCATCATCACCGGCGGCGGATCGGGGCACGAGCCGGCCTTCGTCGGCTATACGGGCAGGAACATGCTGGATGCGGTGGCGGTCGGCGAACTGTTCTCTTCCCCGACCGCCAAGAGCTTTTACGATGCCATGCGGGAAGCGGATGGCGGCAAGGGCGTCGTCTGCCTCTACGGCAATTACGCCGGCGACAACATGAACGTGAAGATGGCGATCAGGATGGCGGAGAAGGATGGCATCCAGGTTGCCACCGTCGTTGCCAATGACGACGTCTGCTCCGCCCCCATGGAAGAACGCCAGAAGCGACGCGGCGTTGCGGGCGAGATCTTCATGTGGAAGGTCGGCGGCGCGAAAGCTGCAACCGGCGCCAGTCTCGAAGAGGTTCGTGCAACGGCGCAGAAGGCAATCGACAATTGCCGCTCTGTCGGCGTGGGCCTTGGCCCCTGCACTCTGCCGGCCGTCGGCCATCCGAATTTCCAGATCGAACCGGGCACGATGGAAGTCGGCATCGGCCATCATGGGGAACCGGGCGTCAGGGTCGAGCCGCTGAAGAGCGCCGATGGGGTCGGCAAGAGCATGAGCGAGCTCGTGCTGGAGGACCACAATCTCGCCGCCGGCACCGAAGTCGCCGTCCTGGTTTCGGGCCTCGGCGCCACGCCGCTCAACGAACTCTACATCCTCAATGATACGATCGAGCGGGAAATAACAGCGCGTGGGCTGGTCATTCACAAGACGTTCGTCGGCAACTATTTCACATCGCTCGAAATGGTCGGGGCGACGCTCACGATCATGGCGCTCGACGACGAGCTGAAGGCACTGCTCGACGCAGATGCGCAATGCACCGTGGTATTCTGAGGCGAGGAAATTATCATGCAGACATTCCAGAACGCTTCGGCGGGGTCGATCGTCCTATCCATGGCCGATCGGATCATCGAAAACCGTGCCTATCTGAGCGAGATCGACGGCAAGATCGGCGACGGCGACCATGGCGTCAACATGGCAAAGGGCTTCGGCATGGCCGCCGAACGGCTCAAGGAAAAAGATGCCTCCCTCGCCAGCGCATTGGATACGCTCGGCACTGTGCTGATGACGGAGATCGGTGGTTCCATGGGGCCGCTTTACGGCGTCATGTTCACCGAATTTGCAGAAAAACTGCAGGGCGTGACATTGGTCGATGCCGCTGCCTATAGCCGCATGCTGCATGCTGGGCTTGAGGGTATTCAGTCGATCGGTTCGGCCAAGGTCGGCGACAAGACCATGCTGGATGCGCTGATACCGGCCGTTGAGGCATTCGATACGGCGCACGCCAAGGGCCAATCCTTCGGGGAGGCGCTTCAGGCTCTCGTCGAAGCGGCGGAAGCCGGGCGTGATTCGACGCTGAACCTCGTCGCGAAGATCGGACGCGCCAGCCGTCTCGGCGAGCGCTCGCTCGGTGTTCTCGATGCAGGCGCAACGTCCTGTGCCCTCATTCTAAAAGAATTGTCACTTGGAGCCCGCAGCCGGCTTCAGTGAATCGTCTGAATTCGGCGTCATGCCGTCCGTTGTCTCCCAAGACCGCGTGATCGCGTCGTCAGTGATGCGGTCACGCGTTGCCTTCTTTAAGGAAGGCGGTTGCAAACCTTTGACATTGCTTCCATCCTCTGGCCGGACGAACGAGGGAGCCCCACGAATTCATGACATCCAAGACGGCTTTGGCGCGTAAAGGCGGAACAAGCGGGAGCGGCGGCGCGGAGCGGACGGATGCGATGCCCTTGCGCTACGGGGATGATCCATATGTCTGGGCCTGCTGGCTATACTACGAAGATGGAATGACCCAGGGCGAGATCGCCGATACGATGGGTGTGTCGCGGGCCACCGTCAACAGTTATCTCGCAGACGCTCGCGAGAAGGGCATTGTCAGGATTTCGCTGGATCCGGCACGTCTCGCCTCGCTCACTGTTGCCCAGCAGCTCAAGAGCCATTTCGGGCTTGTCGATTGTCTTGTGGTGCCGAGCGACGAAAGCGGCCGACCTCTGATCGAGCGGCTGGGCGTTGCCGGCGCGCAGGCGCTTCCCAGCCTTCTCAAATCTGGAGATACGCTGGCGGTCGCATGGGGCCGAACGATTCTTTCCGTCGGCGAGCATATGAAACCCGCAGCGCTGCGGGACATGACGGTCGTGCAGGCGACCGGTGGTATGAACGCCACCTTTGCCTATACGCCCGAACTCTGCGCCGCCAAGATCGCCGATACGCTTGATGCGCGCTGCGTCAACCTTACTGCGCCCGCCATCGTCGCCTCCCGGGCATTGCGCGAGCTGCTTCTGGACGAACCGTTACTAAAGGAACAGTTCGCAACGCTGGAGCAGGCCAACAGGATCATCTTCGGCATTTCGTCGCTGCGCCCAAATTCCACTATTCATACAAGCGGCCTGCTCGAGCCGACCTTGTTGCAGCACTATCTCGCGCATGGCGTCGCAGGCGTCGTCGCCGGTCGTTTCATCGACGAAAAAGGCCGGCCGGTTCACGGGCCGCTGGACGACCGGACGGTCGGCATCTCCCTCGATAATTTGAGCCGCATCGGAACGCGCGTCGGCGTTGCCGGTGGTTTCGACAAGGTCCCGGCTTTGCTCGCCGCCTTGCGGGGCGGCTACATCAATGTGCTGATCACCGATGCGGAAACCGGACGCGGAATTTTGCGCGCCGATGGCGCTGTGGGGGTAGACGACAAGCCGCAGCCAAGGGTGGCGGAGAAACGAGCGCCAGAGCCGGCGGGTTTTTATCGAACGCAGGTGAAGAAATTTCTTAATAAACCGAATGACGTCATTGAAGAAATGATGGACGGCTTCCTGAAGGCGCACGGCGAATACATCCAACCGATCGACGGATCGTACCGAGCACTGGTGGCGCGTGATGGCCCGAGAAAAGGCAAAGTCGGTCTCGTGATTGGCGGCGGCGCGGGGCACGAGCCCTGTTTTGCCGGATATGTCGGCAAGGGGCTTGCAGATGCCGTGGCAGTCGGCAATATCTTCTCGTCGCCCCCACCCGACCCGATTGTCCGCTGTGCCGTCGCCGCCTCAGGTGGCGCTGGCGTGCTCTTCGTTTATGGCAACTACGCCGGTGACGTGATGAATTTCGAGATGGCCGCGGAGCTTGCGGCGGAAAAGGGCATTGCGGTGAGGACAGTTCTCACCACCGATGATGTGGCATCTTCGTCACCGGAGGATCGCGACGGCAGGCGCGGCGTCGCCGGTAACTTCTTCATTTTCAAGATAGCGGGAGCTGCCGCAGACCGAGGTCTGACCCTTGATGCTTGTGAGGCAGTGACGCGAAAGGCGAATGCACGCACCTATACGATCGGCGTTGGGCTCGAGCCTGGCTCCATGCCGCAGACCCGTCGGCGCAATTTCGAGATTGGCCCCGATGATATCGAAATTGGCATGGGCATCCACGGTGAACCAGGCGTTTCACGCGAACGTATGCGAACGGCGGACGAGATCGTGGATTCCGTCATGGACAAGATTTTCTCCGAGTTGAAAGCAGGGCCCGGCGAAAAAGTGGCAGTTCTCGTCAATTCTTTTGGCGGAACGCCGATGATGGAACTCTATATCCTTTACCGCCGCGTCGCCCAACGGCTCGCGGCCAAGAAGATTGAAATACAGGCAAAATGGGTCGGCCACTACTGCACATCGTTGGATATGGTTGGAGCGTCGATCTCCGTTTTTCATCTTGATGAAGAATTGAAGGATCTGCTCCATCACCCGTGTGAAACGAGTGCTTTGCGGGTCAATTGATCCGCATCGATGGTGCTGATCGGGCGGCCAATCAGTCTGCGATATAGGGAGGATGGAATGTCGGAGAGCCCGGCCAGTAGTTTGGCCAAGATGTTCGAGATGATCTCGAAGGCGATCGAAAACGAAAAGGACCGTCTTTCGGAGCTGGACGGTGCGATCGGTGACGGAGACCACGGCATCACAATGTCGATAGGGTTTGCCGCGGTTCACAAAACTCTGTCGAAGCTCGATCTCGGTAATAGCAGCTTGTCGGAGGTCATGTCGACTGCCGCCGACGCTTTTCTGGACGCCGTTGGCGCATCGTCCGGGCCTTTGTATTCCACAGGTTTCCGTCGCGCGGCGAAGACGCTGGCCGGTCATTCGCAGTTGGACGTGAGAGCATGTGCCGACATGATCCGCGGCATATCCTCCGGAATAGCCGAGCGTGGAAAAGGGCAGCGTGGTGACAAGACCATGCTGGATGTCTGGCTTCCGGCGGCCGACGCGGCGGCCAATGCGATCGAGGAGGACAAGACGGGAGATGCCTTCTGGAGCGCCGTCATTGCTTCCGCCGACAATGGTGCCGCCGCCACGCGTTCAATGATCGCGACCAAGGGGCGCGCAGCTAGACTTCGCGAGAGGTCGCTCGGTCATATCGATCCAGGTGCAGCCTCTGCCACCGTGATGATCCACGCAATGGCCAAGGCAATTCGCCTGTAGTCGGAAGGTGAAGCAAGGACAGCGTCGCAACTGGGCCGGTGTGGTCGAAGCATCGCAAAGGGAAAGCTCCCAATCTCATGGCAGGCCCAGTCTAAATGTAGCCTCGTCCGGGGCAAGCTGTCAGGTGAAATCGTCCCTGCAGGGATCTCCGAGGGAGAAAGGACGACAACACACGGGATGCGTATCGCCTTCCCTTGATGTCAACCAGCCTGCTTGTCCGTAATCAGCTTCTGCCATAGTCATTCGCGATGGTGGCTTTCCCGAAAACTACGCCACAAGCAAGCCACTGATGCATCATCATTTCCGAGGATGAGATCGGTGAAGCGTTACTCGTATGAGTTGCTGTGCGTCTGGAGGCTGATCGAAAAGTGATGGGAGTGAGTATAATATGCTGGCCAGTGCCTTGGGTATGCTGAAGACGATGTACGACAAGATCTGGGATAGTCACCGGATTATGTCGCGCGATGATGGCCAGGCCCTTGTTTTTATCGATCGCCATTTTATTCATGATGTTACCGCACCGGCCTTCCAGGTCCTGCGCGACCGCGGATTGAAGCCACGCTCGCCCGAGCGTATTTTCGGCACGGCCGACCACTACGTGCCCACTCACACGCATGAAATGTCCGCGATCAACGACCCCGAACGCCGAACGATGATCGAGGCGCTGACGCGGGACGCCAAGGAATCCAACATCACCGTTTTCGGTCTCCACGATCCGCGCCAGGGTATCGTGCATGTCGTCGGGCCCGAGCAGGGTTTGAGCCTTTCGGGCATGACAATCGTGTGCGCCGACAGCCATACCTCCACGCAACCGGTGATCGCCGCTGCGTCTTCGGGCGTTGTTCCCCAGGGCAAGGTTTCCCTGTCATCTCCTGCAGATGCCTGAAGTCGGCTGACCAGCCGTACCCCCGACATCACATCCCCGTGCCAAAATAGAGAGCCTGCGATCGTTCACTGCGGATTTGATGGCGCATCCCAGTCCTCTTCTCGCGCCAAGGCGGTGATCCAGTTCTCGAAAGTCGTGATTTTCGCTGGCGGTCGCGGATTCGTATAGGTGATGCAATACGCTTGCCCGGTTGGCACCCTAAGTTGGAAAGGCTCGACCAGCCGCCCCGTTCGCAGATCGTCCTTCACAAAGGCATATTGCGCCATGACGATCCCGAGCTCGTCGATTGCGGCTTGGTATGCCAGGGCGCTATTTTCAAATTTCAGGCCGCTGTTTCCATCTATGTGTGGGAGGTTGGCCGCCCTGAGCCAATCGGGCCAGTCGTTCGGTCGGTGCATTGAACAGAGCAAAACATGCTGCGACAGGTCTGACGGCTGCTGCGGCCTTGGAAACATTTTAAACAGTCCAGGACTGCAGACCGGTAGCAGCACTTCGCCAAACAATCGGTGGTGCTTGACGTTCGGGCTTGGAATGTAGCCCGACTCGATGGCGACATCGATATCCTCGACGCTAAAGTCTGGCGGCTGATGAGATGTGGTGATCTGCACGTCAATATGTCTGTTAAGGGCGTGAAACCGCGCAAGCCGCGGCACGAGCCAGCGAATCGCGAACGTTGGCGGAAGCTTCAACTTCAGCATGTTCGCGTCCGGCTTCTTCGTCAGCTGTTTGGTCTGAAGATCAATCTCCTTAAAAACCGGGCTGATGCCGCGAAAATAGCTGTCGCCCTCTGGCGTCAATTCGCTTCCACGCCGCGTTCTTACGAAGAGCGGCACCCCCAGCCATTCTTCGAGCTGGGAAACATGTCGGCTGACCGCTCCTTGCGTTACGGATAGCTCCCGCGCGGCTTGTGTGAGGCTCCCGTTGCGGGCTGCAGCCTCAAATGCACGCAAGGCGTTCAAAGGTGGAAGGCGTAAGGTCATTGTGCCATGACTTTTTCTAGGGTCACTATGATTAAATTCTGGCTACCGAGCCCATGATTTCTCATGTTTATGTAACCGGCAGCAATCCTCATATGCAAGAAAATCAGGATATGCCAAGCCGGTGCGAGGCCGGAATGTTGATCCGAACCTTGGGAGGAGGCGGGGACGGCACAGTAGATCGCGCGTTGAGATAGGCGTGGCGATGTCGCTGTCCCTTGGCAAATGAATGAATAAGTCCGCTCAAAGTCTTTTCGAAAAAATCTGGCAGTTCCATCTCATCAAACATTTTGACGATGGTCGGGACCTGCTTTTCATTGATCGTCACGTCCTGCAGGAAACGACCAGCGCTCGCGCCTTCGAAGGTCTCGTGCGCAAGAAGCGTCCGGTCCGGCATCCCGAACTAAGCGTCGCCACGCAGGATCATATCATATCGACGGAGCCGGGGCGCACCGAAACGACCAATCCGCAGGGTCGCGAACTGCTGACCCTAATGAGGGAAAATGCCTTTGCAAACCGCATTCGGCATTTCGGCGTCGAAGACCCGCGCCAGGGCATCGTCCATGTTATCGGCCCCGAACTCGGCTTGGCTTTGCCCGGCGCGATCCTCGTCTGTGGCGACAGCCATACATCGACGGCCGGTGGATTGGGTGCTCTCGGCATCGGCATTGGGACCAGCGAGGTCGAACACGTTCTTGCGACACAGACGCTGGCACTGATGAAACCGAAAACCATGCGGATCGCCTTTTCCGGTCGCTTGCCTGCCGGCGTGACCGCCAAGGACATGATCCTGCACGCGATCGGTAAGTTTGGCATTGCTGCAGGGCAGGGGCATGCCGTCGAATATGCCGGCGACACAATTAGGGCTTTGCCGATCGAGGCGCGGCTGACGATCTGCAACATGTCGATCGAGATTGGAGCACGTCTCGGTCTGATCGCTCCGGACGAGGCGACAATCGCTTACGTCACGGGTCGCGAGTACGCCCCCAGGGGCGATGTGCTCGAACGAGCGATCGCACACTGGCGTCGGCTTGCCACCGACTCAGGAGCCAATTTCGACAAGGATTTGGTGATAGATTCCACCCGCATTGCACCTCAGGTAACCTGGGGAACAACACAGCAGGATGTTGTCGGAATCGGTGAACGTGTTCCGGATCCCGCAAGTTTCAGGGACGCGGCGCGACGTGAAATGGCCACCGATTCCATGCGATACATGGATCTTTCTCCCGGCATGCCGTTGGAAGGGTTGCCAATCGACATCGCCTTCATCGGATCATGCACAAATGCCCGCCTCTCTGATCTTGAAGATGCCGCGGCGGTCGCGCGCGGCCGCAAGGTGGCCCATGGTGTCCGCGCCATGGTCGTTCCCGGCTCGATGACCGTCAAGCGTGCCGCCGAAGCCAAGGGCCTTCACAAGGTCTTTCAAGAAGCCGGTTTCGAGTGGCGGGATGCCGGCTGCTCGATGTGCGTGAGCATGAACGAAGATGTTGTGCCTCCTGGAAGCCGTTGCATTGCGACCTCAAATCGCAACTTCGAAAACAGGCAGGGACCGCGCAGCCGTACCCATCTCGCCAGTCCCGCGATGGTCGCCGCGGCTGCGATTGCCGGCAAGATTTCGGATGTGCGCAAGGTGATGGCGTCATGAGTAACGGTTTCGTCAATTTCTCCGGCATAGCAGCTGCGATGCCAGCCGCGAATATCAACACCGACGCGATCATTCCGATACCATGGATGCGCACTGCTCATGCGGACCTCGGAAAAGGTCTCTTTGCCGTGCAGCGATATGATGATGCCGGCAACGAACGTCCGGAATTCATTCTGAACCAGCAACCTTTTCGATCCGCGTCGATCCTTCTCGGCGGCGAGAATTTCGGCTGTGGCAGTTCGCGGGAGGCCGCGGTCTGGGCGTTGGTGCAGTTTGGTATCAAATGCGTTTTCGCACCCAGCTTTGCCGATATTTTTTACGAGAACGCATTTCGAAACGGCCTTGTCGCCGGGATCATCGACAAATCTGAGCTTGAAACTTGCTTCGCTCTCTCCGCCGAAGGCGGCGGCGATCCGGTCTTCTCAGTCGATCTTGTTGGGGGCACCTTGATCCATGCAAAAGGCCATCAGACCCCCTTTCGCATAGCCGCATCTCGTCGTGACGCGCTCATCCGCGGCGATGACGAGATCGGCCTTACTCTTCGTTATGCGGACGATATTGCTGCGTTTCATGCCGAGGGACTTGCCAAATATCCCTGGCTACATGCTCCTCTGACATCCAAGGTATCGACGTGAATAGACAATCGTTCCGACACGCGCTCGCTTCAGAGCGGCCCCTCATTACCCCTCTTGCTCACGACGCCCTTTCCGCGCGGTTGATCGAAGAGGCCGGGTTCAAGGCTTTCACCATCGGCGGCTCTGCTTTGCTGGCCGCGCGTTATGCCTATCCGGATATCGGCCTGATTGGCCTGACCGATATGGCGCAGGGGATAAAGGATATCGCCGACGCATCCACTCTGCCGTTTCTGACCGATGCCGACGACGGCTATGGAGACGTTAAAAGTACGGTGCGCACGGTGCTCGCCTATGAGGCAATCGGCGTCAGTGGGATGCTCATCGAAGATCAAGAACGCGATAGGAAACAGCAACGGGCCGACAAGGCGGCGGCGGTAGCCGATGAAGCCGTCATCGAGGCAAAGCTCCGCGCGGCGCTCGCCGCACGTACCAATCCCGAAACCTTCATCATCGGACGTACGGATGCCTACGGCGTCTATGGGCTTGATGCGGCAATGCGCCGGGCGGAACGTTTTCTGGCGCTCGGCGTCGACGGCATTTTCATTGCCGGACTAAGGACCGATGCCGACTACGAGCGTGTCGGCAAGACGTTCAAGGGTGCGTTCTTGTCTGCGGCAATGTTTGAAGGCGGTAACGCACCTTGGCTTGCTCCCTCTGTCCTCGGACAGATGGGGTTCAGCCAGGTATCGTTCCCGTTGAGCATTCTTCTTCGTTCCGTTGCCGCGATGCGGGCCGGCCTGGAGGATCTGCGCAGCTATGGACTTGGCAAGACGCAATTGCAGCCGTTCGCGGGAATAACACAAGCGCGTGAGATTTTGGATGTGGCCGTCAACTTGACCAAATGGCGGAGCATCGAAGCGGAATTCGGACAGGACGGCTGAACGCCGACAGTTTCGGAAGGGAGTGGGCTGACGGAGGAGATTTTCATTCAGCGCACAGGAAAGATCGGACGCAATCGAATACAATGGGAGGAAAGTGCATGCCAAGTTTGAGTTTTCAATGTCTGTCGGGCCCGGTGATCGCTCTGGTCACCGGCCTTATGCTCGCCGCGCCTGCTGGGGCCGAGCAGCTTGTCGTCAGCAATTATGGCGTCTCTGCCAATGGCATGCCCTTTGCCGTCGCGATGGCCAAGGGCTATTTCAAAGATGAGGGCGCCAACGTCACCGGTATTGTGACGTCCGACGGTGGCGGTACCACGCTTCGCAACATGTTGGCCGGCGACGTGCCTTACGGTGAAGTCAACCCGAGCGTCGTTGTCGCTGCAATCCAGAAGGGCGCTGACATCAAGATCGTCAGCGACAATGTCAGCACGGTTGCCGAATTCGTCTGGGCGGTAAAGCCGGACTCGCCGATCAAGACCGTCAAGGATCTGAAAGGCAAGAAGATTGCCTATACCAATCCGCGTTCGACCAGCCAGGCGCTCGCGACGCTTCTGCTGCAGTCCGGCGGCCTCAAGACCGAAGATGCGGAACTTGTGAAGACCGGTGGGTTTGGCGAAGGCGTGGCAGCCCTCGATACCGATCTGGTCGACATCGCTCCCATTCCCGAGCCGCTTTGGTCGAAATTCAAGGACAAGTATCGCCCCGTCGCCAAGGCGACCGATATTTTGCCGCCGCTTGAAAACGTCATCGGTGTGGTCTCGGAATCCCAAGCGAAGGCGAAGGGTGATTTTATTCGCGCCGTCATCCGCGCGCGCCGCAAAGCAGTCGATTTCATGATCCAACATCCCGATGAGGCCGGCGATATCGTCGCCAAGGCCTATAATCTTGATCCCGCTGTCGGTCGCGCCGCCGTTACCAACCTTACGACCAGCCGAACGCAGGGCATGCCGTACTGGGGACCAGGCACCATTCACATGGCCGGCCTGCAGCGCATGATCGATCTGCAGAAGTCGGTAGGAGCGATTTCGGGCGATGCCGACGTGTCGAAGATGATCGATACAAGCTTTCTGCCGGATGACATCAAGGGCATACAATGACATCAGCAGTACATGTCACGCTTCGGGCAGCGGAGAAATCATTCCAACGCTCGGGCAGCAAGGAAATCGTGCATGCAATGGGGCCGATCGACCTCGATTTGCGCAAAGGCGAGTTCTTTGCGGTCGTGGGTCCCTCCGGATGCGGCAAGTCGACCATGCTTGAGTTGATCGCCGGATTGACGACAGCAAGCAAGGGCAGCGTCGAATTCGAAGGCGTTGCTATCGGCAACCGCATCCCGGATGGCGTCGGCGTGGTTTTCCAGGAGGATGCATCCTTCCCCTGGATGACCGTGCGGAATAATATCCAATTCGGGTTGCGGCGAAAGAAGCTTAGCCAGGAAGAAAGGGAAGGGCGCGTTTCGCGCGCCCTTGACATGATGGGCCTCGCCGCCTTTGCTGATAGCTACCCCGCACAGCTTTCAGGCGGCATGCGTCAACGCGTCTGCATAGCTCGCACCCTGGTCATGCAGCCGCGCCTCATCCTCCTCGATGAGCCCTTCGGAGCGCTCGATCAGCAGACCCGCTTGCTGATGGGCGACGAGCTCTTGCGTCTCTGGCGGCATACCGGAGCCACTGTATTCCTCATTACCCATGCACTGGACGAGGCCGCGATGCTCGCTGACCGTATCGGCGTTATGTCGGCACGGCCGGGAAGACTGCTGGACATAGTGGAAACCGGATGGTCCAAGGATCGCGACAGTCGCATCGTCGAAGACAATCGCTTCGGCGAAATCACGGCGCGGCTCTGGCGATCGCTGCGGACGGAATCGATGAAGTCCATGGGCAAAGTGGGAGCTGCATGATGAGCCGCCCTGCGATCTATCGTTTGGTGATCATCCTCGGTTTCATTGCCCTGCTCGAAGTGCTGTGCCTGACGGGAACGATCGATGTCATAACGATGCAGCCGCCGCACCGGATGATCATTGATCTGTTTGATATGCTGGCATCCGGCAGCCTAAACGCCGCGATCGTCAAAACGCTTTCCAACGCTGCAATTGCCTTCGTGCTGGCGCTTGCTATCGGCATTATGACTGCAGTTGTTCTCTACCGCTTCCGTCTGGCGCGCGATGTCCTCGATCCCCTGTTTGCGACTTACTATGCGATCCCGGTTTTTGCCTTCTATCCGTTGCTTATCATTGTGCTGGGGCTCGGAGATGCGCCGCAGATATTGCTGGGCTTCATGCTGGCGGTCGTGGCTATCATAGTGAACACGTTGAACGGCCTGGATCGCGTACCCCGCGTTCTTCTCAAGACGGCGAGGGTCAATTGTATGGGACCCGTCGAGACCGCAGCAAAAATCATGCTGCCGTCCGCGGCCCCCTATGTGCTGACCGGGGCCAAGCTCGCTGTTGCCTATTCGCTGATCGGCATCATTGGTGCCGAGTTCATCATGTCGCGTGGCGGCATGGGATATGAGATCAGCTTTGCCTATAACAATTTCGATAACGCCACCATGTATCCGTTGATCCTCCTGATCCTGTTCGTTTCGATCAGCGTGAACACGATCCTTGCTTATTGGGAGAAACGGCTCATGCGGCGGAGGGGACAGGGATAATGTCTGGTTCGCAAGCGGCACTGCGAAATGCCGCAATCCTCATTCTACTCGTGCTCATTTGCTGGCAGCTGCTTTACTGGGATGTTGGCGATATTGCACTGCGCTCGCCAGCGCAGACCCTGAGCTATGTCGGCACCTTGCTTACCGGGGATATGATTTGGCCGCATCTGTGGGAAACGATGCGGGCCTTCGTGATGGCATTGATCCTGGCAATCTTCGCCGGCCTGGCGATCGGATTTACGCTCGGCTACAACCGCTCGGCGGCTCAGACCTTCGAGCCTATCCTCGTCGCATTCTATTCGATTCCCAAGATCACACTTTATCCGATCCTGCTCCTCATTTTCGGGCTTGGAATATCGGCGAAGGTGGCATTCGGCACGATCCACGGCATCATTCCGATCGCCCTTTTCACCATGAACGCCGTTCGCAACGTTCGCCCGGTGTTGATCAAGACGGGCAAAGTCATGCAGCTCAGGCAAGTCGACATGGTTCGTTCTGTCCTGTTTCCCGCCGCGCTTCCGGAAATATTCACCGGCCTCCGCGTCGGCTTTTCGTTGACACTCATTGGCACCCTGCTTGGCGAAATGTTTGCTTCTCAGAGCGGGCTAGGCTTTCTCTTGATGAACGCGATAGGGCTGCACAACATCGATCTCATTATGGCGATAACGCTGCTGCTGGTCATCTTTGCGGCAACGGTCAGCAGCGTCCTGCTCTTTTATGATCGCAAGCTGCACAAACAGAAGTAGCCATGCGGCGAGATTTCGGGGTGGGCACCGCTCGCCTTTTCCAGGACGAGCGCGGGATGCTGTGGCGTAAGGAGATAATATTGGGGCAGCCCTACCTGCTTCAGTCCATCGCCGCCGTCGTGCTTGGCGGAACGCTCATCTTCGGAGGCGCTCGGCGACCGCGCTCGGCACCGCGTCGGCATCGGTGTGGGAACCCTCCGGATCCCATACGATATGCCCGAACTCGGCCGCGCTTCCATTGACTCCTCGTACAACGGTGCTGTCGCGGACAATCGCACCGCCGACGCCGAGGTCAAACTTGCAGAGCAGGAAATCGGATTCTCCGGTCGCGGCACCCCACGCCATCTCCGCAAGAGCCCCGCAGTGAGGCGCCTCGATCAAGACGTGTCGCCCTCGTGCTGCCACTACTTGTTCCCGGCCAATAACCGCACGCCCCGCAGCGCGCCTTTCATGACGCATTATTCGTGCTGCGCGTCACGCCGCGTGCCATCCTTCGTGCCGCTCGAACGACGGGGTTAGTCATAACGAAGCCGGTGAAATGACCGCTGCTCGCGTTCTACTCTAGGCGGCTCTTTTGGCTGTGCGACCAATCACCTAGTAATTTGGCGTATTGAAATGATAGTCGAACAGCGTCTGGGCGTGGGCTCTGTCTATTGTATGAGGCCTATGGAAAGCCACGGAACCAGAGCAATGATCACCACGCCGACGGTGAGTATGGCGAGATAGGGCCAGAGATGTCGCATCGCCCTGTTGGGATCGGCTCCGCCGATTGCACAGGTGATATAGAAACCGACGCCGAAGGGCGGGGTGAACAGACCAAGGCTCATCGCCAGAATGGCCACGATCGCATAGTAGATGTCGTTGATGCCCAGGCCTTGGGCAATCGGGAACATCAGCGGTCCGAAAAGCACGATTGCCGGCAGTCCCTCAAGCACGCTGCCGAGAATTGCAAACAACAGGATGGAAAGGGCCATGAAGGTCGGCACGCCGCCCGGAACTGCCGCAATGGCGTCGGCAAGCGTCTGAGAGAAGCCCGACTGGGTGATTGCCCATGCCATCGCCGTAGCAGCGCCGGTCACGAATAGAATGGCCCCCGAAAGAGAGGCCGTCGCAGCCAGCATGGGAATCAGCCGCTTCCACTCGAATTGCCGGTAGAGCAGGAGGCCGACGATGAGCGCGTAGACGATGCCGACGGTCGAGACTTCGGTGGCTGTCGCGACACCCTCGACGACGGCGCTGCGGATGACGAATGGCAGCGCAAGTGCCGGCAGCGCGACTACGAAACTCTTCCACATTAAGCTGCGCTTCACCGCAGGTCCCTTCGCCTTCGGCGCCTTGCGGGTGCGAAACCAGACGAATATGCAGAGCATGACGCCCAACAAGGCGGACGGCAGCAAGCCCGCGGTAAACAATCCCGCAATCGACAGGCCCGTTACCGAACCGACTGCGATCAGGATAAGGCTCGGGGGGACCGTTTCCGTCTGCGCGCCGGTTGCCGCAAGCAGGGCGGTCATGGCGTCTCGGTCGTTTCCGAGCTTTTCCATCTCGGGAAACAATGCCGGTGCAATCGCCGCCATATCGGCAGCCTTCGAGCCTGAAATTCCCGAGACCAGATACATCGCCGCGATGAGGACATATTGCAATCCGCCCCGGACATGGCCGAGCAGGTTTGACAGGAAGATGATCATCCGTTCCGCCATGCCCGTCATCTCGATGAGCAGACCGAGGAAGACGAATGTCGGGATCGCCAGCAGAAGCAATTGCGACATGCCGGCATCCAGGCGTGCAACCAGGATGGACGGCGGCACGTAGGTTCCGAGCGTCAGATAGGCAAAGGTCGCGGTGCTGAAGGCAAAAGCAATGGGAATGCCCGAAAAGACCATCAGCGGGACGCCGACCAGAAAGAAGATGGCAAGATTGGCCTGATCGAGATCGAGAAAGAAGGGTTGCAGAAAGGCAAGCACGGAAGCCGCGATCACCACGGCGACAAGAGAAACGACGGCGACCATGCGCGGCATCGTGCGAAGCCGCAGGAGCGCCGAGACGATCATCAATCCGATGCCGACAGGCATGGCGACCGCCCGCCAGAACATCGATATTTCGAGACTGGGGCTAATGACGCCGGCCTCTGTCTGAACATGCTCGAAGGATGGCGGCAACAAAAGCAGCAGAAAGGCGATAACCACAGCCAGCGCGAAGCCCGACAGGTAGCTCTGCCATGAGGCCGGCAGCATCGAGACGAAAGTGCTCATCCGCATATGTTCCCACCGCCGCAAGGCGATCGCGGCGCCGAGCATGCCGAGCCAGAGGAACAGGATGGAATCGAATTCGTCCGTCCATACGAGCGGGTGGTGGAAGACGTAACGGGCAACGATGCCCAGGAACAGGACGACGATCTCGATAGCCAGCAATAAAGCCGCTACTGCTGAGATGGCCGCGACGAAGAATTCGTCGACTACCGTCAATATGCCGGTCTTCCGATCCTCGTCAGCCCGCTTTTCAATTGTCTTACCGCTCAAGGTGCTCGCCCCAGCCATGGATGTACCCTCCCGGCTCAGCCTGCCGCTGCCGCTGCCGCGGCCCGACGCTGCTGCGTGGCGGTATCGGATGCGGGATCCCAACAAGCGTCCACAAACGTCGTCAATTCGGCGTTGAACCGCTCCGCCGCCTCGTAGAACACGGAATGCCCGCATCCATCGTAAAGGCTCAAGGTCGCATGGGGGACGAGTCGGTGGGTGATTTCCGCGGCGCTTGGGAGGACCAGAATATCATCACGACCATGGACGATGAGGGTTGGGACGGTGACGGCCTTCAGGGCCGCTTCGGAGATTGTCGGCTCGGTCCACCATTTACCGATCTGCTGGCGGATCTCGAAGGGGCAGACCATGTTGTAGGCGAGCGCGAACGCAAATTCCTCGCCTGAAGGCTGCACGCCAAAGCAGTTGCGAAGGAACGCCAGCGAGACCTCCACCCGGCTGCCGAGGTCATCGATATCGAGCTTTTGCACGACGGCGTTACCGGCGCCGATAACCTCAGGCACTTCGACCGGCCGACAGGACAGGAAGGCGACGCCGCTCAGCTGCGCATCGCCGTAGTCGACCAGATATTGCCGCACGATCCGCCCGCCAAGCGACCAGCCGGCGAGGACTGGCTTGCGGAGCTTGAGTGCATCGATGACGGATTGTACCTCGCCGGACCAGCGCTTGCCTTGCTGATACCACCCGTCGCCGAAAGGCTTGTCGGAGAGGCCGTGCCCGCGCGGATCGAAGGAAATGATACGGAACCTCTGCATTTCTGGATCCGAGTATTGTTTGACGAAAGACAGATAGCTTTGCGCAACGCCCGTGACCAACAGCAGTTCGGGTCCTTCGGGATTGCCCCATTCCCGTACTTCGATCACCACACCGTCGTCGGTGCGAACGCGATGGCGACGACCGGCAGGCCGGTTTTCGAAAGCATTCTTCATTTCAATCTCCAGATCAGCGACGGCCCGAAAGGCCGTATGACATTACCTTCAGCCCAGGGGCCCCGTGTAATGTTCGAGGCGCGTCCAGGCCTCATCTCCGATTTGCTTGCGCCAATTGGCGTAGAACCCAGCCTGCTTGAGCTTGGCGCGGAAGGAATCGGGCTCGGTCGGGTTCACCGCCAGTCCCTTGGTCTTCAACTGGTCGATGAGCGTCTTGTTGAGCGTGACGAGATCGGCGCGCTGCAACAACGCTTTTTCGCTGAAGACCGAGTTCGCGATGTTCTGAACATCTTCGGGCAGGCGCTTCCAAGCGGCGCCGTTGGCGATGATCCAGAACCCGTCCCAGACGTGGTTCGTCAGCGACATGTATTTCTGCACTTCATAGAACTTGCCGCTATCGATCTGCGACAGCGGGTTTTCCTGACCATCGACGACTTTGGTCTGCAGGGCTGTATAGATTTCGCCGAACTGCATACTGACCGGAGCAACGCCGAGGCCTTGGAACAGGGAGACGAGGGGCGGAGCGCCTGGCACGCGAAGTTTCAGGCCGGCAAGATCGTCGGCTGTGTTGATCGCCCGCGCGCTATTGGTGACCTGCCGGTAGCCAAGATCCCACATCTTGGTCATCGGAACGAGATTGGTCTTGCTGGAAATCTGATCGCGAACATAGGTGCCGAGATCTCCGTCCATGGCCTCCCAGACTTTGTCGTAGTTCGGGAAGGCGAATCCCATGCCGTCGATTGCGGTCACAGGCAGAACGGAGGCAAGAATGAGGCCGGCGGCCGGGAAGAATTCGACCGCTCCACTGCGAACCTGCGATAGAAGATCGTTGTCGCCGCCGAGCTGACTGTTGGGGAAGACCTGGATGTTTAGACGGCCGCTGGTTTTCTCGAGGATTTCGCTCGAAGCTTCAACAAGACGTTTGCTGAAGGGATGGTCGGCAGGCGTGCTGTGGCCGAGCTTGTAGCGAAACTGCGCGGCAAGGGCGTTCTTCGACATGGTCGCTGCGGCAGCAGCTGCTGCAGCCCCGCCAATGAAATGACGGCGATTGATATGCATATGTATTCCTCCCATTATTCTCGGTCTTCGCCGGCCGCTCCCCGGTACCGGCTGAAGTCGGTTTGCATGATGTCGCGCCTTTGTGACAGATGCCATTGCCCATTCGTGAAGCTGCATGCGTCGTTGGCGAAGATCCCGGCCGCGTGCTATCGTTCGGATGTAAGTTCTTGTATTGGCTATCGTTCAGTGCAAGGCGCGGGGAACATCGCTCTGGGGGAGGGCCATTTGACGCGTGTCGATCTGATTACACTTAGTCTCTTCATCGCTGTGGCTGAAGAAACGAGCCTGGCTAAGGCCGCTGAGCGCGAACATCTTGCGGCCTCGGCAATCAGCAAGCGCCTTGCTGACCTGGAACTCAATTTCAACATCAAGTTGTTCGAGCGCAAGCCGCACGGCATGTTCCTGACCGCCGCCGGCTCGGCACTGCTGCATCACGCCCGCCTTATCATGCGTAATGTTGCCGAGCTCGAAGCGGAGCTACAGGATTTCTCCGCCGGCGTGCGCGGTACCATCCGTGTTCAGGCGAACGCCACCGCGATGGGGAGCTATCTGCCAGAAGATCTGAAGACCTTCCTAGCCCTTTATCCCGAAGTTCGCGTCGAGGTGGGAGAAAGCACGACGCCTGAGACATTGCGCGCGATTGCAGACAATGCCGCCGATATCGGAATTTACGGTGACGTGATCGTTCCAACCGATTTGACATCCTTTGTCTATCGGGCTGACCGTCTCGCGCTGCTCGTTCCGCTGAGCCATCCCTTGGCCTGCAAGGATTGCGTCACCTTTGCCGACACGGTTGAATACAACTATATCGGCGCTCCGAAAGGGAGCTCGATCGACACCGCGCTCATACGCGCTGGAAGTGATCTTGGCGTGACGCTACGCATGAGCACGCGCACCTCCGGCTTCGACGCGATCAGCCGCATGGTCGCCGCCGGGCTTGGAGTAGCCGTGGTGCCGCACAGTGTGGCAACCTCTTATGCCGAAGCTCTTGGTGTAAAAGTCCTTACACTCAACGAACAATGGGCCGAGAGGCGATTGATGATCAGCGTTCGAAGTATCGATTCGTTGACTCCCGCGGCCGCGGCGTTCCTTGCCCATTTGACCACGGACTAAAGGTGGGTTGGAGAAGTTAAGGAGCGCGAGCGTTCGGCGCTGGCTATTTTCGTTCCACCGTTCTCCAGAAGGCGCATTGGTGTTCTGTCGCGAAATTGTTGATGCTTCTGGAGGTCGGCTTGTTAAGGGATTGCACCGGCCCTGCCTTGCCATCATCGAATCGGGGCCATACCGGCAGGCCCGTTCCATCGGGATTGCCGGCGCGAGCAAAATTTGCCCAATAGGCGCGCATCTGCCTACCAAGCGCTTTCTGGGCGTCCGTCATGTCGGGCGTTCCCTTGAGCGTGATGCTGCTCAGATCGAAGAGATATTGAAGCTCACTGAAATGGCCTGCCCGATAGGAAAAGCTGATCGGCGGAGCGACGATTGAGCGCGCATCGGTGTCAGCCATCTCATATTCAAAGGTCGGTGAATATTTTGCCATGACCTTGTTGATCTCGAACGCGGGGCAGGCGATCACACCATCGGTGATGACTTGGGCGGCCGCCAATCCCGGCGCCTTGTACTTCGAAAGAGCATAGGTTTTCGATATCGCCGGGATGGCTGCGTCGGCAAAGCCGACACGCGGTATGAAGGATCCGATACCCTGAAGCGCCTTCTCGTAATCCTTTGCGACAAGCGGGCTCCCCGACAGATCGAACATGAAACCCGCAATCAGATTGCCTTCGTCATGGTTCGTTCCGTTGATGACCGGTACGTGGTTGTAATGTCCGGCCCCGAGAGCGTCGGCGATCGGACCGGTCAGGAGCTTCCCGTCGATGATCGTCGCAATCGGCGTTGCCTGCGCAGAAACGAGTGCATCGACCGGTACCTTGCGAAGACAGGCGGCTGCCTCCGCGCCGGCATCCACTGGGCAGCCCACTTTCTGGGCGAGGGTTTTGCCCTGGTCCTCCGCCGTCTGCAATGTCTGGTCCGCAGGAGCGCCGCTTTCGATGATCGCCTTCTGGAAAAGGCCGGCAGCCATCGGCGAAACGATGTGCGCGTAGATCGCGATCGCTCCGGCCGACTCGCCGAAAATTGTCACGTTGTCGGGATTGCCGCCGAAGGAGGCTATGTTGTCGCGAACCCATCTAAGAGACTGCTGTTGATCGAGCAGGCCATAATTCGCAACGGCATGATCTTCCGCATCCAGTGCGGGATGGGCAAAGAAGCCGAGCGCGCCAAGACGATAGTTGACCGTAACGACGACGACATCATTTTCCCTGGCAAGGTCGTCGGCATTGTAGAGATCCCCGGAACCCCCAGTAAAGCCGCCGCCATAGAAGAACACCATGACGGGCTTCCGCTGCCAGAATTGCATGCCGGAGCCGTCCGCGGGAACGGTAACGTTGAGAAAAAGGCAATCCTCATTCGAAGAAGGGACACCCCACGGGCCTCTTGCCCTGCGGGCAGCCGCTGCCTGGTTTGGTCGCATCGACCGTTCCGCTTGCCGCCGGGGCCGGGGCGGGTGGCTTCCATCGCAGATCGCCGATCGGCGATTGGGCATAGCGGATGCCCATAAATTTCGCGAGACCCGGCGAAGAGGTACCGACAAGCGTTTCGCGCCCGACATTTGCTTGAGGCGCATCGACAGCAAAGACTGACGTAGCTGACAGTACCGCCATTGCCACGGCTGCGGGCACAAAAAACCGTTTGGCGCCACGCAGCGACGCCGCCAAAATAGACATGAATTCCTCCCAGACCACGGATGCCTACAAGAGCTGCCCTTGTCTCGATCGCTCGGGCGTGTCCTCACCTATCCGTAACAGGAGACTATGCACTGAGGCCCGGCGATGGCTATTTCCGAATCAAGAACGGCCATGCGTGGAATGAGAAGGGCGAACTGCCAGTGAATTTGAGAAGCTGCTTATCCCGCAATCGATAGCTGCTGCGCTAGCTGTCGACACCCAGCTGGATCCGTCCGAGCCATACGATCTCGCCGTTTAGATAGTCCGTTTCGAGAGAGCCGGTACCCCGGACAACGCTTTGCATCGTCGATGACCCCATTCGATCACGGCCCGAAACGGTGCCCAAGGTTGTTTCCTTGCGAGCGGGCGCATCCGACTTGTCCTAATCAACGCCGGGCGCGCCCAAGACTTGCTCGCCTTCGGCGCGCACTGTCTCGTATCATTCGTTCTGTACCAGTGACGCGCTCGGGCAGTGTCGATCCGGCCAAACCGCGCGGCGGCTTCCGAGACGATATGTTGGGCGGTCACGGGATCGCCGATACCCTGCGCAACGCGGCCAGTCCTATCCATGCCCCAATGGTGCTGCGATCTTCCTACGGACATCTCTTGGCCTCGCTCAGCGAAACGAGCCGCCGCGAGTTCTCGTCCCAAAGGATGAATTTTACGCAGCGCAAGCTCTCTTTGAGGGTGATCCGGCTGACGCTTGTAAGTTCCGGATAATCGCGCAACACTTCCGGCAGCCTGTAGAAGGGCACGCGGCTTGAAATATGGTGGATGTGATGCATGCCGATATTGGCGGTTATCCAACGCAGAGGCCGCGGGAGATCGTAATATGAAGCGCCGTGCATGGCCGCATGCTGGAGCGTCCATTCCGGGGGCCTGGACCAGTGGGTCTCCTCGAATTGGTGCTGGATATAAAACAGCCACACACCGACCGAACCGGCGATGAGCACGATCGGCAGATGGATCAACAGAAAAGGGACGATCCCGACAGCCCATATCAGGAGTGCTGCGAGTGCCACAACGACCGCGTTCGTTCCCATCGTCGAGATCCACGGAAGCGCACCGGCTCGCATCATCCCGAATGGCAGTCTCTGCTTGAACAGGAAAAGCCATGCCGGACCAATGCCAAACATGACAAGCGGATGCCGATATAGCCTGTAGCCGAGCTTTCCAAGACGCGACAGGGCGCGATATTCGGCAACGGTGAACGTGGCGATATCGCCGACACCTCTTTCGTCGAGATTGCCGGCCGAGGCGTGGTGTTCGGCATGCGCGCGGCGCCAATAGTCGTAAGGCGTAAGTGTCAGGATGCCGATTGCGCGACCCGTCCAGTCATCGAACCGACGCCTTCCGAAGAACGAGCCATGCCCACAATCGTGCTGCACCATGAAGAGCCGCAAGAGAAATCCGGCTGCCGGGATAACAAGGATCAAGCCGAGCCAATACCCATGGTCTATCGCCATCCAGGCTGCCGCCCAGAGAAGCACGAATGGTACCAAGGTCACGCACAGCTCAAACAGGCTTCGGCCGATCGCCGGCTTTCGGTAGGTCGAGAGAATTTTGAGCCAGGTTCTTTCAGTCTTGTCGCCGCCCGGGCCAGTTCTGGTCGTGGCGTTCATGGGCGATGCGCATCTTGCGCCTCGGCGGCGCTGCGAAAGAAGTGCTCGGCATGCTGGTAGTCGTTTTCGGCTCCGATGCGGTCGCCAGTCGAAATCTTTGCCTCGGCAAACCGAAGGTGCTCGTGGTATCGATCCAAGAGGCGTTCCCTCGAAGGAGGAGCAATTCTCTGGCTGCGGGAAAGATGCTGATTGTTCATGATATGTCGGCCCATCGGGCGCTCCTCGTTCTGATAAAGCAAGTTGCCAAATCGATCTGCTCGGCAACGATCCGGCGTTGCTCGTCTCGGGCAAATGTCTTTGTCCTGGTAGCCGCCTGAGCTCGTGGCGGAGGCGGACCAGACAGCGTTGCGGCTGTCGTAGACTGTTGTTTTGAATTGGGGTTCATGGGATCCACGCGCACGAGCAGCGCTCGACAGCGTCAATTAAAATCGCTGATTGGAAGATTGTGAATTTATGCCGGCAATCGGACGGCAGCCTCTGTAACGAGCACTGCGCTCGGAAGATTCGACCTATACAGCAGCATTGTGGCGGCTTCACGTCCCAGATCCAGTGAAGAGCAGGGCATTGCGAAATGAGANAATGCGGCGGCGATGGAAACGATGGCAGCGAAATTTCGCTTCGTCTTCTCGCAGCGTAGTGCGACGCGCTTGAAGCGTTTGAGCTTGCCGACGGCCTGTTCGATGCGCGCGCGACCTTTGTAGATGCCTTTGCGAAGAAGGCCGGCTTTCCTTTCTCGTTGGATTTGTGCGGGATCACCGGAATGATGCCGCGCGACCGGGCTGCATTGCGATTGGCTTTGCTGGCGTATCCCTTATCGGCAACCGCTGCCTTGGCCCTGATGT
>NZ_QOVX01000013.1:0-151882 GCF_008365395.1 Neorhizobium sp. P12A | reverse complement strand
CGCAGCCTGGGAGCAGCAACGCAACGCCCATGGCGCAAAGATCCAATGGATGTTCACAACCGAAAACGCCCGCCAAAAACTCCGCAAAGCTTACCCTGTCAAAGAGTCATAATCTCTGTGGCCGGGTACTAGGGGGCACACAATAGTGATTAAACACCTATCGCCGGATACAGCCTTTCCGGCGAAGGCCTGTTAAACTAGGGCCGCGGCGATACTCCATAGGATGGCTTACGTTACGCCGCAGACAAATTCCACTCTTGGCAAACATTTGAACAAGGCGATCCACAATCGGCCGACCGGTTGATCCTCGCGCTCGCAATCGTGAATGTTGCTGCGAGCTCGAGGATCCTCACGAAGGACCTTGGTGCGTGTCGCAGGGTGTTAAAAGTTTGCAACGATTGTCAAAGTCCTCTTAATTCTCTGAAAGCGCTCTGACTGATGCACGCTTGAACGCCTTGCAAACGTAGCGCTGAGTCCCGGGGATCGAGGTGATCGTGCCTCGGCCCCACCGCCTGAACGGCATCTTCTCGACAGTCCGAAAGGACAGATTTCGGCCCCAAATTAACGACTTATTAACCATACCAGCGCTACTTATTGATCAACGAATTTTTAACGCAGATGACCAAAGTGCTAACAGACGCTCCCTCAATCCGTATCAAGGGCCGCTCCTTTCTTGCGGTTGTCCTTACGCCTGATCTACCCGTCGCTGATTGGTTGGCCAGGCTGGATGATCTTGCTGCGCGCTCCGCGGGCTTCTTTCTCGGGCGTCCTGTGGTGCTCGACATCACTGATCTGGCGATCGATCGCCCCCAGCTGACGGAACTCATCGCCGAGCTTGCAGGGCGCAATGTGAGCATCATGGGTATCGAAGGCGGCCGCCCATCGATCATCGGCCCCGGCATGCCGCCGGCGCTCAAGGGCGGGCGACCTGCCTCTGATGTCGAGGTTGGTGCATCGGAGCCTTCGGTCGTGCCGAGCAACGACGAGAGCAAGCCGGTCTTGGCAGAGACCCGTACGGCCCTTCAGTCCCTCATCATCAGGGAACCGGTCCGTTCGGGACAATCGGTGATCTTTCCGGAGGGTGATGTCACCATTGTCGGATCGGTCGCATCAGGGGCTGAAATCATCGCTGGCGGATCGGTCCATATCTATGGGGCGCTGAGAGGTCGGGCCATGGCCGGGTCGCTCGGGAATGCCTCCGCGCGAATCTTTTGCCGCAAGCTCGAAGCCGAGCTGCTCGCGATCGATGGCATCTACAAAATGGCAGAAGACATGGCCCCCGGCCTTCGCGGACAAGCGGTCCAGCTTTGGCTCGAGGGGGAAACGATCATGGCTGAGAAACTAAACTGAGCCGGAGCCGGCCAACAACAGGAGAGCAGAAATGGGGAAGGTAATCGTCGTCACGTCTGGTAAGGGCGGGGTAGGCAAGACGACATCGACGGCCGCTCTTGGGGCCGCTCTCGCACAGCGAAACGAGAAAGTCGTCGTCGTCGATTTCGACGTCGGCTTAAGAAACCTCGATCTCGTTATGGGCGCCGAACGCCGTGTCGTCTATGACCTGGTCAATGTGATCCAGGGCGATGCCAAGCTGCCGCAGGCCCTGATCAGGGACAAGCGGCTGGAAACGCTGTATTTGCTGCCGGCATCGCAAACCCGCGACAAGGACAATCTGACGGCTGAAGGCGTCGAGCGGGTTATCAGCGAACTCAAGCGCCATTTCGACTGGATCATTTGCGACAGCCCAGCAGGGATCGAGCGTGGCGCAACTCTTGCCATGCGGCATGCCGATGTGGCCGTTGTTGTCACCAACCCTGAGGTTTCCTCGGTGCGCGATTCCGATCGCATCATCGGGCTCCTCGATTCCAAGACGCTCAAGGCCGAGCGCGGGGAGCGCATGGAGAAGCACCTGCTCCTGACCCGCTACGACCCCAACCGTGCAGAACGCGGCGATATGCTCAAGGTCGACGACGTTCTGGAAATCCTTTCCATCCCTCTCATCGGGATCATTCCGGAAAGCATGGATGTTCTTCGCGCATCCAACATCGGTGCGCCGGTTACGCTTGCCGATGCCCGCAGCGCGCCGGCGCTCGCCTATTTCGACGCCGCTCGTCGGCTGGCGGGAGAGGCTTTACCGATCACCATTCCTGAGGAAAAGCGAGGAATCTTCGGCAAAATCTTCGCAAGGAGGGCCGCATGAGCATTTTCAAGATTTTCCGAAAGCAACAGTCTGCGCCCATGGCGCGCGAGCGTCTGCAGCTCCTTCTGGCCCACGAGCGCTCTTCGACCGGTTCCGACCTGATCGCCGTGCTGCGCGAGGAAATTCTGTCCGTGATAGCCAAGCACGTGCAGATCGATAACGACAAGGTCCGAATCAAGATTGATCGTGAGGAGTACGTTTCAATCCTTGAGATCGACGTCGAAATCCCGCTCAATGCGACCATGCAGGCGGCGTGACGACAAAGGACAGACCGGCCAGTGCCCGTCTGTCCTTTGCCGGGAAGCCTCGTTGTGCCTGCTCGTCTGACGCGGCGGATCGACCAACCGAAAAGGGCGGAGCAAAGAAAGACTGACTTCTGGGAATAGGCATTTCACGAGTACCACGATTACTCGGCCATCAAGTGAAGGCGATTATGTCGCTTGAACGATGTCGCGCTGGTCTCGGGAGGCGAAGGCACGATCGGAGTGACCGACGAAAACCTCGAGATCAACGTGTTGCTACAGTCGTGCCCTGAGCTTCATTAAATGTTCTTCGCATGCGGTCTTGATCAGTTTGTGAAGCTCAGCAGTCCGTTCTTCCAGCCAGATCAGTGCCTCGTCACTAATCTCGTAGTGTGGGGAATAACGGGCCTTTACATATGCCTCGTTGATCAAATTGAACCAAGCGGTAAATCGCTGGTGGCTCCTCGGCCATGCGGAGGCGAGGCGTACGTCCCGGTCCTCGGAAAGGGCCCTCAGAAATCGAATATTGTGTGATGCCGGGGAATAGCCTGTGAGTGTTAGCAAGAGTGTCGCGTACGCCTGCTCGATCGACTGGTGCAGAAGAAACGCCGCATGCTTGAATTGCCTCTTAGACAGGTACAACTCAACGCCATCCATGAACGCAATCGAAAAAGGTAATTTCTCCTCAAAGTACGATTTTGCAGTACTGTATTCCTCATCCGGCGACATCGGCTTCGGCTGTGGCAGAAGATCGTCGTTCAATTCGTACAGCACGATGCCGTCGCGGCGAATGTCTGAGAAAAAGGGCTGGCCAAGATGAAGACGATCACCAACTTCGCGCCGCGATTGGACAATGACGCCTACCGGCGTGTTGATTCCACTGTCGTGCATTAGTCGACTTCTGGCCGCCTCCCAATACTCCGGATCGGTCAGCTTCTTCGTGTTGACGATAATCAGGATATCGTAGTCGGAGCGGTAGGCTTTCGTCGTGTGCGGTTCCTCGACCCAGGTGCCGCGGGCATAGGAACCGAACAGGATGATCTTCCAAATTCGCCCCTTCTTCTTGAACTCCGCCTCGCTGCCCTTCAAGGCATCCTCGAACTCCTCATGGATGATCTCGACGACCCGCGCGAGTTCCCGCTGCTTCTGTTCCGGCAGATGCTCGAGGCTCGATTTCATCAAGGGCAAAACTCCGTCTGAATCATTTAGTTAGCCTATATCATCAGCGTGGCGCTACCATAATTTTTCACGGAAAATGGAATTTAATTTGCAACTTTTCCGATTACAGAGGCAATGCGCCCTGCCCCACGCAAAATCTTACTTCGGACGCAACGGTCTCGGCCAGATCGCACCCACGTTGACCGGATTGGACTAACTCAACACCGCGTCGACCAACCACCGCTGTTACTTGCGAGGGCCACATCGTGCTTTTAGCAGGCCATATCCGAGACCCGTCAAAAGCAGCCACGGATCATCTCGAAGAATTTCTTCATAATCGCTGACACCCGGTGCCAGCAATGATTCCGCTCTGCTTACGAAACGGGGCCCAATTCGTTGAATGGTCGCTCCAGCCTAGATCGACTTGACCTCGCCGCCATCCATGCGAAGCGTTGATCCGGTCATCCAGCGCGCGGCCGGCGACACAAGAAACGCCATCAACTCAGCAATTTCTTCTGGCTCACCGTATCGGGCTATTCCGGCCTCCTGAGGGAATTTCAGCGTTGCTGCTTCCTCGGTCATATCGTGGATCGAAGCCCAATGTTTCAGGTAGGATCGACGACGCCCCGTCATGACCGGACCGGGCAGGACGCTGTTAACCTGGACGCCATCGGTAATGCCGCGATCGGAGAATGCCTTGGCCAAGGCCACGATCGCCGCATTGATCGTGCCGACCGCCGCATAGGGCGCCTTCGGGAACAGCGCTGAATTCCCCGACATCAGGACAACGGAGCCCTTGGCTTCCTTCAAGGCCGGCCATGCCGCAATCGTCAGCCGCCGCGCACCGTGAAGCTTGAGCGCGAGCCCGTTGTCCCACTGTTCATCGGTCATATCGAAGAGATCGATCTGCGGAACCGCGCCGGCAATGTTCAGCAAGGCATCGATGCGACCGAATTCTGCCAGCGCCTGGTCCACGACGGCCTTGGCCGCCGGCGGATCCGAGAGATCGCAGTCGATGACGAGGGGCGTAGCGCCGGCGGCCTTCACCGCCGCGGCAGTCTCCTCCAACTTCGTCCGGTCCCGCGCGACAAGCACGATCGACGAAAAATCTCGCGCCAATCGAATGGCGGTGGATTGGCCGATACCCTGGCTTGCGCCTGTAACGACCGCAACACTGTTTGACATCTCAAGCTTCCCTGTTCCTAAGCATCGATGAGGTCAGTCGCCCTCAAACCTTCGACGGTGTGAGGGCGAGTGGGTTGCGAACTAGCGAGACAGGAAGTCTCGGATGACTGTCGCAATCTCCGCTGCGTGTGTCTCCAGGGCAAAGTGACCTGTATCGAAGAAGCGTATCTCCGCAGCGGGAATGTCCCGTTTAAACGCCTCTGCACCGCGCGGCAGGAAGAACGGATCGTTGTTGCCCCACACGGCAAGGAAAGGCGGCTGGTGGGTCCGGAAGTAGTTCTGGAATGCCGGATAGAGTGCGACGTTGCTCTTGTAGTCGCCGAACAGATCCAGCTGGACGTCCGCCGCGCCCGCGCGCATCATATAGAAATTATCCAGCGACTGGCCGTCCGGAGATACGGTCGCCGTATCCGGGACGCCATGCGTATATTGAAAATTGGTGGTCTCCGGCGTCAGCATGCCCCTCAGAGCTTCGCGGTTTGCGGGCGAAGGGTCCTGCCAATAGGCGCGAATGGGGTTCCATCCATCGCTCAGCCCTTCCTCATAAGCGTTGCCGTTCTGTGAGATGATTGCCGTGATCCGCTCGGGATGACGCATTGCCAGCCGGAAACCGGTCGGCGCGCCGTAATCGAACACGTAGACCGCAAAGCGATCGAAGCCGATCACCTCGGTGAAGCGTTCGATAACGGTGGCGATGTTGTCAAACGTGTAGGTGAATTGCTCGCGCGACGGCATATCCGTCTGGCCGAATCCCGGCAGATCTGGCGCGACGATGTGGAATCGATCGGCGAGAAGCGGGATGAGGTCCCGGAACATGTGGCCTGCGCTCGGGAACCCGTGCAGCAACAAGAGCTTGGGCGCGTTGGCAGGCCCTGCCTCGCGATAAAAGACTTTCAGTCCGTCAATCATCGCAGTCTGATATTTGGTGGTAATCATGGCATTTCCTCCAAGTGTTGGGTTTAAGGGGCGATTAAGTAACTTCTTATGTGATGTTATAGAGGTTATTTTAGCACGAGGGTACGATCGATGATCGCTGTCAGCGGAGCGTCATCCCTTGGCGTGGGTTTCCCTCGAAACCTTGCCTATTTCGGGAATATCTGGACGCAAGTAGAAGACGAGGGCGCAGCAGATCAGGGCAAACCCCAGAAGCGGAGCCACAACGGATACCAGGCCGGCGCCAGCGAAGATTGTCAGCGTTGTGAGCGACCTGAGGCGGGCGATCGATCGAGCTCTTGGCGACAACTGCTCCGGATCCGCCTGGACCACTATTTCCCGTTCGAACACGACATAGGCGATGTTCACAAAGACGAAAATTGCCGCGTAGATCGCAACCGGAGCGGCAGCCAGTTCCGTCCGCGCAATCCAGCTCGTGGCAAAGGGTACCAATGCCACGACGAACAAATGGGCGAAATTCATCCATATCAAACGGGTTGTCACATGGTGGACGAAGCGAAGCAGATGATGGTGGTTCACCCAGATTATTGCGATGAAGAGATAGCTGACCGCATAACTCACCGCTGTCGGCCATAGCGGCCCGAGGGCCGCGAATGTTGAACTCTCAGGCGCCTTGAGTTCCAGCACCATGATCGTGATGATCACGGCAATCACAGCGTCGGAGAACGCGCCGAGGCGTTCAACGCTTGTCTTGTGATCCAGCATCGACTTCACCTCCGCTCAATCGGCCGCGACGTTATGCACCGCTTCAAGGATGATGTCCCTGACCACCCCTGGCGCCGTGACGCTCGGCGTATGATCAACAGGATGCGACCGCACTTGCGCCTTCATCCTGTCTGCCATGAACTGCTGCGTCTCCACCGCGATCATCCGATCCTGTTCGGCCACCAGGAACCAGCTCGGCCGGCTCTTCCAGAGCGGTTGTCCGACCGGCGTGCTGATGCAGGCAACAGCGATCGGGCGTTGAACCGCAGCTAGGACATCCAGCTCTTCAGAAGAGGCATTCGGCGCAAAAGCCGCAGCGAAGGCATCATTTGGGAACCAGATGATGCCGTCATCACCCGGAGCCAGCTTGGGGGCCTGCGGATGGGGCTCGGCGCGATAGAAAACATCGGCAACGGTTTCGCCCTCATCAGGAGCCAAGCCCGCAATATAGACCAGTGCCCTCACCTTGTCGTTGTCGGTCGACGCTACGACCGCACCCGCATAGGCGTGGCCAACGAGGACAACCGGGCCGTCGATCCGCTGCAGCGTCCGCTCAAGCGCTGCCAGGTCGTCCTGAAGCGAGGTCAGCGGCAGAGGGGCAGCAACGACATCCATGCCTTCCGCCTTCAGCGGGCCGATCACCTTGCTCCAGCTTGATCCATCGGCCCAAGCGCCGTGTGCAAGGACCACACTCACCTTGTTCGTTCCCATTTCCCGTTCCTTTCGTCGGTTCGTCGCTTCCAAAAGACGCCTTCAGGCGTCACCTTCAGTAACCGCTTTGGTTGATGCAGTCAGGTTACATACGGTAGATGTAACTTGTCAAGAGGCTTCAGAGTGGTTATTTATGAGTCAGCACATTGGACGAACGCGCCTGAGGATCCCGAGATGCCTGATCACCGCCCACCCGCCATATTCATTGCCGATGCACTCGGTCTGGATTTCCTGAATTCGATTGCCACGCCGATCGACACGCCCATTGACTGGATCGATAACGGCGATGGGCTCATCGCCTGGCTGCAGCAGGCTGATCTCGTAGCAACCGAAACGCTCGAAGCCTTACGGGCACAGGCCATGCCGGGGGAACTGGACAGCGTCGCGGCTCAGGCACGAAGCCTGCGCGAGTGGTTCAGAGGCTTCGTGCGAGATCGCAAGGGCAAGCCGCTTGCGGCCAAGGACATCGGCGAACTGGGACCGCTTAATCGCCTGCTTGAGCGCGATGAGAAATTCATGCAGCTCGTGAGCCAAACCGATCCCGGCGGTCTGGCGTTCAAGACGACGCGGCGGTGGCGTTCGCCGGAATCCCTGCTTCTGCCGATCGGCGAAGCGATGGCGAAATTTGTTTGCGAAGAGGATTTCTCCAACGTCAAGGCATGCGAAGGGCCGGCCTGCACATTGCTGTTTGCGGACCACACGCGAGGCCATGCGCGCAGATGGTGCAGCATGGCAATGTGTGGCAATCGCGCAAAGCAGGCTGCTCATCGAAACCGGCTCAAGGCAAAGCATTAGCGCCTTAACGGTATATTCACTTTCTTGGTGTCATTCTGACCCAAGCGCGAATTGTAAGTTGTACGCGCACACATTTGCATTGACCCGCTTCGGCGGGTCTCTTTTTGGCCATCACCCCGTTTGACCTATCGAACGCACGACAAGGTAATCGTGATCGGCCGACGCTACGCGGAACATTTGCACGTCCATGGTGTTTACATCGAGAGGAGGAGTGTCAAATGGCAAACGACTTCAACCGACCTGATCTGAAATCGACGCCCGTGCATGACCAATCCTGGAGGATGTGGGGCGTAATCGCAGCTGTCATCGTGATCGCAGCCGTCGCCTGGTCAATGTGGCCGCGCACAGCAACGCCACCGGTCAGCCCGCCGGCTCAAACGACCACGAACCAACCGGCAACCACGACGGCACCGGCGACCCCGCCTGCAGCGCCCGCCACCCCGGCACCGGCTACGCCGGCACCTGCAGCGCCCGCACAGTAGACGTCAGCCAAGACGAGAAAGGCCGGCGCGAGCTTCGTTCCGGCCTTTGTCGTCCGCAGCCGCGGACGGCGGCGATCCGTGAACGCTCCTCGTTATCCGCCTGCCGATCATCAAATCGATAATAAGCCGATATCGTCCAAATATGCGCTTTTCGCCTAGGCTGGATTCGGAATAGACAGCATGAGCCTGATACAACCCCGGAGGCCACCTTGACCCTGCATCGCCTTGTTCCCAGCAGCTACCATAATGTGCTCGGCAGTCTATCGCCCGCATTGCACATCGCCGATGGTGATACCATCGTCACCGAGACGCTCGACGCCGCCGGCTTCGACAAGAATGGCGTCCGGCAGGCATCCGGCCCCAATCCGATGAACGGCCCCATATTCGTCGAAGGCGCAGAAAAGGGCGATGCGCTGAAGGTGGAGATACTCTCCATGGTTCCGACACGCGACACGGGCTTCACCGGGAGCGTGGTTTCGGCCAACGTCGTCGACCCCGAAGATGTTCGGACCTTGCCGCCGCGCGACAGCGTGATTTGGCGGATCGATCGTGAGGCTTTGACCGTATCGCTTGCCGAGCCGGTCGCCGGTCTCGAGGACCTGGTGTTGCCGCTGGCGCCGATGATCGGCTGTTTTGGTGTCGCACCATCGCTTGGACAGGCGATATCGACCGCGACCAGCGGGGAATACGGCGGCAACATGGATTACCGGCTGCTCGGTCCCGGCGCGACGATGTGGTTCCCCGTATCGGCGCCCGGCGCATTGTTCTTCCTTGGCGACTGCCATGCGGTGCAGGGTGACGGCGAGATCGTCGGCACCGGTATCGAGACCACGTTCGAAGTCGCTGTTCGCCTGAGCGTCGAGAAAAACAGAGCGATGGTCTGGCCGCGCGGCGAGACGGCGGATGATATTTTCACCGTCGGCAACGCCCGACCGCTCGATCAGGCGCTCCAGCATGCCACCAGCGAAATGCTGTCCTGGCTCGGCGCCGACTATGGTCTGGACAAGACGGCGGCCAGCCATCTGCTCGGCCAGGTCGTCCGCTACGATGTCGGCAATGTCTTCGATCCGGCCTATACGATGGCCTGCCGCGTCGCCAAGAAGTGGCTGAAGAAGCGATAACCAGCATTTCTCCGTTCGGATTCGCGTTGCCTTCCCAATTCAGCCGTCGCTCGCGATTACCCTTTTTGGGCGCTGGCGCCGGCATCTTGATATTGCAAGCTGGAGGAGTTGCTTGTGACCTATGATCTTGTTCTCAGGAATGGCCGAGTTATCGACCCCTCGCAGAATATCGATGGGGTTGCCGACGTGGCCTTTGCTGACGGCAAGGTGGCCGCGATCGGCGAAGATCTGGCCGGCAAGGAAGTCCGAGATGTATCCGGCCGTATTGTCACGCCGGGGCTGATCGATCTTCATACGCATGTCTATTGGGGCGGAACCTCTCTGGGTGTCGATGCCGACGCGTTCGCGCGGGCGAGCGCCGTTTCCACCTGCGTCGATACCGGCAGCGCCGGGCCGGGTAATTTTCCAGGCTTCCGGAAACACGTGATCGCGCAAAGCCAGGTCCGCATCCTGGTCTACCTGCACATCTCCTTCGCGGGAATTTTTGGCTTTTCGCGAAACGTCGCCGTCGGCGAGAGCCAGGATCTTCGGCTGCTGGCCGCGCAGGATGCCGTCGAGACCGCCAACGCCAACCGTGACGTCATCGTCGGCATAAAGGTGCGTGTCGGTCGCCATACAAGCGGAGCGAACGGTATCGCACCACTCGATATCGCGCTTCAGGTGGCTGATGAGACCGGGTTGCCGCTGATGGTGCATATCGACGAACCGCCGCCAACCTATGAAGCCGTGGTTTCAAAGCTGCGGCGCGGCGATGTGCTGACGCATTGCTTCCGTCCCTTTCCGAATTCACCCGTCACCGGACAGGGCAAGGTCAAGGACGAGGTGCTGGCCGCCCGCGAAAGAGGGGTTCTTTTCGACATAGGTCACGGCATGGGCTCGTTTTCCTGGAAGACGGCACGGGCCATGCTGGCAGCCGGCTTTATGCCGGACACGATTTCGTCAGATATCCACTCGCTCAGTATCAATGGGCCAGCCTATGACCAGGTCACGACCCTCTCGAAATTCCTGGCATTGGGCAGACCCCTCTCCGAAGTCATCGCCGCTTCGACCGTGAACGCGGCAAAGGCCTTGCAGCGGCCGGATCTGGGCAGCCTCAAGCCCGGGAGCGCCGGCGACGCCAGCATATTGGATCTGCGGAGGGGAAAAATCGAACTCGAGGATGTCGTCGGCGAAAGGGTCTTAGCCGAGGAACGGATATTTGCTGCCGGCCTGGTGCTTGGCGGGCGTTGGTGCGACACGAATGCCTAGTGTGAGTTCAGCCGGACGATGTCGTTGCAGGGTGGATTGTGAGCCCGCCCTGCAATGCATTGCTTAGTTGGAGGACTGCCAGCTCTTGACAAGCTCGTCGTAGTTCACCGTGATCGGCTTTTCTTTTTCGTTCTCGATCTTCAGCTGCGGCGCCAGATTGCCTTTCTTGACAGCATCGGCGTTCCAGTAGGCAAGATCGTGCTCATCGGCCAGCTTCGGTCCGATGTCACCCTGGACCCCTGCCCGTTCCAGACGTTGCAGCACCTTTTCCTGTTCGGAGCACAGCGAGTCCATCGCACCCTGCGCATCCTTCGCTCCGGAGGCCGCGTCGCCGACGGCCTGCCACCAAAGCTGTGCCAGCTTCGGATAATCAGGCACGTTCGTTCCCGTCGGCGACCACTGCACGCGGGCCGGCGAGCGATAGAACTCGATGAGACCGCCGAGTTTCGGCGCCCGCTCGGTGAAGCTCTTGTCGCGGATGGTGGATTCGCGGATGAAGGTGAGGCCGACATGGCTCTTCTTCACATCCACCGTCTTCGAGGTCACGAACTGCGCGTAGAGCCAGGCGGCCTTGGCGCGGTCGGTCGGCGTCGATTTCATCAGCGTCCAGGAGCCCACGTCCTGATAACCGAGTTTCATGCCTTCTTTCCAGTAGACGCCATGCGGCGACGGAGCCATGCGCCACTTCGGCGTGCCATCGTCGTTCATGACCGGCAGTCCGGGCTTGACCATGTCGGCCGTAAAGGCCGTGTACCAGAAGATCTGCTGAGCGATATTGCCCTGTGCAGGAACCGGGCCTGATTCCGAGAAGGTCATGCCCTGCGATTCCTGCGGAGCATAGCCCTTGATCCAGTCGAGATATTTCTGGATCGAGTAGACTGCAGCCGGACCGTTGGTGTCGCCGCCGCGCGCAACGCAGGAGCCGACCGGACGAGAATTCTCGTCGACCTTGATGCCCCACTCGTCGACCGGAAGGCCGTTCGGCAGACCCTTGTCGCCGTTGCCGGCCATCGACAGCCAGGCGTCGGTGAAGCGCCATCCGAGCGACGGATCCTTCTTGCCATAGTCCATATGGCCGAAGACCTTCTTGCCGTTCACATCGCGGCCGGTGAAGAATTGCGCGATATCCTCATAGGCAGACCAGTTGACGGGAACGCCGAGGTCGTAGCCATACTTCGCCTTGAAGTCGGCCTTGTTCTTCTCGTCGTTGAACCAATCGTAGCGGAACCAATAGAGGTTGGCGAACTGTTGGTCGGGCAGTTGGTAGAGCTTCTTGTCCGGCGCCGTCGTGAACGATGTGCCGATGAAGTCCTTGATGTCCAGCCCGGGATTGGTGACGTCCTTGCCTTCGCCCTCCATCCAGTCGCTGAGGTTTCGGACCTGCTTGTAGCGCCAATGCGTGCCGATCAGGTCGGAATCGTTGACCCAGCCGTCATAGAGGTTTTGCCCCGTCTGCATCTGTGTCTGGATCTTCTCGACGACGTCTCCCTCCTGAATGACGTCGTGGGTCACCTTGATGCCGGTGATTGCCGTAAATGCAGGCGCCAGGACCTCGGATTCGTATTTATGCGTGGTCAATGTTTCGGAAACGACCTTGATTTCCATCCCCTGGAAAGGCTTGGCCGCATCGACGAACCATTGCATTTCCTTTTCCTGGTCCGCCCTGGAAAGGGTCGACAGATCGCCGATTTCCTTGTCGAGGAATGTCTTTGCCTCGTTCATTCCCGCATGCGCTATCCCCGATAGCGCAAGCAGCCCAATTGCCGTCGTCATCAATAATTGCTTTCGCATAATTTCCTCCCAGGGTTTGCGATTGCAGTTTCATGCTCCAGGCGACCAGTACCCCCGGCCATCTGTATTGATTTGCCTCACACGTAACGGAACACGCCGATGGCGTAGATGACCGAGATGGCGAGAGCCCACCACAGGTTGGGCCCCACCAAACCCAGCCATGCGAGATGAATGAAAGCGGCGCCGAGCAGCGACACGAACAGCCGGTCGCCGCGCGTCGTCTTGAAGCGCAGCAGGCCGATGCGCGGATTTCCGCCCGGCGATACATATTCCCAGACCCCCATGCTGAGGATCAGAAGCGCAATCACGACAAAGAAGATCGCGGTCGGCCAGGTCCAGGCCATCCAGGTGAAGTCGAGGTTCATTCTCACACCCTCCCCAGCGCGAAGCCCTTGGCGATGTAGTTGCGGACAAAGTAGATGACGAGCGCACCCGGGATGAGCGTCAGCACCCCGGCCGCGGCGAGAAGCCCCCAATCCATGCCCGAGGCCGACACAGTGCGCGTCATCGTCGCTGCAATCGGCTTGGCGTCTGTCGTGGTCAGCGTTCTGGCGAGCAAGAGTTCCACCCACGAGAACATGAAGCAGAAGAAGGCTGCGACGCCGATGCCGCTTGCGATCATCGGCCCGAAGATCTTCAGAAAGAAGCGCGGGAACGAATAACCGTCGATATAGGCCGTCTCATCGATCTCCTTGGGGACACCGGACATGAAGCCTTCGAGGATCCAGACAGCGAGCGGGACATTGAAGAGGCAATGGGCGAGCGCCACGGCAATATGGGTGTCGATCAGGCCGAAGGCCGAGTAGAGCTGGAAGAAGGGCAGCGCGAAGACGGCAGGCGGCGCCATCCGGTTCGTCAGAAGCCAGAAGAACAGATGCTTGTCACCGAGGAACCGGTAGCGTGAAAAGGCGTATGCCGCCGGCAGGGCCGCACAAAGGGAAATCACCATGTTCATAACGACATAGATGATCGAATTGATGTAGCCGGAATACCAGGCCTTTTCCGTGAAGATGATGATGTAGTTCCGCAATGTCGGCGCATGCGGGTAGAGCGTCAGCGAGTTTACGATCTCCTCGTTGGTCTTGAAGCTCATATTGATGAGCCAGTAGATCGGTAAAAGCAGGATGATGATGTAGATCGTCGGCACCAGCCAACCGAACCGCGAACCCTCCCGCCTCATGCGGCGGACCTCGTTGCGCGGCAGATCCTGGGCGAGATGCGCCGTGCCCGTTTTGCCGTTTGTGGTGTGGCGCTCCACATTGGTCGTCCCTTGGCTTACGGACATGGTTTCAGCCCTCCGCGTCGTAGGTCGTCATGACGGTGTAGAACACCCACGACAGAAGCAGGATGATGAGGAAGTAGACGAGGGACATGGCAGCAGCAGGCCCAAGGTCGAATTGGCCGAGCGCCGTCTTGACGAGATCGATCGATAGGAACGTGGTCGAATTGCCAGGCCCGCCGCCGGTCACGACAAAAGGCTCGGTGTAGATCATGAAACTGTCCATGAAGCGCAGCAGAACGGCGATCAGCAGGACGCGCTTCATCTTCGGCAGCTGGATGTAGCGGAAGACCGACCATCCGGAAGCGCCGTCGATTTTGGCCGCCTCGTAGTAGGCGTCGGGGATCGATACCAGGCCTGCGTAGCACAAGAGCACGACCAGGCTTGTCCAATGCCAGACATCCATCAGGATGACCGTGACCCAGGCGTCGAACGGGTTCTGAACATAATTGAAGTCTATCCCGAGGGCATTAACGTAGTAGCCGAGCAGCCCGATATCGTTTCTGCCGAACACCTGCCAGATCGTGCCGACCACGTTCCACGGTATGAGCAGCGGAAGCGCCATGAGCACCAGGCAAACTGGCACGCCAAACCCCTTCTTGGGCATGTTGAGCGCGATGAAGATCCCGAGCGGCACCTCGATGGCGAGGATGATCGCCGAGAAGATCAGGTTGCGACCCATGGAGGCCCAGAAGCGCGATGAGGCAAGCAACTGGGTGAACCAGTCCGTACCGGCCCAGAAGAACTGGTTGTTGCCGAACGTATCCTGCATCGAATAGTTCACCACGGTCATCAGCGGCACAACCGCCGAAAAGGCGACGAGCAGCAGCATCGGCAGGACGAAAAACCAGGCCTTGTTGTTCCATGTCTTATCCATGGGTCTAAGCCTCCCTGCCGACGCGCCAGGAATCGGCGTAGATACCTATCGCCGACGGATCGAAGGTGACCTTGGCATCGGCCGGAATATCGGCGTCTTCGGACGCGACTACAGTTAGCGGCATGCCTGCGAACTGAGCGCGCACGATTTTTAGCCGCCCTATGTCTTCAACCTTGTTGATCTTGACCGACATTCCCTGGCGGCCGATCCGGATGAATTCCGGCCTTATGCCCAATTCCGTCTTTTTGGCGCCGCCGACCTTCGGCGCGTAATCCAGCGACAGCGTTTCATTTCCGACGCGGACGGCGTGGCCATCGACGCTGGCAGGCATGCAATTCATGCCTGGAGAGCCGATGAAATAGCCCACGAACGTGTGGCGTGGCCGCTCGAACAATTCGGCCGGCGTGCCGATCTGCACGATCTGCCCGTCATACATGACAACCACCTTTTCGGCGAACGTCAGGGCTTCCGTCTGGTCGTGGGTCACGTAGACCATCGTGAAACCAAACTGCTTATGCAATCTCTTGAGCTGCGAGCGCAGGACCCACTTCATATGGGGATCAATGACGGTCAGCGGCTCATCGAAAAGGATCGCGTTGACATCCGAACGAACAAGGCCGCGTCCAAGCGAAATCTTCTGTTTTTGGTCGGCCGTCAGGCCCCGGGCGCGCCGCTTTGCCCATCCGGAAAGATCGATCATCTCGAGGATTTCCCGCACGCGCCGATCGACTTCCGGCTCCGCGATCCCACGGTTGCGCAGCGGAAATGCAAGATTGTCGTACACGGTCATCGTGTCGTAGATGACGGGAAACTGAAACACCTGTGCGATGTTGCGCTGCTGCGTCGAGAGATCGGTAACGTCCTTGCCATCGAACAGGATGCGTCCATGCGACGGCTGGACGAGGCCGGAAATGATATTGAGCAGCGTCGTCTTTCCGCAGCCCGAGGGTCCGAGCAGGGCATAGGCTCCACCGTCGGCCCATTCGTGGTCGACCTCCCTCAGCGCATAATCCTTGTCGGATTTCGGGAAGGGACTGTAGGCGTGCCTGATGTGATCGAGCGTGATCCTTGCCATGATCTCCCCCTCACGCGGCCTGTGGCGCGGCGACGAGCGCGCGACCGGTCGCATCAAACGCCATCAGATGACGCGTATCGACGTAGACGTCGATTTCCGTGTCCGGATCGATGTCGTGAATGCCATGAGCAAGCATGATCCAGCGCACGCCTCCATTATCCAAATGCACGAAGCTCTCCGATCCGGTGATTTCCGACACAAGCGAGCGGATACGAAGCTTCGCGGCGGTTTCGGTTTGCGGAGTAAGCCCGAGATGATGGGGATGAAATGCGATCGTCAGAGGCCCGTCCCCTATCCTTGCCAGATGCGAAGGGACGGAGAAGACGGCAGAGCCATCGCGATTGAAGGCGCTGCCAGTCTTGACGACCTGCAGGAGATTAAGCGGTGGGTCCGCAAAGGTTTCCGCGGTCACCAGATCGCCCGGATCGCGGTAGATACCGATAGTCGGCCCAAACTGGGTTATCCGACCTTCGCTGAGTGTCGCGGTATTCCCGCCAAGCAGCAGGGCCTCGGAGGGTTCGGTCGTCGCATAGACGAAGATCGCGCCCGAGGCGGCAAAGATTTTCGGCAGCTCCTCCCGCAGCTCCTCCCGGAGCTTGTAATCGAGGTTCGCCAGGGGTTCGTCGAGGAGAACAAGCTTTGCATTCTTCACGAGCGCACGGGCAAGCGCGGTGCGCTGCTGCTGGCCGCCGGAAAGATTGAGGGGCGTTCGATCGAGATAGGGCGTCAGCTTCAGAAGTTCGGCAGCCTTGCGGACCTCGCGATCGATCGTCGCGCTATCCTTGCCCGATATGCGCATGGGAGAGGCAATATTCTCATATACGGTCAGGGTCGGATAGTTGATGAACTGTTGGTAGACCATCGCGATCGCCCGTTTCTGCACGGGGACGCCGGTAACATCCACACCATCGAAATACACCGATCCGGAAGTCGGCTTGTCGAGACCGGCCATCAGGCGCATCAGCGACGTCTTGCCGGACAATGTCGGTCCCAGCATCACGTTTAGCGTCCCGCGCTCCAGGACGAGATTGGTCGGGTGAATATGGCATTCACCGCCCACCGTCTTGGCGACATCTTTCAGTTCAAGCATTCCGGTCTGCGCCTCCTCAATCCACAAGACCACAAGCCATCTGCTGCGGGCGCGTCAGCCCGCCTGCACGGCGATGCACTCCTTCAATTCGCTTGCCTTGGTTTTTCCGGTGCTGGGGATCCTCCCAGATCCCCAGCACAACCTATTCTCCACCTTTTCCAGCGTCATCATGCCTATGCAAAGATGGAACGAGCAGCCACGCGCGCATGCGGCCGCGATACACAGTGGCTACTATTGCCGAACCGCGCTTAGCCATACGGCAGCCTTAGTGGCAGCTACCGCCGTCCCAATCTTTGAATGCTGCAGACCCCCAAACTCGCTCATCCCCTTGAGCTCCCTCTTGCTTGTACAAAACAAATACAAACGAAAGTAAACACAGTTAGAACGAAATTCACTCGAATGTCAAACGAATGTCGCTTGCTGATTGAAACCCGCTCTACGCCCGATAGCGATGCGAGTTCGATACTAGCATTAAATGGGCGACTGATGAGCGCACCTTTAGTATCACTTGCCTGCATTTACGGTGCAACAAACGTGCCAAAAGGCGGAACGCCAGCATGACAGCGGTCCATCGTGCCTTGCGGAAAGCGCCGAAATCGGCAGTCAGAAGGTCGTGGTAACGGATGCCGCTGTCTCGGTCGTCTCCGTCGCCAAATAATCCGGAGGCGAATCGCGCAGCCTGTTCACCGCCACCACCGCCGGTCGCAGAAGGTGGCCCTGGTGCAGATAGCCGGGCTGGATCACCCTTGTCACGGTCCCCTGAGGGTGACGTGAATCGGCAGTTTCGAAGCGCGCCTTGTGCAGATGGGGATTGAACCGTTCGCCGAGCGGTTCGATGCGTTTTATGCCGTGCCGGCAAAAAGTGTCCAGTAGCGCTCGCCGCGTTGCGTCGACGCCTGCCATGAGATTGGCGACAACGGGATCGTAGAGTTTGTCTTCCGGCACGCTCCTGATCGTCCGTTCCAGATTGTCGATTGACGATAGCAAGTCGCGTGCAAAGATCGCGGCGGCGTGTCGCACCGCCTCGTCGCGGTCACGCCGGGCCTGCGCATGAGCGTGTTTTTGATCGGCCAGCACTTCCACCAGTCGGTCCTTCACCGCGGCCAATTCTACTGCGAGATCCTCGGCGGAGGAATTTGACAACTCCGAACCGCTCGTCTCCGGCTCGGGGCCTGTATCGTGGGAGGCCTTGTTTTCTGTCATCTATCGAACTCCTGGCTGCACATCATGTTCAGCCAATTGCCGCAACCTTGTTGGCGGCGTCGCCAACTTGCTGGCGGTCCGGCTCGGAGCGTGGCCTTTGCCTCGACTACGTCGGCTTGGTACCGGCGGCGGCCGATTTGAGTTCGGAGAGCGCAGTCTCAGTCGCCGTCAGGTCGACGGCACCGAGTTTTCACTGTGTCTGCCTCTTGCAGGCTTCGGCAAGCGCACCTCGCTTCTTGCCTTTCTCGCCATAAGCTTCGGCTTCCTTTACCCTTCTGTCAATATCGGCTTTGGCAAGGCAGCCGCTATATCATCAGGCCTGTTGAAGCCGCGCCTGTGGCAGCGGCGGGAAGGCAAGCGCGATTGCTGCTGCTCCGAGCCCAACCATGGCCGAGCCGATAAAGAGCCAGGAATAATTGGCGAAAGTGTCGAAGATCCAGCCGCCGATCAACGGGCCGATGGCCATTCCGATACTTGACAGCATAGTGGCGGCGCCAAACACCGTGCCGATGACACGACCGCCGAAATATTCGCGGGCGAGGACCGCGTAGAGCGGCATGACGCCGCCATAGGCGCTGCCGAAAACCACGGCCAAGGCATAGAATTCGCCAAGCCTGCTGACCGTCAGATAGGTCGCCAGCGCAAGCGCCTGCACAAGGAGGCCTGCAACCAGAACCGGCTTCACCCCGAATTTGTCTGCAAGCGTGCCGTAGAGGAGCCGTCCGCCCAGACCCGCCAGGCCTTCGACGCTGTAGATGCTGACGGCAGCCATGGGGGCGACGCCGCAGATCGTAGCGTAGCTGACCATATGGAAGATCGGCCCCGAATGGGCGGCACAGCAGGCAAAGAAGGTCAATCCCAGAACGATGAACTGCGGCGAGGTGAAGACCTGCGAAAGCGGCATCTTGTCGCCCGCTGCGGCCGGCTCCGCCATCGAGATTTCTTTTGCAAGAACGGGCGGGTTTCGCACGAGGAGGGCGGCCGGCAAGAGAAGAGCCCAGGCCACGATGCCGATCGAGAACATCGCGGTCTGCCAGCCGTAATTCAGGATCAGCCATCGCGCGAAAGGTGAAATCGTCATCGGCGCAACGCCCATGCCGGCGGAGACCAATGAGACCGCAAGACTGCGGTTCTCGTCGAACCACGCGGTCGTTGCGGCAATCATCGGCGCGAAGAAAGCGCTGGCGGAGAGACCGACCAATATCCCGTAAATCAGCTGGAATTCGAGCAAGGACTGAGCGCTGCTTGCCAGAACGAGGGCAAGACCGAGGAGCGCCGCTCCGATCAGCACGACCGGGCGAGCACCGAAGCGATCGCTTGCCGCGCCCCAAGCGAAACCTCCAACGCCCATGACGAGAAAATTCAGCGTCATCGCGCTCGATATGCCCGCGCGCGACCAATGGGTGGCCGCGGCCATCGGTTCCAGGAAGATTGCCAGGGAAAACATCGCACCGATAGCGACGCAGCTCATCAGTGCGCCAGCTGCAACGATAACCCAACGATAGCCAGAACTCATGCCTGCTCATCCTCCCCATCCGAGACTGCTTTCGGAATACGCTGCGTCCGAGCGCCGCGTAGCTCCGATTTAAAGACGATCAGGCCGCAGCGATTTCGACATTCCCCGAGATTATTTGTTGGCAGTCTTTAGGCGAACGGTTTGAACGACGATCCCAGAAATTCCCTCGAGACAATCAGATAATCGTGTAGCCGCCATCGACCAGAAGATCGGCGCCGTTGATCATGTCGGCACCGTTCGATGCCAGAAAGACGGCGGCTGCCGCGATCTCTTCCGGAAAGGCAAAACGGCCGGAGGGAATGCGTTGCTTCAAGGCTTCTCCGCGTGGCCCGTCCCATGCCTTCTTGCCCAGTTCGGTCAGAACGACAGTCGGCGAAATGGTGTTGACGTTGATGCCGTGCTTTCCCCACTCGGGGGCCAAGGTTTTCGACAGGCCGATAACTCCGAATTTGGAGGCGCAGTAGGCGACATGCTGATCGATCGCGACAGTACCTGCCTGAGAAGCAAGGTTGATGATCTTGCCTCCCCTCCCCGCCCCGATCATCACGCGTCCGACTGCCTGTGAAACGAGGAACGTGCCCTTGAGGTTTATGTCGATCGTCCTGTCCCAGAAATCGATCGGCAGGTCCTCGGCCGGCGCAAGCATGACAACGCCGGCACTGTTCACGACGATATCGATATGGCCGAAAGCCGCCTCCGCAGCCGCGACCATATCGCCGACCGATTGCGGGTCGGAGACATCGCAAACGAATGACCTTGCGCGGCCGCCAAGCTCGTCCGCCTTGGATTTCGCCGCGCCTTCATTCACGTCGATCACGCCGATGACCGCACCTTTCACGGCAAAGGCAGACGCGATGGCGCTGCCGATACCCGAGCCTCCGCCGGTAACGAGAGCGATCTTGCCGCTCAGCGAAAAATTGAGATCGACCTGCTTTGTCCCGTCCATGGCGCTCCTCCCGCAATGTTTGAACGAAGGGATGGCTCGCCGCTCCCATTCCGGCGCACCGTTCCTCGTAACCGCGGGTGAGTGTCGACCGCTGACCCCACGCATGCAAGACCCTATTTCCAAGTCGCGCTACAGCACGCCGTACAACATAAGTTTCGCCAGGGCGCACAACGCAAACGGCTCCTCCACGGACCATCAAGGCGCGTGGAAGAGCCGCTTTAATCACTTCGGTTCATCGGCCGGAATGCTGCACGACTCAGTCGTGGTATTTCGCATCCAGCTCGTTGATAGCCGCAACGTTCGAGGCGCTGCGTCCCTGTTCGTCGAAAGTCTGCGCCAGGTAGGCGTCGGCAATCGACTTTGCCACTTCGGTTCCGATCACGCGTGCACCCATCGTGATGATCTGCGCATTGTTGGACAATGCGGCGCGTTCAGCCGAATAGGTGTCGTGGCAGAGTGCTGCGCGGATACCCGGGACCTTGTTGGCCGAGATGCAGACGCCGATGCCGGTGCCGCAGACCAGGATTGCCCGATCATATTCACCACGCAGAAGCGCAGATGCCACACGGTCCGAGAGACCAGCGTAGAACTCATCGGAACCTTCAGGGTTCTTGGAAAGCTCGGTGACCTCGTGCTTGTCCTTGAGATACTCGGCGAGTACGTGCGAAAGACCGGTTCCGGCGCTATCGCCTGCGATTGCAAGTTTCATGACATTTCTCCTTGTTTGCAGCGAAACGCTGCGATGGGTTGATCAGATTGCCGCGCCGACCCGTGCCAGAATGTCCAGGTATCCTGAGACGTTCCAGGCCGAGCGCCCGATGAAGAGCCCGTCTACATGCGGGCACGCCGCCAGTTCGGCGCAATTGCCGGGATTGACCGAGCCGCCATAGAGGCAGGGTATCCGGCGGCCCAAAATGCTTTCGGCCACCGCAATGATTTTGGATTGGCGCTCGTCGGCATAGTCCGCCCGTGCGGGAATGCCGCGTTCGCCAATCGCCCAGACCGGCTCATAGGCGAGCAGGATCGGCGCTGCCCGCTGTTCCGGCGACAGCGCCTGAAGCGCACCCTTCACTTCGGTCGCAAGCACCTCGTCTGCATGTCCGCTTTCGCGATCGGCCAGCGTCTCACCAATACAGATCAGCGGTATCAGGCCATGCCGCACCGCCGCTTCGACCTTCAGGCCGACCGTCTCATCGGTCTCGCCGAAATGCTCTCGACGCTCCGAATGGCCGAGCTCGACGATATCCATGCCGCAATCGACCAGCATCAGAGGCGAGACTTCGCCTGTCCACGCGCCGCGATCCTCCCAATGCATGTTCTGCGCCCCGACCTTGACCGAGGTGCCGACGAGCATCGCCTTGACCTCGCGGATCGCGGTGAACGGCGGGATCACGAAACGCTGAAAGCGTGGGTCTGCATCGCCCTCGGCAGCAATCAGGCCATCGGCAAAGGCGCGCGCCTCTGCAAGGGTCTTGTTCATCTTCCAGCTCGTACCGATCCAGAAGGGCTTATTGCTCATGAGTTCTCTCCTCTCCCACTGAAATCAAGCGGATGCCCGCATCCACCAAGGGTGCCGAAATGCTCCGCTCCAGCGCAGCGCCTGTAATGATCGCTTCGAATTCGGTCAGATTGGCCAGGTGGTGCAGCGCGGTGCGCCCGAACTTCTGGTGATCGACCAGGAGATAAGAGCGCGCGCCACACGAAATCATCAGACGCTTTGTGCGCACCACTTCGTGGTCCATGTGAAAACAGGCCATGCCGCTGACGGCCGGAGCCGAGATGAAGGATACATCCGCCCGTAACCGCATGAGGCTTTCTTCCGTCACCAGACCGAAGAAACCGTTGAACTTTCGGGAGTAGTTGCCACCGAGGGCGAGCAGGTTGATGCCATTGGCATTCCAGAGCGCGCCGATCGCAGCCATGTTGTTGGTGATCACGGTCAGCGGCCGCTTTTCCGGCAGAAGCTCGGCAAGGAGTCCCGCAGTCGTACCGTCATTGATCAAGACGGTCATGCCCGGTTCGATCAGATCGGCCGCCGCACGCGCAATGCACCGTTTCTCTTCGGCGTCTCGCCGCTCGCGGTAACGATAATCGCTCTCGAACTGCAGGCTCGTCTCGATCGACGCCCCGCCGCGCACCTTTCGCAACATGCCGGCACTCTCGAGATCATCGAGATCGCGATGGATGGTCATCTTGGACACGTTGAATCGCTGCGCCAGCTCTTCGAGCGTGACCGAGCCTGCCTCCATGAGCAGTTCGACAATCTGCTGACGCCGATCGTCCAGTTTCATCGCATGTTTCCTAACTCAACATATCACATGTTATATTGTGATTATGTCTCCAGTATGTAACATTTTTCGCTGCAAGATCAAGATCGCGACGACGTTTTGTGATTTTGGTCGTGATATTTCACACAGGCTCACAAATTGAGATCGGCGATCCCCGTGTCGATATGAGGAGCCCAGAACGCAACGGATTCGGCAATCTGATCGATGACCTGCCTGTCGTTCGGATCCCGCTCCTTGAAGGAGAGTTCGAGGCAGATCTCGTTGTCGCGAGCGCCGCCTTCGCGAAAGGCTGCAAGAAGCGGCTCCGGCTGAATCCGTCCCTTCGCGTTGAACTCGGCAGTGAACGGCCGATGGCCGCCCTTATCCATCAGCGACTGCTTGATATGGATGATCGGCGAATATGGCGGGACCGCCCTCGCCCAGGCATAAGGATCAAAGTCGTCCGGATTGGTGCTGGTGACATCACCATGATCGATATCCGCCATCATCCACATCGGCACGGCCATATTCGCCGCCGTCAATCGCTTCTGCAACGCCAGGCAGGAAGCAATCGTTTCGCCGAACTCGCGGCCGACCGACATCGGTTCCCAGAACACATAGCTCAGGCCCGCCGCCTTCGCATGCTCCGCCACCTCGGCCCAGCAGTCGATGGCAATCTGGACAAGCTCCTCGCGCCGTGCCGGATCGTCGTAGTCCCTGTAGGTGAAGATCGCGAACTGCGTGCCGACCGACGTCCCGCCGAGATCGGCAGTGATATCGGCAAATGTCTTGAACCAGTCGACATAGTAACGCCGGACATCGGCGTCGGGATGGCCGAAATGGTTGAGACGGCCATAGGGGCCTGTCATGCCGGAGGTTACGCGAACGCCGGTACGCTTCAGCGCCGCCTTCATGTCCCGCGTCAGCCGGCGAATAACCGGCGCTTGCCAGGACGGGTTGATGAACTCGTGCGTCAGCTGGAGATCGCGGATTTTCAGTTGGTGTGCAACGGTGTCGACCAGGTCTCCCGGCTCGGCGAAGCGGTTCACCAGAGGATTGGTGTTCAGGGAAAGCGTCAGGGCCATTCTTATATCCTCAGGCGGCGGCGAGCTGCGTGGAAGAGAACCACTGGCGGAACTGCTCGCGCTCGGCTTCGGTCAGATGCAGATAATGCTTGGTGCGGCGATAGAGGATATCGTCAGGCGTCTGCGCCCATTCGCGGGCGACGAGATAGCGGGCCTCCGCCTCGTAGAACTGCCCGCCGAAGTGCCGGCCAAGCCCTTCCAACCCGGTGGTGTTGCCGATAACAGCCTTCGTGCGGGTGCCATAGAGACGTCCGTAGTGATGCAACAGCTTGCGGTTCATCCAGGGATAGCTGTCGCGCAGGCTATTGGCGAAGGTCTCGTAATCGGCATCGGGCATGTCGCCACCTGGAAGCGGCGCATGCTCTGTCCAGTTGTCGCCCATGTTGGGGAAAATATGCTTCAGGCGCTGCATGCCGCGCTCGGCCAGTTCGCGGAACGTCGTTATCTTGCCACCGAAGACATTGAGCAGCGGCGCACCGCCGGTCTCGTCGAGATCGAAGACATAGTCACGGGTGACGGCCGACGGATTGCCCTTGCCGTCGTCAAAGAGCGGACGGACGCCGGAGAAGGTGGTGATGATGTCCTGCCGACGCAGCTTTTCCTTGAAATAGCGGTTTACCGCCGCAAGCAGGTAATCGATTTCCTTCTCGTCGGCAGCGACATCCTCCGCACGACCTTCATAGGCGATATCGGTCGTGCCGATCAGCGCCTTGTCGCCCTCGTAGGGGTTGATGAAGATCACCCGCTTGTCGTGGTTCTGTACGAGATAAGCGTTGGCGCCCTGCCAGAATTTCGGGACGATGATGTGCGAGCCCTTGACCAGGCGGACGTTGCGGCTGGAATTGGAGCCCGCGACACGGCCGATGACGTCGGATACCCAGGGACCGGCGCAGTTGACGAGACACTTGACGCGGTAAGTCGTGGTTTCTCCGGTAAAGCTGTTTTTCGTGGTAACCGTCCAGAGACCGTTCTCGCGGCGGGCTGTCACAACAGGGGTGCGGGTCAGCACGACCGCGCCCTTTTCGGCCGCGCCGACGGCGTTCAGCGCCACCAGGCGGGCATCGTCGACCCAGCAGTCCGAATATTCAAAACCCTTGGTGTACTGGTCGACGATCGGAATCCCCTCCGGATCGCGGCGAAGGTCGAGCGTGCGCGTGCCGGGCAGCCGCTTGCGGCCGCCGAGATGGTCGTAGAGGAAGAGGCCAAGCCGGACCAGCCAGGCCGGACGATCCTGCGGGCTGTGCGGCAGCACGAAGCGCATCGGCCAGATGATGTGCGGGGCAGCCTTCAACAGCACCTCGCGCTCGATCAGCGCCTCGCGCACGAGGCGGAATTCGTAATATTCGAGATAGCGCAGGCCGCCATGGACGAGCTTGCCTGAACGCGAGGACGTCCCTTCCGCCAGATCGTCCTTTTCGCAAAGGACGACGGACAGGCCGCGGCCGGCGGCGTCGCGGGCGATGCCCGCGCCATTGATGCCGCCGCCGATCACCAGCAGGTCCACGATTTTGGGCTCGGTCATGTCATGCTCCTTTGGATGCCTGTGGCATTGTCGGCGTCACCTGGGCTGCGGGGTTTCGGATTGCAGCGAGGATGCCGGATCGGCAAGCGTGTCCCAGACGGGCGCTGCCGCCTGGCGTACCTGGACGTACGCAGAATAAAGATGATCATAGCGTGCGGCCTCGGCCGGATCGGGCTCTTCGGCCGTCTTCAGCAGCGGCGTCACCCAATCGGCGATGCAGGCGTCCATGTCGGGATAAGCGCCGATCGCGACGGCCGCCATCATCGCAGCGCCGGCGGCTCCCGCCTCTTCGCGCTCGGAAATACGCACCGGCGCATTGATCGCCGCCGCAAGTGAAGAGCGCAGGGCGCGAGAACGTGCCGCCCCGCCGGTGAGGCGCAGCTCTTCCGGCATGTCGCCCATGGCCGCGTAGCAGTCACGCGTCGCCATGCCGAGACCTTCGACGACGGAGCGCATGAGGTCGGCAAAGCCGTGGCGGATCGAAAGCCCGGTGAAGCTTGCCCGCGCATAGGCATTGACGAAGGGGCCGCGTTCGCCGGCCTCCGATATATAGGGATGATAGAGGAGCCCCGTCGGGAGGCTCGTGTAAAACCATTGATCGACGCGCGAGACGAGCTCTTCCGGCCGAACGGCTCGGCCACCCTCGCTCATCAGTTCTGCGGCAAGCTTGAGAAGCCAGTCGATGTTGATCGTCGCGCCCATATTGGTCTGCACCTGGGTGACGATCCCGGGCATCGGCAGCGTGATGACATATCCCGTTCGCTCATCGTTGAGATGAACTTCGGAGACCGGCTTTGCGCGAAGGTGCACGCCGGTCGAACCGATCGTCGAGCAGGCGGCGTTCTTTCCGCCGGTGCGCACACCCGCTCCGAGCGCCGTCATCACCATGTCGACGTAGCCGAGGCAGATGGGTGTCCCGGCGCGCAATCCGCAAAGGGCCGCTGCTTCCGGCAGCAGCGGATGGACGATTTCGGTTCCCTCGACGATCTCGGGCAGCAGCGCACGGCGACGTATCAGACCCAGCGTATCGATGACGTCGTCGTCGTACCGCCGCGTCCGGAAATTGCCGAAGGTGAAGCTCGCCTCGGACGGATCCGTGGCCCGCACGCCGGTCAGGTTGAGATAGAGCCAGTCCTTGCAATGCAGCGCGACTTCGGCCCGGTCGAGCAGATCCGGCTGCGTGCGGTCCATATGAGCAAGCTGCGCGCCCTGCTGGCAGGTATTAAGGCCTGTGCCTGTCGCCTCGAAGCGGACGCGATCACCCACAGTGCTCGACAGACGGCTGACGGTTGTCGCCGCGCGGGCATCGAGCCAGAGCCACGCGTCGCCGACGGGGCGGTTGCCGGAGCCAACGAGCCATGTACCGTCGCCCTGCCCTGTCACTGCGACCGCCGCCACGCGGTTCGCAAGATTGTCCACCTTGGCTCCGAGATCGCGCAGCGTCTGCGCGCAATCGGCCCAGGTCTGGTCCAGAGACTGCAGGACAGCGCCGTCGGTCCGCGTGACATATCGGTTCGGTACGGATGCCGCAGCGATCTGCCGTCCTGCCAGATCGAAGGCCACCGCCTTGATGACAGAGGTTCCGGCGTCGATGCCAATCAGAATATCGCGTCCAGCCTCACGCATAAAAACACGTCTCCTCCGTTCCAAGCCTGCTGCTGATCACACGGCCATTCCTCACGCCGGATCGCCCGCGACCAGCGCTTGCGCAGTACGCTCATCGGTGATCAGACCACGAAGGCAGCCGCTTTTCAGGACCGCCCTGATCGCCTCCACCTTCTCCCGCCCGCCCGCGATGGCAACAATCCTGCGTCCTTTCAGGCCCGCAAGATCGGGAGACAGGGTGCGTGCCGCGAGCGACGTCTGGATCGGCTTGCCTGTTCGATCGAAGAAATGGCCAAGCATTTCCCCGACACCGCCCAGATCACGAACCTCTCGGATCTCCGAGACCTCGATCATCTGCGAAGCGACAAGCTGCGCTTCTGGTTCGGCAGTGCCGATACCGACGACCAGCAGATCGGCCCGCGCAGCAAGGCCGAAGACCTCCCGCACCCCGCGTTGCGCCAGAAGCACTTCTCGATCTTCGGTGCTGTTGGCAAAAAACGGCACCGGCAACACGAAGGCGGAGGCGCCGGTCTTTTCCGCCAGACGGTGCATGACGTCATAGGGGTTCGCCGAATAGTTCCGCGTCAGACCGCCCATCAATGATACGAACTGGACCTTGCCTGCATCCATGCGCGGCATGTCCGCGACTGCAGCAGCCAAGGTGCGGCCATGACCGATGCCGATCATGCCGCCCTGCAGGTTCTCTATCTCGCGCTGAAGGAAGCCCGCCCCTGCGATACCCATGGCACGAAGCGGCATGCCCTCTTCATGAAGGTCGGGCGTTACCTCGCAATATTCCAATCCGTAGCGGGCCGAGATCTTCATCTCCAGAAGGACGCACTCCGCGACATCGCCATCAATGGTGATCTTGACCGCGCCATTCTGGTTGGCTCTGGCGATCAAACGATGCGCCTTGAGATTGGTTACGCCCAGTCTGGAGGCGACTTCGGCCTGGGTGAGACCGGCAGCATAGTGAAGCCACGCCGCGCGGATGGCGAGGCTGTCTTCATTGCTGCGTTTTACGGCGGGCCGGGCCATGTCTCCTCCGAAGCATTTCGTCATTTCTGAAATTTTTTTTATCGCTTGCATTTTTTTGCATTATTTATAACATATGTCAACAAGATCACATCGGTGAGTGAAGGAGGAAACTCGTCGCCGGCCTTTTGAGAACGACGGCCCTGCTTGCTGCGGCAGTCGTTCCGGCATCGAGAACAGTTCTATCAAGACGTGAACTCGCTCGAAGCCTGCAGATCAATTCGGTGAGCAACAATGCGCGAAATTACCTTTTTATAAGGTTTTTCGGTCGCTTAGGTGAAGAAGCCATGGATAGGGTTTCGTTGCGAGAGTTGTTGATATCGGTGGCGGCTGAGCCGTAAGAAAGGCGAATATCGAAGCTGCCGCACGGTCTTTCACGCAACGCAAGTCCGGCGGGTGATTGACAAGCCATCATAGATATCACATAGCTGAGATGGTTAATAACACAGAGATATCACAACGGTGGCGCTTCAGGGGCGAGGAAGACCACCAGAAAACGCTGAAAAGCGATGGGATTTCATCCCGTTGCAAAAAGCGGTGAATCGGAGGAGGCACATGGTCATACAGAAAAAAGCACTCGCGGCCGCCAAGTTGCGACCAGCTTATATCGGGCTGGAAGGTTCGATGGGCTTTGCTGCCATCGCCTCTGCACGGCCAACCTTGGCTCTCACCGCATGGCCTCTCGCCATATTCGCAAACGCCGCCGCAGGAGCCGGCTCCTCGCGGCAGTCTCTACCCAATTTACAGGTTGTCGTACAATGAGCATCCAGGCTGGCACTTCCACGAACAGGCGCGTCAAACCCGGCGTCCGTATCACCATTGCCTCCGTCGCGGCCATCGTCCTGCTCGCTGCCATGGCGCTCGACACAAAGATCGTCAAAATCGGGTCGGAAGCGTCCGATTCAGGCGCCTTCTCCCCCGACACCTACGGCACATCAGAGTTCCCGAAGATACAGACGGCAATCGAGGGACGTGCTGTCAGTGCCGATACGCTTGCAACGGCAATTGCCGCCGACAAGGCTGCTGCCGCCAAGCAATACGGCATTCCTGGCGGCATCGGTCCTGAGATCTCCGTCAAGTTCACGGGCGTCGTCGGCGCTGGGAAATCGGGTGTCTACGCCGTGACCGTTCCCGGCGTCCCGGGCGATGTGATGATCCGCGTTCAGACAGGTCCCGCCATTAACGGAACAGACCTGCGCGATGCGACAGGCACCATTCACTTCGAGCAGTTCACCAACCAGATCGAATATCAGAATGCCGGATCGGCTCTCAACAACGAGATGAAGAAGCAGGTTCTGTCGAAGATCGACAACAGCAATCTGACCGGAAAGACCATTTCGGTCGTTGGTGCGTTTCAGCTGATCAACCCGAAAAGCTGGCTCGTCACTCCTGTAAAGCTGGATGTCCAATGAGCGTCGCGTCCAAAATCGCCCCGGGCGCGAACGACACCGTCCTTGCCGCCCGCAACGTCGCCAAATCCTATGGCAGCGTACACGCCTTGAAAGGCGTCAATTTCGACATTCGCCGCGGCAAGGTGACGACGCTCTTTGGTGAGAACGGCGCCGGCAAGTCGACGCTGATGAAAATCCTGTCCGGCGTTGTAACGCCGACCTCGGGCTCGATCGTCCTCGACGGCGAGGAAGTCACCTTCTCCTCCTCGACGGATGCGCGCGACCGCGGCATTTCCATCATCCACCAGGAACTGAGCCTCGCGCCGAACCTCAGCGTCCGCGACAACATCTTCATGGGCCGCGAGATTAAGAACGCATCGGGCGTCGACTTCGCCGAGGAAGCACGCCAGACCCGCCAGCTGATGGAAGATCTCAACGAGGATATCGATCCGATGACACCGGTCGAGGAACTGCGCCTCGGCCAGCAGCAGATCGTCGAGATCGCCCGCGCGCTGTCCGTCGATTCCCGCATCCTGATCATGGACGAACCAACTTCGGCGCTGAGCGCTACTGAAGTCGAAGTCCTTTTCAAGGTTATCCGCGACCTCACCAGCCGCGGCGTCTCTATTGTCTATATCTCCCACCATCTCGAAGAAGCCCTGCAGATCACGGATTATGCGGTGGTACTTCGAGATGGATCCATGACCGCCAAGGCCGAAGCCAAGGATATCGATCTCGAATGGATCGTCCGCAACATGGTCGGCGAAAACTTCGACCTCGGCTCCCCGCCGACAGGCTATGAGTTCGGCGACGTCGCTCTGTCGATCAAGGACCTGAGCGTCCCCGATCCGGGCGGCTCAGGCTTTTCGCTGGTCGATCATCTGTCGCTCGATATCCGCGCCGGCGAGATCGTCTGCATCTATGGCCTGATGGGCGCCGGGCGAACCGAACTTCTGGAATGCGTCGCCGGCCGCCTTCGCTCGACCGGCGGGCAGGTCTTGCTGGAAGGAAAAGACGTCTCCAGATTGACGATCGCACAGCGCATTGAACAGGGCCTCGCCCTGGTGCCGGAAGACCGCCAGCGCGACGGCCTGGTGCAGACCATGACCGTCGGATCGAACCTGTCGCTTGCCAGCATCCGTAGCTTCGTTAAGGGCATGCTCTTGTCGTCGCAGCGTGAGCGCGGCCTCATCGACCAGTCGATCCGCAACGTCCACATCAAAACCTCAGGCGGCGGGGCTGCCATTGGATCGCTCTCGGGCGGAAACCAGCAGAAGGTCGTCATCGGCAAGATGCTGGCAACAAACCCGAAGGTCGTCCTGCTGGACGAGCCAAGCCGCGGTATCGACATCGGAGCGAAGGCCGAAGTGTTCAAGCTGCTGGCGGAGCGAGCCACGCAGGGCATTGCGGTGCTCTATTCCACGTCCGAGGTCTCCGAATGCCTGAGCATCGCGCACCGCATCATCGTCATGCGGCGCGGCAGGATTTCGGCACAGTTCGGATCCGACGTCACAAAAGAGCAGATCATGGCCGCCTCGGGCGAAGCCGTGATCGAAGCCTAAACTAGAATAACGGAGCACTGATCATGGCCAATGCCGGTCCAACCATCAAACCAAGCCGCCAGGGCATGTTCAGCGATGGCTTCAATCTGGGCAAGCTGCTGCTCGAGGGACGCGCGTTTTTCGCGTTGATCGCGATCATCGTCGTCTTCTCGTTCCTGTCGCCCTATTACTTCTCGGTCAGCAACTTCCTGACCATGGCACAGCACGTCGCCATCTTCGGCATTCTCGCCGTGGGCATGCTGCTCGTCATCCTGAACGGCGGTATCGACCTCTCGGTCGGCTCGACGCTGGGCCTTGCCGGCATCGTCGCCGGCTTCATGATGCAAGGCGTCACCTTGCATTGGTTCGGCGTGATCCTTTATCCGCCGGTCTGGGTCGTCGCCATTCTCGCCTGCGTGCTCGGCGCGCTTGTTGGCCTGGTGAACGGCGTGCTGATCGCCCGTTTCAAGGTTCCGGCCTTCGTCGCGACCCTCGGCGTCATGTATGTGGTGCGCGGTTTTGCGCTGCTGATCACCAACGGCCTGACTTACAACAATCTCGGCGGCAAGCCTGAGCTTGGCAATACCGGCTTCGACTGGCTCGGCTTCAACCGCCTGTTCAGCGTTCCGATCGGCGTCGTCGTTCTGGTCGTCATTTCGATCCTGGTAAGCCTGATGCTCAACCGGTCGGCCTTTGGCCGCTGGCTCTATGCGTCCGGTGGCAACGAGCGTGCCGCCGAGCTTTCCGGCGTTCCGGTCAAGACGGTTCAGATTACGGTCTACATGCTCTCAGGCATCTGCGCGGCGATCGCCGGCCTGATCCTGTCTTCGCAGCTGACGTCGGCCGGCCCGACTGCCGGTACCTCCTATGAATTGACGGCCATTGCCGCTGTCGTCATCGGCGGCGCGGCCTTGACCGGCGGCCGGGGCAATATTCGCGGAACCCTGCTCGGTGCCTTCGTCATCGGGTTCCTGTCCGACGGTCTCGTGATCATCGGTATCTCGTCTTATTGGCAGACAGTTTTCACCGGCGCGGTCATCGTGCTCGCGGTGTTGCTCAATGCCGTCCAGTATCGCCGTCGCGCCAAGGCACCCGCTACGCCCAGCAACGGCCAACCGACTTCTCCGCAACAGGGGGGTAAAGCGCGTCAGGCTGATGCCGCTCGTGAGAAGGCAGCCGGATAACCGGCCTTATAGTCAACCAAGGAGGAAAACTTCAATGCTTAGTAAGAAAATTCTGTTGCTCACGGCCTTCGCGCTTGCAGCTCCGGTCCTCGGCTCTGCGACATCCGCATCGGCCGCCGGCCTGATCTCGATCATCGTCAACGATCCGGCCAACCCCTATTGGCTGACCGAAGGCAACGTTGCTGCCGCCGAAGCCAAGAAGCTCGGCTATGACGCCAAGGTCAGCGCTCACAAGGGCGACACCAACACGGAAAGTACGCTGATCGACACCGCGATCACCAACAAGTCCGTTGCGATCATCCTCGACCCGGCTAACGCCAGCGGCTCGATCGGTGCCGTCAAGAAGGCTGTTGCGGCAAACATCCCGGTCTTCCTCGTCAACGCGGAAATCAACCAGGAAGGTCTTGCCAAGGCTCAGCTCGTTTCCAATAACGCACAGGGTGCTGCCCTCGGCGCCCAGCAGTGGGTCCAGGATGTTGGTGAAAAGGGCAATTATGTCGAACTGCTCGGCGCCCCCTCCGACAACAACGCCGCAACGCGTTCCAACGGTTACACGACGGTTCTCAGCCAGTATGCGGATCTGCAGAAGGTTGGCGACCAGGTCGCTAACTGGGACCGTACGCAGGGTCACGACAAGATGCAGAGCCTCCTGCAGGCTCATCCTGACATCATCGGCGTCATCAGCGGCAACGATGAAATGGCGCTCGGCGCGATCGCTGCCCTGAAGGAAGCCGGCAAGCTCGCCAACATCAAGGTCGGCGGTTTCGACGGCTCGCCTGACGCAGTTGCTGCGATCAAGGCCGGCGAACTGCAGTACACCGTTCTGCAGCCGGTTGCCGTCTTCTCGGCAAAGGCTGTCGATCAGGCCGACTCCTTCCTGAAGAACGGCAAGACTGGTGCTGCAAGCGAAAAGCAGCTCTACGATTGCCTGCTCATCACCAAGGACAACGTCGCCAAGTACACCGCTCCGTTCACGCTCTCGGAGTAACAATAATTGGGGAGCGCCAGCAAAGGCGCTCTCCTTTGCTTGCTTGCATTCAGGAAGCCTGCAACAGAAAGTCGTATGAATTGCACGCGATGCGATTCGACTTTGCACGCGCAATCGCACCAAGAAGGGAGGCTCTGACGTGAACGGCCCTGGGTGCCAATCGCCCCTTGCGATCGTCACGGCTGATCTGACATAAGTCCGCTTGGCCACAGTGTAAGCAATATGAATATTTTAGGCGACGACAACGATCCCACCGATAACCGAATGGCTCAAGATCCGGTGCCGAGCGACAGCCGGCAGGCCCGGCAGATTGCGCGTCGTCAGTCGATCACCGAAGCCGTGATGGCCGAAGGTTCCGTGCGGATCGAGGATATTGCCGACCGCTTCGGCATAAGCCTGATGACCGCCCATCGCGATCTCGACGATCTCGTCAGTCGCGGCATCCTGCGCAAGGCACGCGGCGTCGCATCGGCGGCACCCACCAGTCTCAGCGAATCCAGCGACCTTTATCGTTCCAGCCGGCAGTCTGCGGAGAAGAAGGCGCTTGCGCTTGCCGCCATGCGCTTTGTCGAACCGGGCCACGCGATCTTCTGCGACGATTCGACCACCGTGCTGCAGATGGCGCGCTATCTCCCCTCCAAGGTGCCGCTCACCGTCATCACGAACTCGCTGACCTTCATGAACGAGCTGAAGGGTGTGCGCGACCTCAACCTGCTTGGGCTCGGCGGTCAATACTACAATTGGTGCAACGCCTTCATGGGCCGCATGACGACGCACGAGATTTCCCATCTCCGCGCCGACACGTTGTTCATGTCGATGTCGGCGATAACCGACGATATCGCTTTCCACCAGTTTCTCGAGATCGTCGACACCAAGCGGGCAATGTTTGAGTCCGCGTCGACCCGCATCCTGCTTGTCGATCACACCAAATTCGATCGGCGCGCGCTGCACGCCTTCGCGCCGCTCAGCGATTTCGATGTCGTCATCGTCGATGACGGAACGCCCGCCGCACATCTCGACCGCATGCGGGCCCAGGGTATCAACGTCGTCGTCGCCCCGACACGCGGGCCGGGCCATACCTCGGCCATCGAGCGCTACGAGCCCGAAGAGAAATAAATTCATCAGCATTTCACGCTCGAACGTTTGGCGCCTGGCGCCATGGGAACCTGCGTGTCAATTTGCGCTATGTAACATCTATTGACGTTAACTTATCGCAATCTTATGTTCTATTCATCAGAAGCGAACGAGCAGATCGGCGCGCAATTCCGCCGCGTCCATTCGGTCTGAAAGACCGAAGACGCTTTTGACTGACGCCTGCAACAAGGGAGCGAGGAAATAATAATGCCCAGCCTGCTAGGGATCGACAACGGCTTGACGGTGACCAAAGCGGTCATATTCGACATCGACGGCACGCAGCTTTCGGTGGCGCGGCGGCGGGTGCCGCAGTCAATGCCGCAGGCCCGCTGGGTCGAGCGCGACATGGCCGGTCTGTGGCAGGCCACTGCCGAGGCGATCAGAGAGGCCATCAGCCTCAGCGGCAGGCCCGCCGACGATATCAAGGCGGTCGCTGCGACCGCGCATGGCGATGGGCTTTACCTGCTCGACCGGCACCGCCAGCCGCTCGGCCCTGGAATTCTCTCGCTGGACAGCCGCGCCGGCGGGATCGTGGAGCGCTGGTCGGCGGGCTCCGTCTTTTCAGACGCGCTGGAACTGACCGGGCAGGTCCCGCATGCCTCGGCGCCTTCCGCGCTGCTCGCATGGCTGAAGCAAAACGATCCCGATCGTTTCAATGAAGTCGGCCATATCATTGCCTGCAAGGATTGGCTCCGGTTCTGTCTCACGGCCACAATCGGCACCGACCGGACCGAGGCCAGCACGTCCTTCACCGATGTGAACGGCCAGGATTATTCGCCAGAAGCGCTTCGCGTCTATGGGCTGGAAGAGCTGTTTAATGCGCTGGCGCCAATCGCCCCTTCTGCCGCGGTCGTAGGTTACGTCACCGCCGAGGCGGCCGCGCTCACAGGTCTCAAGAAGGGCACGCCGGTTGCCTCCGGCCTGCATGACGTTACGGCCTCCGCACTTGGCATCGGCGGCCACGCCGACAACGTCATGAGCATCGTTGCCGGCACCTATTCCATCAATGAGGTCGTATCCGACGCGCCACGCACGGACCCTCGCTGGTTCTGCCGCAACGCCATCACGCCCGGCCGTTGGAATAACATGTCGATCTCGCCGGCCTCGACGGCGAACTACGACTGGTTCCTCGACACCTTCTGCCGTGGTGATCAGGCCGAGGCCGCAGCAACCGGCGTATCGGTCCACGCGACGCTTGCAAAAGAGATCGATGCTGCCCTGAAAAGACCGTCCACCATCCTTTTCCATCCCTATCTCTTCGGCTCGCCCTACGGCAATTTTGCCAGTGGCAGCTTCCTTGGCCTGCACGGCTGGCATGATCGCGGCGATATGCTGAAGGCAGTGCTGGAGGGCATCGCCTTCAACCATCGTACCCATGTCGATGCGCTTCGCGATGGCTTTGCGTTCAGCGAGGTCCGGCTGACGGGTGGCGGTTCGCGCAACCCTGCCTTTGCGCAGATGTTTGCCGATGTTCTCAACATGCCGGTCACGGTCACAACCGTCGACGAAGCGGCCGCCTTCGGTGCAGCGCTCTGTGCCGGAACCGCGGTCGGGCTTTTCACATCGCCGCAGGACGGTGCCGCCGCAATTGCCAAGGTCGACCGCACCTATTTTCCGGATCCTTCGCAAAGCGTCATATTCGACGAACGCTTCGCCCTCTACAGCAGGCTTGCCGAGACGCTGAAGCCGCAATGGCTGGAGCTTGAAAAGCTTGCGGCGCTCATTCCGGGAGTACGCCCGTGATCAAGGCTGACGAACGGCGCGAAGAGATTGCCAATTACGTGATCAAACTCGGCCAGGTGCGCATAGACGATCTCGTGGAGCACTTCGGCGTGTCGCGCATGACGATCCATCGCCATATCGACCAGCTTGCCCAGCAGGGCGTGCTGCGCAAGCTGCATGGCGCTGTCACGGTTCAACCATCCGGCATCTATGAAAGCACCTTCCGCTATCGCATGACCGTCGGCAGGGCGGAAAAGGACGCGCTCGCCCGCGCCGCAATGAAATTCATCGAGCCCGGACAAGTTGTCATGCTCGACGACTCGACGACGGCCAATGCCGCCGCCCCGCTGCTGCTCGATATCAAGCCGCTGACCGTTATCACCAACAGCATGTCGACCGCAGAACTGGTGGCCCATGTCGAAAATGTCGACTTCATCTGCCTCGGCGGTCAATACCATCACACCTATAACGCCTATATCGGCATCATCTGCGAAAACTCCATTTCACGGCTTCGCGCCGATGTTCTGATCTGCTCCGCATCGGCGATCAGCGGCACCACGGCCTTCATCCAGGACCAACAGGTCGTCCGTGTAAAACAGGCGATGATGGCATCCTGCACCAAGCGAATTCTTCTTCTCGACCATGCAAAATTCGACAAGGTCGCCTTGCATGTCTTCGGCGATCTCACCGCCTTCGACGCGGTTCTGGTCACCGACGGCATCAGCGACATTGCAACAACACAACTCCAGCAGGCCGGCGTTCGGCTGCACATCGTAAGGACAGGGCATCATGAGTCTATCGGCTGAACATACGGTAGATCAAACCGCGCAACCCTCACCCGTCGCCGACAGGGGCTCGGTCGACGTCGTCATTCTCGGTGCCGGCGTCAATGGCGCCGGGCTGTTTCGCGACTTATGCGCCCAGGGCGTCAATTGCCTCATCGTCGACAAGGGAGATTTCGGATCCGGCACCAGCGCGGCGCCGTCGAGGCTCATCCACGGCGGTCTCAAATATCTTGAGACCGGCGAATTCGGCCTGGTCGCTCAATCGACGCTGGAGCGCAATCTTCTTTTGAAAAATGCGCCGCATTGCGTCAGCCCCTTGCCGACGGTCATCCCGATCTTTTCGTGGACGAAGGGCATATGGGCGGCCTTGCGCACGCTTCTCGGCTCCACCAGTGCTCCCCGCAGCCGCGGCGCCATCCTGATCAAGATAGGCCTTGCCATCTACGATTATTACGGCTCGCGGCATCAGGTCATGCCGCGTCACAAGCTGGTCGGTCGAAACCGTGCCCTCAGTGATATGCCCGGCTTGACGAAATCGATCGTGGCGGCAGGCACCTACTATGATGCGCGGATCACCCATCCTGAAAGGTTGGTGCTTGAGTTGGTAACCGATGGCCTGGAGGCCAACACATCGTCTGCCGCCCATAATTATACGACGCTGGTTGCCGCCTCCGACGGCGTGCTGACATTCAAGCCGGAAAGAGGCGCGGCATTTTCGGTTCGCCCGAAACTGGTCGTCAATGCAGCTGGCCCCTGGATCGACCACGTCAATGCGGCACTCGGCGCACCATCGAAAATGATCGGTGGTACAAAGGGTTCCCACATTCTGCTCAAGCATGACGAATTGGTTCGAAGCCTCGCAGGCCGAATGATCTATTTCGAAGCGGATGATGGCCGTATCTGTCTGGTATACGACTATCTCGGCCTTGCGCTTGTCGGCTCGACTGACATTCCCGCCGACAATCCCGACAGCGTTCGCTGCGATCCGCAGGAGGTCGACTATCTCATCGAAAGTGTCCGGTCACTTCTGCCCGGCATGACGTTCAGCCATGACCAGATCGTCTACGCCTATAGTGGCATCAGGCCGCTTCCTGCTTCGAATGCTTCTATCCCGGGTCTCATCAGCCGCGACCATTCCGCTCCGGTGACCGAGGCTGATGCGAAGCGTCCCTTCCCCATCGTCTCTCTGATTGGTGGCAAGTGGACGACATTCCGCGGCTTTGCCGAGGAGGTTACAGATACCGTCCTTTCGCGCCTTGGCCGAAGCCGGAAAGCAAGTACGCGGACGATGCCGATCGGCGGCGGCAGGAATTTCCCAACGGATCCGAAGACGCGTGCCGATTGGCTCGCCCGGAATAGCACATCGGTCGAAACGGATCGCAATCGGCTAGACAAGCTGCTGTCGCGCTATGGAACCAAGGCGCTGCAAATCGCGGGCCATCAAAGCCTGTGGAACGCGGAGGACCGTCTGCCTGATTCCTCCGACTACAGCCTCTCTGAAATCGACTACATCCTGCGCAACGAATATGTCGAGCATCTCTCCGACATCGTCATGCGTCGCACGACGCTCGCCATAACCGGTTCGCTGACCGCAAGCGATCTGGAGCAGATTGCGACAATAGCCGGTCGTGCGCTTGGATGGGATTCGCAGCGGATTTCCGATGAGATCAATATGGTGGAGAGCCAACTCAGAGATCGCAACCTGATGCATCTCTGATGATGAAGCGAGGGAACGTTGATTCCCTCGCAAACCAGTGCAATCTCTTTGCCCCGTGGCGGGCTTGAGGCTGATGGAGAATATGGGGGTACGATACCATCAGCCTCAACAGAGATGCCCCTCTGTCCCATCCCCGCAGGTCGGGTCAAGTAGGGATGGACATTGACTGTAGCATCGCTACATGAAGTGAAACTGAAAATTCAGCCGCCGCGAGTATTTCAGCCAATCGCACCCCTACGATCGCCGCAAACGGTTCGCTGACGCACCTCATTCATCACATCAAGATCGCGACGACAGGCACCTCCGTGCCCGATTTCCCGCGCGCGTTTCACGCCATGCACAGAAAAGCAGCCCTCGGCCTGATATGCTCATTGACTCATTATACCAGTTGGCTATAGTCGTGCAAAATCATACTCCAAGGGAGGAAAAATGACTTCCATTGCACTCTTCGGCGCTGGCGGAAAAATGGGCTACCGGCTTGCCAAGAACTTGAAGGGCTCGCGCTTCGACGTGCGCCATGTCGAAGTAAGCGACGCCGGCAAGGCCCGGCTTCAAAATGATCTCGGCCTTTCCTGCATCAGTGCCGACGACGCGCTTTCAGGCGCCGATGTCGTCATCCTGGCTGTGCCGGACACGGCGATCGGCAAGGTCGCAGCGGGCATCTCCGACAGGCTCAAGGCCGGGACGATGGTGATTGCGCTCGACGCCGCCGCTCCTTTCGCCGGTCACCTGCCGAAGCGCGACGACCTCACCTATTTCGTCACCCACCCCTGCCATCCCCCTATTTTCAATGATGAAACGGACATGCAGGCGAAGAATGACCACTTCGGTGGCCTCTTTGCTAAGCAACACATCGTCTCGGCCCTGATGCAGGGGCCGGACAGCGCTTATGCCGTCGGCGAGGAAATCGCCAAGACGATCTGGGCACCGGTCATGCGCTCGCATCGCGTCACGGTCGAGCAGATGGCGATGCTGGAACCGGGCCTTTCGGAGACCGTCGCCGCCTCGCTGCTCGTCGTCATGAAGCAGGCCATGGACGAATGCGTCGCTCGCGGCGTTCCGGAAGAAGCCGCCCGCGACTTCCTCCTTGGCCATATGAACGTGCTTGGCGCCGTCATCTTCGGCCAGGTGCAGGGCGTGTTCTCGGATGCCTGCAACAAGGCGATCGAGTTCGGCATCCCTGCGCTGATGCGCGACGACTGGAAGAAAGTATTCGAACCCAAGGAGATCGCTGACAGCATTCAGCGCATCACCTGATTGATCGGGAGGGCATCACGCCCTCCTTCTCTTCGGCCCCGCCGGGAACGGGGCTGATCTTTAACCCGGGAGGACCTAATGAAACTACACCGTACGCTTACCCTTGCTGCGTTTGCCGGCGTTCTCGCGCTCGGGACCGCGATGCCCGCCTTTTCCGCGGACCTGATCGCGATCATCACGCCCGCTCACGACAATCCATTCTTCAAGGCTGAAGCCGAAGGCGCTGAAACCAAAGCCAAGGAGCTCGGTTACGACGTTCTCAGCGTCTCGCATGACGACGACGCCAACAAGCAGTCGGAACTGATCGATACCGCCATCGGCCGCGGCGCCAAGGCGATCATCCTCGACAATGCCGGCGCCGACGCAACGGTCGCAGCCATCAAGAAGGCCAAGGACGCGGGCATCCCCTCGTTCCTGATCGACCGTGAAGTCAACACGACGGGCGTCGCCGTCTCCCAGATCGTCTCGAACAACTACCAGGGTGCCCAGCTCGGCGCGACGGAGTTCGTCAAGCTGATGGGCGAGAAGGGCAATTATGTCGAACTCGTCGGCAAGGAGTCGGACACCAATGCCGGCATCCGCTCGCAGGGTTATCATGACGTCATCGACGACTATCCGGATCTGAAGAGCGTTGCGAAGCAGTCCGCCAACTGGAGCCAGACGGAAGCCTATTCGAAGATGGAAACCATCCTCCAGGCAAATCCGAATATCCAGGGCGTTATCTCCGGAAACGACACGATGGCCATGGGCGCGATCGCCGCCCTGCAAGCTGCCGGACGCAAGGACGTGATCGTCGTCGGCTTCGACGGTTCGAACGACGTTCGCGACTCGATCAAGGCAGGTGGCATCAAGGCGACCGTGCTGCAGCCGGCCTATGCGCAGGCTCAGTTGGCCGTCACCCAGGCTGACGCCTACATCAAGACCAAGGCCGCTCCGAAGGAAGAAAAGCAGCTGATGGATTGCGTCCTGATCACGGGCGACAATGCCGGCAAGCTCGAAACCTTCGCGCTGACGAACTGATCACAACGGCCAGAAACCGTACGGAGAGCAAGCATGCTTGCTCTCCGTTGCCCTATGGGTCAAAGCCTCAAGAATGCAGGGTGGAGTGCATGGGAAAGATGAGGATGAAAGGAGCTGCGCTCCTTCTCATACTGGCAGCGGCAGCCTTGCCCGGCTGCAAGATCGTCAAGACGCCGACGGCCGAGGAAAAGGCTGCGGCTGCGGCCAAGACTGCATTCAACCCCGCCGAAAAGGTCGACGCCATCTGGCAAACGCAGGCGTTGCCTTCGATCGACAAGCGCGCCGGCGACATCAAGGACGTACTCGCTGCCATCGCCGCCAACCCCGACGATGCGGGAGCCAAATTCGGTCATCGCGACAAGCAGAGCGGCAACTCGCCCTGGACCTATGTTGCGAAATTCCAGGGCAAGATCGTTGCCGCCGACACCCAATCGCGCGCAGCGACGATCGACGTCGACAGTGATGGGGACGGCAAGGCCGATGCGAAGGTGCAGATCGGCCCCGCACTGCGCGGCACGGCGCTGCGTGACAGCCTGGATTTCGTCAACTTCAACGAATTCAAGAACCAGATCGAATGGGCGCAATTCGGCAAGGCCTTCAACGAGAAGGTCAACGCCACGATCCTCCAGCCGCTGCCCCGGGACGGCCTGATCGGCAAGACCGCCTCCGCAACAGGCGCGTTCCCGCTACCCTCCTCGGGACAGCTGCCCCTGGTCACTCCAGCTGCCATCACCATAGGACAATAGCCATGGCCGAGGACGTGAAGGACGACATCATCCTGCGCCTTGAAGAGGTCTCCAAGGTCTATTCGGGCATCGTCGCCGTCAAGCGCGCCAATCTCGAATTGCGGCGCGGCGCAGTCAATGTTCTGGTCGGCGAAAACGGTGCCGGCAAATCGACCCTCATGAAAATCATCGCCGGCGTGGAACGGCCGACGCTCGGGCGCATCATCCTCGATGGCAAGCCCGTCTCCTTCGACAGCCCCGCCGATGCAACGGCGCACGGCATCGGCATGATCTTCCAGGAGCTCAATCTCTTTTCGAATCTTACAGTCGCAGAAAACATCTTCGCGACCCGAGAGATCACGCGCGGCGTATTCGGCATCGATCACAAGGCGCAGGTTCGCAAGGCCAACGAGTTCCTGATGAAGCTCGATGCAGGCATCAATGCCGAAAGCATGATCGAGGACTTACCGATCGGCCAGCAACAACTCGTCGAGATCGCCAAGGCGATTTCGCTGAACGCACGCATCCTGATCATGGACGAACCGACCTCCGCGCTTTCGGCCGCCGAAGTCGACATCCTCTTCAAGGTCATCGCCGAGCTCAAGGCCCAGGGTGTTGCGATCGTCTATATTTCCCATCGTCTCGAAGAGTTGATGCGGATCGGCGACTACATCACCGTGTTGCGCGACGGCCAGATCACCGGCCAGGCCATGGTCCGGGATATCGATACGAAATGGATCGTCCGCTCGATGATCGGCTCCGACGCCAAGGATTTCGCCCGGGGTGAGGGCCATGTCATCGGTAACGAAGCCTTTCGCGCCGAGGATATCAGTCTGCCGCGACGGACCGGCGGGCTTTCCGTCGATCACGTCTCGCTGTCGGTTCGCTCCGGCGAGATTCTCGGCATTTATGGCCTGATGGGCGCCGGCCGCAGCGAATTCTTCGAATGCGTCATGGGGCGGCACATGCACTCCACAGGCCGCATCTTCATCGACGGCAAGGAAGTCCGCGCTCGTGACACGACCCGCAGGATCAAGCGTGGCCTTGCACTCATCCCCGAGGATCGGCAGCGCGAAGGGCTGGTGCAGGTTCTCTCGATCGCCAGCAACCTGACCCTGGCGAGCCTCGGGCGCTTCGTCCGCTTCTTCCACATCCGGGCTGGAGAGGAGAGGAAGGCGATCGACGAGATGATCCGCGACCTTTCGATCAAGGCGCCCAATCCCGATTTCGAGGTCACCTCCATGTCGGGCGGCAATCAGCAAAAAGTGGTTATCGGCAAAGCCTTGATGACAGGGCCTAAGGTTCTCCTGATGGATGAACCCAGCCGCGGGATCGATGTCGGCGCGAAGGCCGACGTCTTCCGCACCATGCGCCGGCTTGCCGGCCAGGGTCTCGCCATTCTGTTTTCAACCTCCGACCTCGAAGAGGTCTTGGCTCTTTCGGATCGCATTGCCGTCCTGAGCAATGGACAACTCGTCGCCATCTTCGATCGGAAGGACGCGACCGAGGATGCGATCATTGCAGCTTCGGCCAAGGGACACGGACACACAGGGAAACTCGCATCATGACGGCGGATACTTCTTCCACTTTTGCAGCCAAGCGGTCGAACGGCTCCGTGCTTCTGACGCTGATGAAGCTCAGAACCTTCATCGCCCTCTTTGCCGTCATTATCTTCTTTGCGTTTGCCGCGCCGAATTTCACCTCGACGGCCAACGTTATCCTGATGTCGAAGCATGTGGCGCTGAACGCCTTCCTCGCCATGGGGATGACCTTCGTCATCATCACCGGCGGGATCGACCTCTCGGTGGGCTCTATCGTTGGCCTCTGCGGCATGGTCGCCGGCGGCCTGATCCTGAATGGTGTAGATTTACCAATCGGTTACACCATCTACTTCAATCTCTTTGAGATCATCCTGATCACGCTTTCGGTCGGTCTGGCCATCGGATTGATCAACGGCCTGCTGATCACTAAGCTCAACGTCGCGCCCTTCATCGCCACACTGGGCACGCTCTATATCGCCCGCGGCCTGGCACTGTTGTCTTCCGACGGGCAGACCTTCCCCAATCTGACCGGCCGGCAGGAATATGCGACAACAGGCTTCGACATATTCGGTGCGGGACGCATCCTCGGCCTGCCGGGATCCATCTGGATCCTGATCGTCCTTGCGCTCCTGGCTGCCTACTTTTCGCGATCGACGCCGATCGGGCGGCACATCTTTGCGGTTGGCGGCAATGAACGTGCTGCCCGCATGTCGGGCATCCGCGTGGATCTGGTGAAGATCCTGGTCTACATGTTCTCCGGGCTTTGCGCGGCCATTGTCGGCATCGTCGTCTCTTCGGAACTGATGGCAGCGCATCCGGCAACCGGGGAAAGCTTCGAGCTCAACGCGATCGCCGCAGCCGTTCTCGGCGGCACCTCCATGTCCGGCGGGCGCGGCACGATCGGCGGCACGATCATCGGCGCCTTTGTCATCGGCATTCTTTCGGACGGACTTGTCATGATGGGCGTCTCCTCCTTCTGGCAGATGGTCATCAAGGGGCTGGTCATCATCATCGCTGTCGTCGTCGACCAGGCACAACGCCGGCTGCAGCAGCGCGTCACACTCATGCAGATGGCAAAGGCAGGCTAAGACATGATGGAACTACGCGGCGCCCTGATCGGCTGTGGCTTCTTCGCCATCAACCAGATGCATGGATGGAACGACGTCAGTGGAGCCAAGATCGTGGCAATCTGCGACCGCGATCCGAAACGGCTGCGCATCGTCGGCGACCATTTCAGCATCGAACGGCGTTATACCGATGCCGGCGCGCTTTTTGCCGATGGTGGTTTCGATTTCGTCGATATTGCGACAACGGTCGGCAGCCATCGCGCGCTGGTCGAAATGGCCGCTGCCCATAAGGTTCCAGCCATTTGCCAGAAACCCTTTGCGAAGACGCTCAGCGACGCCCAGGCGATGGTGAAGGCGTGCCGCGATGCCGGCGTGCCGTTGATGGTGCACGAGAATTTTCGCTGGCAGACGCCGATCCAGGCGGTGCGCGCGGTCCTCGACAGCGGTGTCATCGGGACGCCCTTCTGGGGCCGGCTGTCCTTCCGGTCGGGCTATGACGTGTTCTCCGGCCAGCCCTATCTTGCCGAGGGCGAGCGCTTCATCATCGAGGATCTCGGCATCCACACGCTCGATATCGCCCGCTTCCTGCTCGGCGACGTCAAGTCGCTCACGGCAAGGACAAAGCGCGTCAACCCTCGCATTAGGGGCGAGGACGTCGCCACCATTCTTCTCGATCACGAGAGCGGCGTGACCTCCATCGTCGACGTCAGCTACGCGACCAAGCTTTCGACCGAGCCGTTTCCGGAGACGCTTGTCGAGATCGACGGCAGCGAAGGTACGATCCGGCTGTCACAAGGCTACCGGCTCGAGGTCACCAACGGCGTTGGCACGGAAATCAAGGACGTCTCGCCAAAACTTCTATCCTGGGCATCGCGCCCCTGGCACAATATTCAAGAGAGCGTTTACGCCATCCAGCAGCATTGGACCGATAGATTGGCATCCCGCGAAGAGACCTCAACATCGGGCGCCGACAATCTGAAGACCTTTGCGCTGGTCGAGGCTGCCTATGAGAGCGCGGCGACCGGAAAGACGGTAGATCTTGGAGCTTTGTTGGGATGACCGAAGAAGAGGTCCGACGCCGGAATTTCAATCTCTACGGCACGGAGAAGATTGATACACCGCCGGTTCGGCTGGTGGCTGGACCTCTCAGCGTGGACCTGACTGGCGGCAACCTGCGCAGTATCGCGTTCGAGGACGTCGAGGTCCTGCGAGGGATTGCCTTTCTCGTTCGCGATCGCGATTGGGGCACCTACGATCCGTTGATAAGCGATCTTGCGATCGATCGGCACGAGCACGGTTTCGACATCGGCTATACCGCGACCTGCGCCGGTCCCGGCAACTCCAGCCTCACCATCAAGGCAAAAGTCCTTGGAGATAGGGCCGGGCGTCTTGTCTTCGAGGCGGAGGTTACCTCGCCGACCGGTTTCGAGACCAATCGCTGCGGCTTCTGCATCCTCCATCCCATTGTCGGGATAGCCGGTACGCCTGTTACCGTCGAACATGTCGGCGGCGGGATCGAGCATACGGAACTCCCCGATCTCATCGAGCCGTGGCAGCCTTTCAAGGACATGCGTGCCATCGCTCATACCGTCATGCCGGATGTGACGGCGGAATGCCGGATGGAGGGCGACACCTTCGAAATGGAAGATCAGCGCAACTGGTCGGACGCCTCCTACAAAACCTATGTGAGGCCCCTCGCCCTGCCCTGGCCCTATCAGATTGCCGCCGATGAGCCGGTCAGACAGCGCATCACATTGACCATCCATGACACACGGGCCACGAAGCCCAAAGCAAAGGCGGGACAGAGCGGTGCCTCGGTTCAGCTGTCTCGCGGCAGCGCAAGCGGCAACATGCCGGGCATTGCTCTGATCGTGACGCCGGAAGAAGCCAAAGCGACACTCGAGGCGTACACCACGCTGTCAGAAATCGGCCCGCAGGAACTGCTCTTCCATTTCGATCCTCTCGCCGGACATGGCGCGGCAGCGTTTTCCGACTTTGCCGCGATTCTGGAACGGCATCTGGGCGTATCCACTCTCGAGATCGCGGTTCCTTGCAAAAGACCTCTCGACGAGGAGGTGAGCGAAATTGCAGGCATGATGCAGAAGGCGGGCTTTCATCCTGATGCGATCGTCGTCTCGCCGTCGGTCGACCGCCAGTCGACGCCGCCCGGAAGCATCTGGCCGGAATGCCCGCCACTGGAGGACGTTTACGCGGCGGCGCGGCGCGCTTTTCCGGGGACCCGGCTGGGTGGCGGCATGCTGAGCTATTTTACCGAACTCAACCGCAAGCGCGTGCCTCCGGAAGCGCTCGATTTTATCACGCACTGTACCAATCCGATCGTTCACGCGGCCGACGATCTGAGCGTCATGCAGACGCTGGAGGCATTGCCATTCATCACGCGCTCGGTGCGCGGCATCTATGGCGACCGCCCCTATCGCATCGGCCCCTCGACCATTGCGATGCGGCAAAATCCCTATGGGAGCCGCACCATGGACAATCCCGATGGCAATCGCATTCCGATGGCCAACGTCGATCCTCGCCATAACGGTCTTTTTGCCGCGGCCTTCGCCCTTGGCTATGCAGCGCGTGTCATCCCGGCCGAACTTGAACTCCTGACCCTGTCATCCCTGACGGGCTCCTTTGGCCTGATCGCCGGGGTTGGCGAACCTGTCATGCCGAGCGGCCGACGACCACTCTTCCACGTCGTCCAGAATCTGGCGAAAGTGGCCGGTGCTAAATGGACGGAATGCGTCTCCTCCGATCCGGCTAAAGTTCAGGCAATCGCCATAGGCGGCCAGAATGACGTCGGCCGGCTCTGGTTGGCCAATCTCACGGCGGAGAGGCAGCAGGTTGATGTCTCGGAAATGAACCCGCAATTCGCGACCGTCACCCTGCATAGTAGTCGCGACATGGAGGGAGAGCGGCTCGATTGTGCCGGTGGACGCGTCGATCTGCCGCCCTTCGCGGTCGCATTCGTCGAAGCAGCCGGTTGACCTTTTTCCAGTGCGTGACAAATGTAGGCTCGCGCAATGACTGGGAGAATTATCTTGAAAACTAAGAAGATTATCAACGAAGGCGGTGCAGCCGTCGACGAAATGCTCGAAGGCATTTTGGCCGCGCACCCCGATCATATCTACACGGTGGCAGGGTCCCCGCGCGCGATCGTTGCAAAGCATGGCCCTCGTCAGGGCAAGGTCGGACTGGTCATTGGCGGCGGATCCGGCCACGAACCCACATTCCTCGGTTTCGTGGGCAAGGGTTTGGCGGATGCTGCTGCCGTCGGAAACGTGTTTGCGTCCCCGCCGCCTGATCCGATCATCGAATGCGCCAAGGCTGTGAACGGTGGCGCAGGCGTTCTTTTCATGTACGGCAACTATGCCGGCGATGTCATGAATTTCGATATGGCAGCCGAGATGCTTGCCATGGACGACATCGAGGTTCGAACCGTCCTGACCACAGATGACGTTGCCTCCGCTCCGCGCAATCAGCGCGAGAGCCGGCGTGGCGTTGCGGGCAATGTGTTCATCTTCAAAGCCGCCGGTGCCGCCTGCGACCGCATGCTCTCCTTCGACGAGGTCGAGCGCGTTGCGAGAAAGGCCAATGATCGCGTCTTCTCGATGGGCGTCGCGCTTTCTCCCTGCTCACTGCCGCAGACCCGGAAGCCGAATTTCTCGATCGGCGAAGACGAGATGGAAATCGGCATGGGCATCCATGGCGAACCAGGTATTGCCCGCGGCCCCTTGAAATCGGCCGATGCCATCACCGATGAGCTGATGGACAAGATTCTCGATGAGATGCAAGCGCGGAGGGGGGACCGCGTCGCAGTGCTCGTCAACTCCCTCGGCTCAACGCCGATGATGGAACTCTACATCATGATGCGGCGTATCAAGCAGCGCCTGGATGCGGAAGGCATCGCCATCCATTCCAGCCTGGTCGGGAACTATTGCACCTCGCTGGAGATGGCCGGCGCCTCCATCACTCTGATGCATCTTGATGACGAATTGCAGGCTTTGATCGACCATCCCTGTGATTGTGCCATGTTTCGTGTCGCATGAGGTCTTCCATGAGCGAAGTTACAGCGCAGAGATTGGCCGATCTGTTTGTAGCCATCGCGCAGACGATGGAGCGCGAGAAGGAGCGTCTCTGCGAACTCGACGGCGTCATCGGTGACGCGGATCACGGTATTGCCATGGAGCTCGGCTGTTCCGCAGCGGCCAGGGCAGTCGAACAGCCCGATATCGCGTCGAGCGATCCGACGACGGTCTTTAACACCGCGGCCAAATCCTTCCTGAATGCCGTCGGCGCGTCGTCCGGGCCGCTCTATGCCACAGCCTTCATGCGGGCCGGCGCGGCTGTCAAAGGCAAGACGGTCTTGAGCGATGGTGACATGGCGGACGCCTTCGCTGCCATGGCCAAGGGTATTCAGGATCGGGGCAAGGCGGAACCCGGCGAGAAAACCATGGTGGACGCCTGGGCGCCTGCGGCAAAAGCCTGGGCGCAAGAGCACGCTGCGGGTGCGCCGCTGGCCGTATGCCTCTCCGCCGCAACAGAAGCAGCAAGGGCAGGCGCAGAGTCGACAAAAGCAATGGTCGCCTCAAAGGGGCGCTCGGCGCGGCTCGGCGACAGGTCGCTCGGACATATCGACCCTGGTGCTGCTTCGGCGGTCTGCATCATTGAAACGATGGCGAAGGTGTTGGGAAACGGCGGTTAATCGCAAGCCCGGAATAGGTTCATTCCCGACACATAATCCATTTAAATCAACATGTTGTTGACGTTTATTCAGCCCTGCCGTCACGAATCTGGGCGAAATAGCCATCCTTGCCGACCTGGCCGCCCTTCAATGCAATCTGCAATCCGTTGGTCGCGGCATGATTACCATGCGCGGTGCAGAGCGGTGAGCCCGGTGTCTGCGGCAATGGTAAAAGCGTCGTCAGAGCCTGGATATGAAGCTCCCTCAGCGCGTGGCTCGACGTGTCACCGCCGGCAATGACGGCGCGTTTCAGCCCCTCTGCTTCGACCAGCCGACGCAACATCGTCCCGAGGAGGCTTCCCAGCCGATGGCGGGCACCGGCGATTTTGTCGATGCTGCTGCCGAGGTCGGCCGAAGGACCGAGCGCCGTATAGAGAATAGTGCTCCGCCCCTCTTTCAGACTGCGCAATCCGGCGGCAACGGCCTGCTCGATTACCTGATTGCCATCCTCGCCCAGCAGGGCCAGCGGATCGACGGCAATGCCATCAAAGCCATTTTCGGTCGCATGCCGAATCTGTCGCTCCGTCGTTGGCGACACGCTGCCGGAAACAACTGCGAGACGATCCACCTTGCCGGGCGATAAAAATTCCGTTGGACCATTCGTCAGGCCTTCGGACCGCCAGGCGTTCAGCAATGCATATTCAACCCCGGACGATCCGACGACAAACGAGCCGCCTGCCCGGCGCGACCGCCAGACATGGTGCCCTGCCCGCTCCTGCGATTGAGCGCTGTCGACATCGAAGAGAACAATGCCCTGTCCGGCCAGCAACGCGTCAATACGCTCGCCGGACTCTCCCTCCGCAAGCATTGCCAGATCGGCAACAGCTGTCGGAAGCGATGTCTGCGCGGCCAGATGCAGCGCAAGATCCGATTCCTTCATCGGTGTAACCGGATGGCGGCTCATGACGGGGTGGCGATCGATGCGATAGACCTGGCCCTGGTAGGCCGCGAACAGGTGGCCGAAGGCGGTGTAGCGCTTCAGCTGTGGTGCTCCGACGATCAGGGGCACGATCTTTTGACCGAACACCGCGCTGCCGATCTCGGTCGCCTTGCCGATATTGCCGATCCCAGGGCTCGAGTCGAAGGTCGAGCAGACCTTGTAATGGCAGAGAGCGGCATCAAGCGTTTTAAGCCAAGTAAAGACGGGCGTCAGATGCTCTTCCATCCACACAGGCGTCTCGCTGCGGCTGGTGCCGGCAATACCGATTGCCCTGCAATCGGAGAACCGCGCCAACAGTGCATCATCCGGAATATCCATGAAGAGCACTGTCGGCACGCCATTTGCGGCCAGGGCCTCCATCACATCCGTCGAACCGGTGAAATCATCGCCATAGTAGCTGAGCAGGAGATTGCGAGAGGCCATGGTCGTCATGCGTCCTTGCCGTCACCGAACTTGGCGATAGAGGCGGCAAGCTCCGGATGATCCTTGGCGTAAATATCGAGCGGAATATCCCGAACAGCTGCCTCCCAAGCCTGCTGCACCGCATGAACACCAGCAGCCGGACCGCCGGGATGGCTGACAATACCGCCACCGCAGAGATAGAGGAGATCCGTCGTGCGGCCTGTGCGCTGGTAAGTTTCCGGCGCCTGGCCGCCCCACTGGCCGGAGCCGGCAACCGGCAGCGGGCAATCGGATGGCTCAAAGAGCGGCGTGCTGGCTGCCCTAAAGGATTCGACGAAACTCTCGTCCGGCTCCCAATATTTGACGCGAATGCCATTGATCTGGAATTGGTCGACGCCGATCAGCCGCCAGAACTGCTGCCAGACCTTGAAATCCATGCCGATGCCGGGATGCCGCGTCAGCACGTCCCAGCCGTTGCGATGTGCGTGCAGAACCAGACCCGAGCGCTTGCGCAGGAACGTCACACCGCCCATGCCGATCGAGTTGATGTTGACGACCGCGCAATTGCCTCCGGCTTTCAGAACCAGATCGTGGTTGCGCATCATCTCATCGGGGTCGGCATGCGAAATGCCGAACGCATACATCACTTTCTTGCCGGTCTTCTGCTCGTGATCGAGAACCAGCGGCATGATCGCCTCGACCCTCTCTTTGAGCGGAGAATAGGCGGGGCTCATCAGCTTCTCATCGTCCTTGATGAAGTCGACGCCGGAGGCCACCAATTCACCGACCAGCTCCGCCGTCTCATGGGGCCTCAGCCCAAGTGCCGGCTTCACGATCGTCCCGATGATCGGCCGATCCTGGACGCCGGTCAGCCGCCGGCTCCCGGAAATGCCGAATTGAGGACCGGGGTGCGCTGCACCAAAGGCGTCCGGCAATTTCATGTCGACGATGCGGACGCCCGTCATGCCTTTAATTGAATAGACGCCACCAATCGCAATCGTCATCAGCGCCGATAGATCGGTGCCGATCGCGTCGAGCGGGAAGGCGATGTCGGCGTCAGCGCGGTGGACGACAGCAGCCGACGTCTCGGGCCAGCTTGGGGCAGGTGCATTCGGTAGCGGCCGTATCGCGGTGACCCGCGCGGCGACACGGGCCTTCAACTCCTCCGTCTCACCGGGCACTGCAACGAAGGTTCCCGTCGACTGATCGCTGGCAATCTTTGCCGCCATCGCCTCCACGCTTCCCGGCGTTTCTATGCGATATGTCAGCGTGATCATCATTGGAAATTTCTCCCCGAGCCATCAATCGAGATGGCACTCATCGAGTAACTGGTATAATGAGTATTCCATATTCTGCAACAGAAACCTTGCGACTTGCACCACCAACACGAAGTTTTGCTGGAAAGCCCCGAACCACGACTTTCACAGCCGGGATGGAAAGGTGCATAAGGGAGCGGAGACCGTGAGCGGGGACAAATGAGCCAGCAAACAGAACAGATCGTCCGTCGAAAGCTGTCCGACGAGGTCTTCGCGCGCCTGAAGCGCATGATCACGTCAGGCGAGTTGGAGCCCGGCGACGAGATGCCCTCCGAGCGCGAACTTATGGAACGCTTCGGCGTGGGACGACCAGCCATCCGCGAAGCCATGCAGGCTTTGGCGAATATGGGGCTCGTGGTGATCTCTCATGGCGAGCGCGCCAAGGTCCTGGAGGTCACGGCTCGCTCCATTCTTCAGCAGGTCAATCAGACCGCCAAGATCATGCTGTCGAAGTCCTCGGACTCGCTCGAGCATCTGAAGAGCGCCCGTATTTTTTTCGAACGCGGCATGGCACGCGAAGCGGCAGGCCGGGCAACCGACGGCGATATTGCCGATCTGCAAGCGATCCTCGAGGAGCAGCGCGATTCACTGGGCAAGGCCGAGGAATTCATTTCGGCCGACATGCGCTTTCACATGCGCATCGCCCAGATCTCCGGCAACCCGATCTTCGTCGCGGTCAGCGAGGCGATGCTTGCCTGGCTGAAGGAATACCATACCGATATGCTGATCTGGACCGGCAAGGAGAAATTCACGCTCGCCGAGCATGAGGAAATTATCCATTGCCTCGCCGATCGTGATGCCGATGCCGCGGAGCAGGCCGTCTTGAAACATCTGGAGCGATCACGGGCTCTTTATACCAACAGGGCTTCGTGAGACGCGACCCTTTCCAGAAACAGGCTTTGGAAGGCTGCATCCACGCTTGAGGACGGCAATCGCCGAGACGTGCCAAAGCCTGAAACGCAACTGTCGAGCTTCCCGATTCCCGCATAGCGCATGGCTGCCCTGCAAACAAATGCCTACAACGTGAGCAAAAGTCCTGTATGTTCATAGCCATCGAAGCGATGCACCTCCTCCCGCATCCCTTCGAATTGCAAACGTCCTACTCCTCCTCCCAAGGGCGTTTGCGGGAACAGCAACACTCCTCCTCCCAGTTGCTGTTCGGTTTTTCAGGAAAAGCCTGCCGCACCTCCTCCCGCGGCAGGCTTTTTCGTTTGCGCAGTGCTCTGCGAGCTGAGCAGTGGCAGAACGAAGCGCGCGACCAGCAAGTTTTCAATTCAGTGGATGCGTTTCTGTCTCAAGGATGGAATAAAGGCACGCGCCTGAAACCATAACCGGAGACTTTTATGACAAAAACGCCCCGACGTCCTACCAACCCGCTCGATGCCGCCGAGGCGCTTTTCAAGCCGCAGAAGAAGGTTTCTGCCCCGGCTATCGAGCGCCCCGCGCTGCCAAACACCAAGGAGCTCGTATCCCTAAGGATCGACAGCGACATACTCGCCTATTTTCAGGAAGATGGTCCAGGCTGGCAGGACCGGATCAACGACACCCTTAGGCTCGCCATGAAAGACAAGGGCTAAGCTACTGATCTTGCGAAGACTTGTGGCTTAGTCTTGCCGCGGATCGAGCGCGTCGTTGAGGCCGTCGCCAAGAAGGTTGAAGCCCATGACCAGCAGGATGATCGCAACGCCCGGCCAGATCGGCATCCACGGCGCCTGGGTAAGAAACTGCCGCGCCACGTCGAGCATCGTCCCCCAGGAGGGCGCCGGCGGACGCTGGCCAAGCCCCAGGAAGGCAAGGCTTGCCTCGGCCAATACGGCAGTCGCCATGGTGATGGTCGACTGCACGACGACAGGCGCAAGGATGTTCGGCAGAACGTAAACGGCCATGATCTTGGTGTTCGAAAGACCGAGAAGTCGGGCGGCGGCAATATAGTCCTCGGTCTTCACGGTCATGACCTGCCCACGCGTCAGGCGCACGAAGATCGGCATCGCCGATATGCCGATGGCGATCATCGCATTCTGCAGGCTTGCCCCCAGGAATGCTGCAAAGGCGATCGCCAGCACCAGGAAGGGGCATGACAGCAGCGCATCGGTGCAGCGCGAAATCGCAACATCGACCCATCCCCCGAAATAGCCTGAGATGAGCCCGAGCGGTACGCCGATGACGATCGCAATCGCCACCGAGACGATACCGACCAGGAGCGATGCGCGTGCACCGAAAATCACGCGGGAGAGGATGTCGCGACCGAGGTCGTCGGTTCCGAACCAGTGCACCGCGGAAGGAGCTTGCCGGATCGCGAGCCAGTTGGAAGCGTTCGGATCGAAGGGAGCGATAATCGGCGCGAAGATCGCGATCAGGACGAAAAAGAGAACGATGCCGCCGCCAATGATCGCACTTGGATGGCTGAGGCAACGTAGTAATGTCGACTTGCGGTGGCCGGAAGCAGCGGGAATGGCAAGGGTGGTTTCAGTCGAACTCATCCGCGCAACCTCGGGCTCAGAATGACATAGGCGATGTCGGCAAGCAGGTTCATCAGCAGGAACATGGCCGCCGAGCAAAGGACAACTGCCTGGACAACGGCATAGTCGCGACCGAAGACACCATCGACCACCATCTTGCCGAAGCCGGGAATGCCAAACACCTGTTCGGTCAGGACAGCGCCGGAAAGCAGCTCGCCCAGCTGCAGCGTACTCATCGTCACAACAGGGATAAGGCCGTTTCGCAGCACGTGTCGGATCACAACGATGCGTTCCTTCAAGCCTTTAGCGCGAGCGGTACGGACATAGTCTTGTCTCAGCGTCGTCAGCATTGAGCTGCGGGTATGGCGCATGACGATGGCGGAAGCGGCGGTTCCCAGCACAAGTGCCGGCATCAGGATATAGCGCAGATTATCCAGCGGAGAATCGAAGAAGTTGACGTAGCCGCCGGACGGCAGCCAGCCAAGCATCACGGCAAAAACCAGAATGAGCATGATTCCGAGCCAGAAGCTTGGAACGGAAAGACCTGCAAGACCGATGATGCTGACGCCATAGTCAATCGGCGTTCCCCGCTTCAGCGCTGCAATCACGCCGGCCGGTATGCCGATGACAACGGCGATGATCATCGCCAGGACCGAGAGCTCTATCGTGACCGGCAGCTTCTCAACGATCATTTCGCCGATCGATAGCTTGGTGCGGATCGACGTTCCGAAATCGCCCTGCAGGATGCCCCACAGCCAGTGTACGAACTGAATGTAGATGGGTTGATCCAGCATGTATTTGTGCCGCAGGAAGTCGATGACGGCAGGGTCTCGCTCCTCACCCGCAAGCGCGATGGCGGGGTCGCCGGGAAGCAGCTTCAGCAGGCAGAACACCAGGATGGACACCAAAAGCAATGTCGGAATGGCGACCGCCAGACGGCGCAGAATATAAAGAAACATGGTCTTCTCTCGAAAGCGGACAGCGCGGCCGTTTCCGCGCTGTCCCTCGCAGATCAGCGCTTACTTGGCAGGCTTTACGCCCGTCAGACGCAGCAGGCCATCCGGATAGATCGTGATGCCCGAGACCTCTGCACGCGAGGCATAGAACCAGTTCGGGTGATAGAGTGGGATCGACGACAGATCGTTGAGATAGATATTGGTCGCCTTTTCATAGAGCTGCTTGCGTGTCGCATCGTCAGAGGCCTGGCGAGCGGCCACCAGCGTCTTATCCATCTCGGGATTCTTGTACTTGTTGACGTTCTGGCTGCCGTCGGACCCGAAGAACGCATAGAGTGTCGGATCGGGGTCGGCGCGACCGCTCCAGTTGCCGATATAGGCCTGGAAATCGCCGGCGAGATAGCGCTGGATGGCCGAGGTGGTCTCAAGCGGCAGCAGGTCGACCTGGAATCCGGCTTCGCTTGCCAGCGACTGGATAATCTGAGCCACACGACCGTCGGTCAACGAATTCTCGAAGGTGATCTCGATCTTCGGTGCCGGACCGCCGACTTCGGCGATCAATGCCTTCGCCTTGTCGATATCACGGGCAGGGATCGGATGCGACTTGCTATAGAAGGCGCTTGACGGCGGGATCATCTGGTTGTCGGGGATGAACTCACCGTTGAAGGCGACCTGATTGATCACATTCCGGTCAAGCGACAGCTCCAGCGCCTTGCGCAGACGCGGATCGGTTCCGATCGGCGTCTTGGCCTTGTCGCCGTTGCCGACGTTGATCATCAGATGCGAAACAGCAAGGCCGGGGGAAGAATGCAGCGCGAGCTTGTTGTCGGAGCGGACGGTCGCGAGATCGGTCGGCGCAATGCGCTCGGCGACATCGAGATCGCCGGCCTGCACACGCGACAGGCGCACGGTGGAATCCGGAATGATGAGGTACTGGACCTGGTCATAGCCGATCTGGGCGGCATTCCAGTATCCCGGATACTTGTCGAGAGTGATGGAGTCGCGCGCCTTGCGGTCCTTCAGCTGGTAGGGACCGGAGCAGACCGGATTTGTCGAGAATTCGCCGCCCTTTTGAACAGCCGTCGGCGATACCATCATGCCGGCGCGATCGCTGAGCACGGAAAGCAATGGAGAGAACGGTCCCTTCAGGTGGAAGGTGACATGCGTCGGATCCACAACCTCGACGCTATCGACCGGAGCGAGTTCGGCCTTGCGGTTCGACTCCTTCATGGTCTTCATGCGTTCGATGTTGAACTTGACCGCCGCGGCATCGAAAGGCGTGCCATCCTGGAAGGTCACGCCGCTGCGCAGCGTAAACGTCACATCAGTACCCTTGTCGTTCCAGGTCCAGGCGGTCGCGAGCTGCGGCACGATGTTGAGCTTGGCATCGATATCGACGAGCTTGTCGCACATCGCGGCAAAAACGATACGCGCGGTGTAGGTGCCGCTGGTCGCCGGATCCAATGCGTCCGGATCGTCCTGCAGCCCGACTTTCAGCGTCGCTGCATTTGCAGAACCAATTCCCATGGCGATGGCGGCCGCCACCGTAAAGGCCTTTATAGAAGTTCCCATAATTATCCTCCTGTGGCGAGCCTCGAGGGCATCCCGGCTCCCCTGCTGAGCTTTTTGTACCGACCCAAGTCATGCATGATTTTCGCCCATTGTAAAGCAGCCTGACTAAATATTAGCTAAAAGATTAGGCGGCGTCTAAAAACTAGTCAAAACGATTAAAATTGCGCTTGACGGTCGACTTCATTGCGATAATTTGTTCCCGAAACTGACTAAAAAATTTGGATCATGACAGATATTTCAAATTCCGCGCTCCTGACCCGGCAGATCACATCTCGAACCGTCTTGCGGGCCGTTTTCGAGAACGCCCCTATTTCCCGCGCAGAGTTGGCCCGGCTGACCGGCCTTTCGAAACAAAGCATGTCGGAGATCGTCCGTGATCTAGAGGATGATGGCTGGCTGCGCGTGACCGGCCGTACACAGGGAACGATCGGTCGAAGCGCCATCACCTACGAGCCTGAACCGCGGAAAGCTTTTGTTTTTGGCGTCGATGTCGGCGGAACGAAGGTCCATGCCGCGCTGGCCGATCTCAGCGGCACGATCGTCGGCGAAATCGTCGAGCCGACGGATGGACGCGGTGGCGAGCGCATTATCGAGCAAGTGGCCCGCATCAGCGATGCGCTCATCGACAAGACAGGTGTCGCGCAGAAGAGCGTGAAAGTGGGAGCCATCGGCATTCCGGGTGCCGTGCATCCGAGAAACCGTCACCTGACAATGGTGCCGAATATCGCCGGCCTGACGGATCTCGATTTTGAAGCAGCGCTGAAGAAGCGGCTCGGCTATGAAATCCTGATCGAGAACGACGTCAATATGGCCGCCAAGGGCGAGCAATGGCTTGGAAACGGCCGCAACATCGACAATTTCGTCTTTGTCGCGCTCGGCACGGGCATCGGCATGGGCATCGTCAACGAGGGCCGCATCATCCGCGGGGCCAGGGGTGCGGCCGGCGAAATTTCCACCCTTCCTATCGGGGCCGACCCGTTCGACTCGCGGACTTTCACGGCCGGCGCACTGGAATCATCCATCGGCAGTATCGCCATTCGCGGACGCTATGAAGCCATGGGCGGCGCGCCGGGCCTCACCGTTCGCGAGCTTTTCGAGCGCAAGGACGATCCCCTCGCGGCAACAGTGATCGACGAAGTCGCGCGGGTGGTGGCGACCGCGCTGGTTGCCATCTCTGCCATCGTCGACCCTGAAATGGTGATCTTCGGCGGCAGCGTCGGAGCGCGGCCCGAACTTGTCGAGCGGATCACCTTCCATCTCGCACGCTGTGTACCCGTGCCGCTCTCCTGCACCATCAGTCCGCTTGGAAGCCAGGCAGGGCTCTTCGGCGCCATTGCCATTGCCATGGAGAGATTGCGCGAGACATTGTTCGAAATTCCGGGGCGCACTGAACTTGCGGTCGCTTCCATGATGGAAAAAACGGCTTAGAACATAACTGGACGAATTGCATAATGAGCCGGCCGCGCCGGGAGCGCAGCCAGACGAAGCATGAAGAGGATATTCGGAGTATGCAGCGCGATTTCTTCAAGCCCGGCCGTTCGGTCGCTATTTCCGACCGAGGCATGGCCGCCACATCTCACCCGCAGGCGACGTTGGCAGCAGTCGATATCCTGCGCGCCGGCGGCAGTGCCGTGGATGCCGCGGTTGCAGCCGTTGCCCTGCAGGGCGTCATCGATCCGCATATGACAGGCATCGGCGGCGATTGCTTTGCGCTTTATTGCGCTGCCGGCGGCAAACCGGTCGCGCTCAACGGCTCCGGCCGCTCGCCGCAGAAGGCGACCCTGGACTACTATCTTGAGAAGGGCTTCACATCCATTCCGGACGATAGCCCGCATGCCGTGACCGTTCCGGGTGCCGTTGACGCCTGGTGCAAGCTGATCGGCGCCTATGGCCGCCTTGACATGGGCCGGGTCCTTGCACCGGCAATCGCGGCAGCACAGGATGGATATTGCATCACCCCGCGCGTTGAGCTGGACTGGGTACGCTATAGCGACCGCGTCGCCAAATATCCGGCATCCGCTGCCTATTTCCTGCCGAACGGCCGCGCACCGCGCACCGGCGAGCGCATGACCAATCCTGCCCTTGCCGCGACGCTGAAGTCGATCGCCAGCCATGGCCGGGACGCTTTTTATCGCGGAGCGGTTGCGGAGGAAATTACAGCACTTCTCCGGTCGCTCGGGGGCCTGCATGAAGAAAGCGATTTTTCGAGCTACAGCGCCTTCGAGACCAACCCGATCACCGCAAAATATCGCGGCCGCGATCTCCTCGAATGCCCGCCAAATGGCCAGGGCCTCGCGGCGCTCCTCATCACCCGCATCCTCGATGGCTTCGACCTGCGCGATCCCAAGCTGACCGAGGCTGATCGCATCCATCTTCTGGCAGAGGCGACGAAGGCCGCCTATGCCAAGCGCGACCAGCTGATCGCCGATCCGCAGCACGTCACCTTCGACATCGGCGATTTGCTTTCGGACCGGTCGATCGATGCCATGCGCCGGGAAATCAGCCTGGAGCGCGCCGCCGATGCATCCATTTGGGATGGTCCGACACATAAGGACACGGTCTATGTTTCGGTCGTCGATGGCGACGGCAATGCGATTTCCCTGATCAACTCGGTCTTCTTCGCATTCGGCAGCGGCATATACGCACCCCGCAGCGGCGTTCTGTTGCAGAACCGCGGTGCCGGTTTCGTTGTCAAGGAAGGCCATCCCAACGCGATCGGGCCGTCCAAGCTGCCGTTCCATACGATCATTCCGGCAATGCTGATGGAAGACGGGAAACCGCGCATGAGCTTCGGCGTCATGGGCGGGCAATATCAGGCCGTCGGTCACGCGCATATGCTGAGCCAGATACTCGACCGCGATCTCGATCCGCAGCAGGCAAGCGACCAGCCCCGCAGCTTCTGCTACGGCGGTAAGCTGGCGCTCGAGCCAACCATATCGGAAGACGTGCGCCAGGATCTTGAGCGCCGCGGTCATGTAACCGAATGGGCGGATGAGCCGCTCGGCGGCTGCCAGGCCATCGTGATCGATCACGAACGCGGTGTGCTTCTCGGCGCTTCCGATCACCGCAAAGACGGCGTCGCCCTGGGATATTGAGGAATGACCATGAGCAGTTCCCCCGTTCTGTCTGTCCGTGATCTGACACTGACCTTGCCTGCGGGCGCGGACCGGAAACATGCACTGCAGGGACTGAGTTTCGATCTGGCAGAGCGGGAGATCCTTTGCATCGTTGGCGAGTCCGGATCCGGAAAATCGCTTTGCGCGCAGACGATCATGGGGTTGTTGCCGAAGGTGATCGGTGTTGAAAAAGGCGAAATCATCTTCGAGGGCAGCAATCTTCTGACCGCATCGCCCTTCACGCTTCGCGACCTGCGCGGCAAGCGTGTCTCGATGATCTTTCAGGAGCCTATGACGGCGCTCAACCCGTCCATGAGGATTGGTGATCAGATCGCGGAGGTCTTCGAGGCACATGGTTTGCTGACGGAGAAGGAGCGGACGGAACGCGCCATCAAGCTCGCAACGGAAGTCGGGCTACCCAACCCAGAGCGTATCGTGCGCTCCTATCCGCACCAGCTTTCCGGCGGCCAGCGCCAGCGTGCAATGATCGCCATGGCATTGGCGCTCGAACCCAAAGTCCTGATCGCGGACGAGCCGACCACCGCGCTCGATGTCACCACCCAGGCGCAGATTCTCAGGCTGATCCGCGATATCCAGCAGCGCCGCGGCATGTCGGTCATCTTCATCACCCATGATTTCGGCGTGGTCGCCGATATCGCCGACAGGGTTCTGGTCCTGCAGAAAGGGCTAGTGGTCGAGCAGGGAACAGCTGAAGCAGTGCTCACGCAGCCGACGCAGGATTACACCAAGGCGCTGCTGGCGGCCGTACCCTCGGCGACGCCGCCGGAGCGCGAACCCGTAGAGGCTCAGCCCGTTGCCTTTGCGGTCGAAAATCTCTGCAAGACCTATATTTCCGGCGGTGGCTTCCTGCAGCCGAAGCGTCGCACGCAGGCCGTCAAGAATGTCAGCTTCGAGATTCGCCGCGGCGAGACGCTTGGGCTGATCGGCGAATCCGGTTCCGGAAAATCCACCGTTGCCCGCCTCATAACGCGGCTGGTCGAGCCGGATAGCGGCAAGGTCATGCTGTCGAACAGCGATTTCACCCAGTTCAGGGGCAGCGAGCTGCGCAAGGCACGGCAGAAAATCCAGATGGTCTTTCAGGATCCATTTGCCTCGCTCAATCCGCGCCGCAAGGTCGGCCTCAGCATCGCCGACGGCCCCCTCGCCCATGGCGTCGGGTATGATGCGGCATTCAAGGAGGCGCAGCACCTGCTGATGCTGGTCGGCCTCGATCCCCGCTCTGCAGATCGCCTGCCGCACGAGTTTTCCGGCGGCCAGCGCCAGCGCATCGGTCTTGCCCGCGCGCTGGCATTGAAGCCGGATGTGCTGGTCGCGGACGAATCCGTTTCCGCACTTGATGTCACCGTGCAGGCGCAGGTGCTGAAATTATTGGAAGAGCTGAAAGGCAGGCTCAATCTGGCGATGCTTTTCATCACCCATGACCTGCATGTCGCGGCGCAGGTTTGCGATCGCATCGCTGTGATGCGGCAAGGCGAGATCGTCGAAATCAAACCGGCCGCCAAGCTGATCAACAACCCGGAACACCCCTATACGCGGGAGCTTCTTTCCGCGATCCCTGGGCAGCACCTTCACAGCGTTCATTGAGAGATCGCTGTCAAAAGTTCCCTTCCACGATTGCGGAAGGGAACGTCGTGGCCGCCAAGCTCGGCGCGATCAGTTCGCGGGCTGCTTGGTCTTGCGCAGATAGGGAAGCACGGTATCGAACGAACCGAAGCGGGTGATGGCGTCCTCGTTCGAAACGGCGGCCGTGATGATAACGTCTTCGCCCTGCTGCCAGTTCGCCGGGGTGGCAACCTGGTGCTTCGACGTCAGCTGGATGGAATCGATGGCGCGGAGAATTTCATTGAAGTTGCGGCCGGTCGTCATCGGATAGGTGAGGATCAGCTTGATCTTCTTGTCGGGACCGATGACGAAGACGGAGCGCACCGTGGCATTGTCAGCAGGCGTGCGGCCCTCGGAGCTATCGCCGGCGCCAGCCGGCAGCATGTCATAGAGCTTGGCGACGTTCAGATCCTTGTCGCCGATCAGCGGATATTCGACGTCGAAGCCGGTCGCCGTGCGGATATCGCTCTTCCACTTGGCATGGCTTTCGACAGGATCGACCGAAATGCCGATGATCTTGACGCCACGCTTGGTGAACTCGCCTTCCAGGCCGGCCATTGTGCCGAGCTCGGTCGTGCATACAGGCGTGAAATTCTTCGGATGAGAGAAGAGAACGGCCCAACCATTGCCGACCCAGTCATGAAACCCGATGGATCCCTGGGTCGTGTCGGCAGTAAAATCAGGAGCGATATCGTTGATGCGCAGGCTCATATTCAGTCCTCCATTATCTGATGGCTGTTTCAAATTCTCGGGCACGGGATTTCTTTCTGACAGCTCTGTACAGGGCAAGCTTGAACAGGTCAAAGAGAAGCTCTGCTACTTCACTACAACCTTCGGAGAAGTCACCCTCCCCGAAGGTTGTTTTGTTTGGCAATTTCTATTGTTCAGCGCTTCCCGTAGATCTGATCGAGCAGGGCGCCGGAAGCGAAGTGATCTTTCTGCACCTTGTCCCAGGAGCCGAAGACGTCCTCGACCTTCAGCAGCTGGATCTGCGGAAACTGATCCTTGAATTCGGCCGCAACGGCTGGATCGTTCACCCGATTTCCGTTCTCTGCAAGAACACGCTGTCCATCCGTCGAATAGAGAAAGTCGAGATAGGACTTGGCGATTTCGCGCGAGCCGCGAGCATCCACGACCTTGTTGACGATCGCGACCGGGAACTCCGCCAGCAGGCTCACAGGCGGCGTAACGACCTGCACCTTGTCGGTGCCGAATTCCTTGGCGATACCGCGAGTTTCGGATTCGAAAGTGACGAGGACATCGCCCTGTTCACGCTGGACGAAGCTCGTCGTCGCGGCGCGCCCGCCATTGTCGAACACCGGTACATTGTCGAAAAGCTTCTTCACGAAAGCAGTCGCCTTGGCATCGTCGTTGCCATAGGCCTGTTTGGCAAAGGCAAAGGCAGCGAGATAGGTATAGCGGGCGTTGCCCGAGGTCTTCGGGTTCGGAAAGATGACCTTCACGTCGTCGCGGACAAGATCGTCCCAATTCTTGATATTCTTCGGGTTGCCGGCTCGGACCAGGAAGGACGGAAAGGAATAGAAGGGTGAAGCGTTGTTGGGAAACTCCTTTTGCCAATCCTTCGAGACCAGATTGCTTTCTGCAAGCTTCTCGATGTCGGTGATCTGGTTGAGCGTCACCACATCGGCGTCAAGGCCTTCAATAACGGCTCGGGCCTGCGCGGACGATCCTCCATGCGACTGCTTGATCGTCAGATCCTTGCCCGTATCGGCCTTGTATTTCGGGATGAAAGCCTTGTTTATCGCGACGAACAGCTCGCGCGAGACATCATAGGAGGCGTTCAGGATGGTTGTCGGCGGGTCGGCAAGAGCCTGACCCGACAGCACAATTGCGAAAGCCGCGCCGAGCGCGAATGAGCGAAACATGAAATTCCCCCGAGACGATTTAAAGAACGACGCCAGAGTAGAAGACGAACCCTGGGCACACGAGCAACAGTCCTCCCTGCTTCCATCGATCTCTAGAATTTTTCTCTCCTCCCACAATCGATCGAAACAGCGCTTTGCTATCTCCGCGGACCTCAGGGCGGCGACATAGCGGCCGCGCGGCACCAGTCCGAGTGACTCATTTTTACTCTTCCACTCGCCCCCACCGCCCGCCATGATCTATAAAGGGCAGCCGTGTCGCCGAAGGAGCCGAAATGAGTGTGACAGCCAATGAGCAGGACCAGATTATCCGGGAACTGGGCGTGACCGCCAAATTTGATGCTGGCGACGAGATCGAGCGGCGCACTGCCTTTCTCAAGGAATATCTGGTTGCAAGCGGCATGAAGACCTTCGTCCTAGGCATCAGCGGTGGAGTGGATTCGCTGACAGCCGCCATGCTGGCGCAGCGGGCTGCGAGACAATTGCGCGAGAGCGGCCATGCCGCCGAATTTGTCGCTGTCCGACTGCCTTATGGCACGCAGGCCGACGAAGACGATGCCCAGCGCGCGTTGAATACAATCGGCGCGGATCGTAATGTGACTGTCAATATCAAGGATGCGGCCGACGCCATGCTGAAAGCCGCAAAACAGGGCGGCCTGAGCTTTGCGAATGCCGGCGAAGAGGATTTCATTCTCGGCAACATAAAGGCTCGCCAACGCATGATTGCGCAGTTTGCGCTCGCCGGCGCCTTGCGTGGCATCGTGATCGGGACGGATCATGCCGCGGAGGCGGTCATGGGCTTCTTCACGAAATTCGGCGACGGCGCGGCCGACATCCTGCCGCTCGCCGGTCTCAACAAGCGCCGGGTCAGGCTGGTGGCTAAAACGCTGGGCGCTCCGGAGGAACTGGTCTTCAAGGTGCCGACCGCCGATCTGGAAAGCAACCGCCCGCTTCGACCGGACGAAGATGCCTATGGCGTCACTTACGACCAGATCGACGATTTCCTGGAGGGCAAGCCGATCGACGAGGCGGCCCGGCAGCGCATCCTGTCGACCTACCATACGACGGCGCATAAGCGCGCGCTTCCGGTCGCGGCGAGCGATTTTTAGAATCGACCATCCCGCCGACATGAAGCCACGGGAGAAGCGGCTTTGACCTATGAAGCCGACGGGCATTCACGGGATTCTGATGAATCGGCAGTGCGGCGCAAACGGCGCATTGCGTTTATCGATTGAACAAACCGAAATCTGTTCTAGTTTCGACGGATAATCTCCCCCGGCAGCGTTATCCGCTGCCATCCCTCCATATTGAAGTTGGAAAATTGCCATGTCAGAGCATTCCCTCCCCGTTTGGTTCATCACCGGCTGCTCCACAGGCTTCGGTCGCGAGCTTGCAAAGCTCGTCATCGCCCGCGGCTGGCCAACCGTCGTCACCGCCAGAAACAAGAACAGCCTCGCCGACCTTGTTGAAAGCGCTCAAACGAATACGCTGGCGCTCGATCTCGACGTGACGGATGCAAGCGAGGTCGCTGCCGCCGTCAAGGCTGCCGAAGACCGCTTCGGTCGCATCGATGTCCTGGTCAACAATGCCGGCTACGGCTATCAGGCGAGTATCGAGGAAGGCGAGGAAGACGAAATCCGTGCCCAGTTCGACGCCAACGTCTTCGGCCTCTTTGCGCTTACGCGCGCCGTCCTGCCGCTGATGCGAAAGCATCGCAAGGGCCATGTGATCAACATTACCTCTGTTGCCGGCCTCATCGGCTTTCCGGGCTCGGGCTACTACGCCGCCAGCAAGCATGCCGTCGAAGGCTTTACCGACGCGCTTGCGATCGAAGGCGCACCGCTCGGCATCAAGGCCACCTGCGTCGAGCCGGGCCCGTTCCGCACCGACTGGGCCGGTCGCTCACTGAAGCAGACCCCGAACCTGATCGAGGATTATGCGGAAATCGTGGGCGCGAGAATGCGCACGACCGCAGCAAACAGCGGCAAACAGCAGGGCGATCCTGTGCGCGCCGGCGAGGCAATGATCCGTATCACCGAGACGGAAAATCCGCCACGCCATCTCGTTCTGGGTGAATTCGGCTATAACGCCGTCACGGAGAAGCTGAAGGAGCGCTTAGCGCTGATCGAAAAATGGCGCGAGGCGAGCCTTGGAGCGGACTTCCCGAAGGCGTAATCGCCCGCAGCGAATTTCGCAGTATTCCGTTGGGTGAGAGTGGGTTGAGCCGACTTGCAAGCGGCTTTTCCCGCCATACATAGTCAACTGTGAACCCTACGAGCCATAGCACAGACTATCTGCTTCGGATCGCCGAGAGCGCCCATATCCCAGTGGCGCGACCGACCAGCGAACTGCGGGAATTTGCTGCTAAAGATGGCTGGACAGTCGTGATCTCCAACAAGATCGGCGGGCCGGGACGAATTGACCATCTTGTTTCACCGGATGGCGAATTCGTGTCGCCATGGGATTGGCCGGAATATCCGGACGGGGAGCCAAATCCGGATCGCCAGCGAATGATCGACTGGCGCCCGGTAATCGGGTGGCCGACCCGGGGTATCGGGCGATAAGAATGGGCACTGATAGGTCACGGAAGGAACCGTCATGAAGGCCGAACTGATCACACTTACCACGCTCCTTGCCATCGCTGCCTCACCGGCGCTAGCCATACAGCGCCAGCAGACCATGAACAAAACATGTTCCGAGGTCCAATCGCTGGTGAGGGCACAGGGGGCTGTGATCCTGCAATATCCCGGCACTCGGTCGAGCGGCCTCCTCTACGATCGGGCAGTTGCGACATCCGAAATGTGCTTTGGGAGCGGATACGGCGAACGGACCTATGTACCGGCAAGGGACAGGCGGGATTGCGCTGTATGGGTCTGCCGCCCGAGTACCAATCTTCGTCCCTAGAGTCGCACAGTTAGAAAAGATAGCCGCGCTCACGTCGGGCGCTGGTCGAAATCTGGCCCCGCGATACCATTTGCCCGCTGTGGCCGATACAGCGGAGCGAGGCTGGCGGATTCTTTCTCAAGCATGTTAAAATGATCGCGGGGTGTTGGCCGCGGCCAACGGATGGGAAGTCTGTTTCACATTTCGCCCTTCTATGGGATGAGATTCTAACACCGGACGCGGAACCGGAACGATCTTCGTTACATTATACGACCAACTTGGTAGAGTTACCGTATAAACAAAGGAGGTCATCATGCAGACGATACGGTTCTCCCGGCTCCTCGCGGCCGCAGTCCTGATAGGCAGTTTTTCCCTGGCGGATCTTGCGCCTGCCTTTGCGGCGGACAAGACGCTTCTGAATGTCTCTTACGATCCCACACGTGAATTGTATAAGGATTTCAATGCGGCTTTTGCTGCGAAGTGGAAGAAGGACACCGGCGAGACGCTTGAGATCAAGTCGTCGCATGGCGGCTCCGGTGCGCAGGCTCGATCGGTCATCGACGGCCTTGATGCCGATGTGGTGACCCTCGCACTGGAAGGCGATATCGACGCCATCGCCAAGGCCACCAACAAGATCCCGGCTGACTGGAATACCAAGTTCCCGAACAAGAGCGTGCCCTACACCTCGACGATTGTCTTTCTGGTCCGCAAGGGCAATCCAAAAGGCATCAAGGATTGGCCCGATCTCTTGAAGGATGGCGTCCAGGTGATCACGCCCAACCCGAAGACCTCGGGTGGCGCTCGCTGGAACATTCTGGCAGCCTGGGCCTGGGCGAAGCAGGCAAATGGCGGGGACGAGAATAAGGCGAACGAATATCTCGGCCAACTGCTGAAGCATGTGCCGGTGCTCGATTCCGGTGCTCGCGGTGCAACGACCACCTTTGTCCAGCGCGGTCTCGGCGATGTGCTGCTCGCCTGGGAAAATGAAGCCTATCTCTCGCTCGAAGAACTTGGGCCCGATCAATTCGAAATTGTGACGCCATCGGTATCCGTCCGCGCCGATCCGCCGGTTGCAGTGGTCGAGGGTAACGCCGACAAGAAGGGCACCCGCAAGGAAGCCGAAGCCTATCTGAACTATCTCTACAGCGACGAAGGGCAGAAAATCGCTGCGGCTCACTACTATCGGCCGATCAAGCCTGAAGCTGCCGATCCGAAGGATATTGCCCGGTTTCCAAACATCAAACTCGCAACGATCGACGATTTTGGCGGCTGGAAGGTTGCTCAACCGAAATTCTTCGGGGATGGTGGTCTCTTCGATCAGCTCTATAAGCCGGGGCAATAAGACTTAATGCCTGTAGCAGCCCGCAAGCGATGGCGGTTCAGACAGCCGAGCGTCATTCCTGGATTTGGAATGGCGCTCAGCCTCACTTTGATCTGGCTCATCCTCATCGTCCTTATTCCCCTCTCCGGTCTGGCCTGGAAATCCAGCGCTCTCGGCTGGACCCAATTCTGGTCGATCGCCTCGGATCCGCGCACGCTCGCGGCATTGCGGATGAGCTTCGGCGGCGCATTGATCGCCGCCGTGGTCAACGCGATCTTCGGCGTTATGCTCGCCTGGGTTCTGGTGCGCTATCGCTTTCCGGGAAAGCGCATCATCGATGCCATGGTCGACCTGCCGTTTGCTTTGCCGACAGCTGTTGCCGGTATCGCACTGACGACGCTCTACGCACCCAACGGCTGGATCGGCCAATTTCTGACGCCTCTCGGCATCAAGGTCGCATTCACGCCGACGGGCGTTGTCATTGCCCTGATCTTCGTCGGATTGCCCTTCGTGGTCCGCACGGTTCAGCCCGTCATGGAAGAGATCGACATAGAGGTGGAGGAAGCCGCCGCCACGCTTGGCGCCAATCGCTTCCAGACGATCACGCGCGTTCTCCTGCCTGGGCTGGCGCCGGCTGTGATGACCGGTTTTGCGCTTGCCTTTGCTCGCGCCGTCGGCGAATACGGATCGGTGATCTTCATCGCCGGCAACCTGCCCTATGTCTCCGAGATCGCACCGCTCCTGATCGTCATCCGGCTGGAGGAATATAATTATTCCGCCGCAACCGCGATCGCCGCGCTGATGCTGGTCATCTCCTTTGCCTTACTTCTTGTCATCAATCTCATCCAGTCCTGGAGCAGACGGAGGTACGGCTATGGCGCATGATCTTACCTCGACGCCGCAAAAACTTCATTCCGCCGTGACCGAGCGCATGTTCGCCCGCTGGACTCTGGTCATCATCTCGTTCGTCTTTCTCGCGCTGATCCTGCTTCTGCCGCTGGCGGCGGTCTTCGTGGAAGCTTTCCGCAAGGGCATCGGAGAATATTTCAGCTCCCTTCAGGACCCCGAGACATTCTCCTCCATTCGCCTGACATTGATCGTGGCGGGTATCAGCGTCCCGCTTAATCTCGTCTGCGGCGTTGCGGCCGCATGGGCGATCGCCAAGTTCGAGTTCAAGGGCAAGGCTTTCCTGACGACCTTGATCGACCTGCCGTTCTCGGTCTCGCCTGTTATCGCCGGCCTGGTCTTCGTGCTGCTCTTCGGATCCAACAGCCTGCTGGGACCATGGCTCGAGGCCCATAACGTCAAGATCCTCTTTGCCGTGCCGGGTCTCGTGCTGGCAACGATGTTCGTGACCTTCCCCTTTGTCGCCCGCGAGCTGATCCCGCTGATGCAGGAGCAAGGAACGGCGGATGAGGAAGCGGCACTTTCGCTTGGCGCCAGCGGCTGGCAGACTTTCTGGCATGTCACGCTGCCGAACATAAAATGGGGCCTGCTCTACGGCGTTCTGCTCTGTAACGCCCGCGCCATGGGCGAATTCGGCGCCGTATCGGTCGTTTCGGGCCACATCCGCGGCGAGACCAACACCATGCCGCTGCAGGTCGAAATTCTCTATAATGATTACAATTTCGCAGGCGCCTTTGCCGTGGCGAGCCTTCTCGCCCTGCTTGCGCTGGTGACGCTCGTACTCAAGACGCTGCTGGAATTTCGTTTCAGCGAAGAAATCGCTGCCAGCCGGCGTCACTGAAGGATTGATTGATGGAAGTTCGCGTTCAAAATTTGCGCAAGGAATTCGGCCGCTTTCCGGCGCTTCACGATGTTTCCCTCGATATCCAGTCCAGTGAATTGATCGCTCTTCTCGGCCCCTCGGGATCCGGCAAGACGACGCTGCTGCGATTGATCGCAGGGCTTGAATCGCCGACCGAGGGCCAGATCTTCTTCGGCAGCGAGGATGCATCGAAAAAGACGGTGCAGCAGCGCAACATCGGCTTCGTCTTCCAGCATTACGCACTCTTCCGCCATATGACAGTGCTGGAAAACATATCCTTCGGTCTCAAGGTACGGCCTTCGTCCCGACGCCCGACGCGATCGGAAATTCGCCGCCGCGCTCTCGAATTGCTCGATCTCGTCCAACTCGCTGGCCTGGAAAAGCGTTATCCGGCGCAGCTTTCCGGCGGCCAACGGCAGCGTGTGGCGCTTGCGCGGGCGATGGCAGTTGAACCAAATGTGCTGCTCCTTGACGAACCCTTCGGCGCGCTCGACGCCCAAGTCCGCAAGGATCTGCGCAAGTGGCTGCGCGAGATTCACGACCGAACAGGGCATACGACTGTCTTCGTTACCCACGACCAGGAAGAGGCGCTGGAACTCGCCGATCGCGTGGTCGTGCTGAACAAGGGCGCTATCGAGCAGGTCGGCACGCCCGACGAGATCTATGATTCACCCGTCTCGCCCTTCGTCTATGGCTTTATCGGCCAGTCCAATTGCCTCGACGTTCGCGTGACTGACGGCGAGATCTGGTTTGAGGACCGCCCCCTGGGGCTGACGACGCGCAGCGAACCGGATGGCGAAGCTCAGCTCTATTTCCGCCCACATGACGTCGAGCTTCGCGAAGGATGCTCCGGCTGCATTGCCGGCCTTCATGTCGCCAGCCGCCGCGTTGCCGGCACTCGCCATATCGAAATCGATATCGGCGCCCGCCACAACCACGTCGAGATCGAATTGCCGCCGGACAAAGCCGGCGGTCTCGACAAGAGCCGTATCGCCTTCCGTCCGACGCGTTGGAAGCTGTTTCGAGCCAAACCGGAATGAGGCATAAAGCCGGGTTGCTATCGGCGATCCGGCGGCTATCTTTGCGCCGTCTCTGAATCCACGGGAGGTCTGTGACGGTGTTTTATATGTACTTGAAAGCGGCGCACGTCATCGTGGTCGTGACCTTGCTCGGCGGCATGCTGCTGCTCGCTTTCACGCTCTCAATCGCGTCCGGTGGCCTGGGAGGATTGAGCGATCGAGAGGCTCAATTCATTCGCCGCGTTCAGCGCTGGGACCGCATGGTTACAGCGCCCGCGCTCGGCCTTGTCTGGATCATCGGCATATCGCTCATGAGCCTGGGGCAGTGGTACTCGTCCGTCTGGCTGATGATCAAGATCGTGCCGGTTCTGATCCTCTCGGCACTGCACGGCATGGAGTCCGGCGCCTTGCGACGGTTGGCGAACGGCAAGATCATGCAGCCTCCGCTGATCGTGCGTCATGCAATCGCTGTTATCGCCATATGCTTCATCATTATCGCCGTGCTGGCCGTCGCCAAACCAATCTAACCGTTTCTGAGACCCCTCACGAGAGGCCGCCTGCCGACTTCTGCGATGGTTCCTCATCCGCTATTTCGGCATGCGCTGCCTCGAGACTGACCATCGCCTTGATCGGCAAATGGTCCGATGCGATGCGGGCCAAGGGCGAAGCATGGACTTCGACGGTCGAGACCAGACCCCGGCGGTTGGCCATGATGCGGTCCAAGGCGAGCATCGGCAGCCCCGCGGGAAAGCTCGGCACCGCTGCCGGCAGCGGCCCGAAGGCTGACTGGAAAGTATTGAGTGACGAGCGATCGCCGAGACGCCACTCATTGAGATCACCAAGCAGGATAGTCGGCGTCTTCTCACCCCGGCTGTTCATCAGGTCGATGATCATGCGGGCCTGCTGGGCTCGCGAGCGCCGCAACAGACCCAGATGGGCGGCGATGACGCGAAGCGTCCCTCCCCGCGCCAACTCGATCTCAGCAATCAGCGCGCCCCGCGGCTCGAGCCCCGGCAGGTTTGCCTGGTGCACATCGCGCAGCTTGCCCTGCTTGAAGAGGATCACATTGCCGTGCCACCCGTGCGCCTTGAGCGCCCCGGAAACGGGTACGGGAACGAGGCCGGTCTCGCGCTCCAGACGATGGAGATCGAGCAGGCCCGTGCGCTCGCCAAAACGGCTGTCCGCTTCCTGCAAAGCCATGACATCCGCATCGATCTCGTGAATGACGCGGCTGATCCTCTCCGGATCGAAACGACCGTCGGTGCCAACGCATTTGTGCACATTGTATGAAGCTATGAGCGTACCGGTAGGATGCGTTTTCCCTGTCGAATAGCTTTGGGGGCGCTTCCTGCCTTTTATGGACTCGATGATGCTTGCGCGGAGGCTCTCACGTTTTTTCTGCATCTGTCCGCTGACCGTTTCCGTTGTCGAAGAATGCGACGGAGCTATTGATTGATACTATCGCGCGGCAATCGAGTCCGCCATACCGATCGCTCGCCACCTATTAACGCAGCTCACAGGTAAGGCGATCCAAGCCACAGGATTCTTTCGAGCAGGCGCACGGCGAATGGCCGGGCTCTCAACGCGGCGAGTTCCACCGGCTTGGCCGTTCGCAATGCGGCTTCGATATGCTCCTCGATCTTGCCGGCAAAACCCCGATCGAGGACCTCAAGATCGACCTCAAAATTGAGACGAAGCGAGCGCGGATCCAGGTTGGATGAGCCGACATAAGCCCAGGTTCCATCGATCGTCAGCAGCTTCGAGTGATTGAACGCGCCTTCGGCGCGCCAGATACGGCAATAGTTCTTCAGGATCTGGTCAAACTGCGCTGTCATTGCCCGGTCGACCAGCACCAAATTATTCGCAGCCGGTACGACGATATCCACCTCCACGCCTCGCCGGGCGGCCGTCACCAGGGCACTGATCAACTCCCGGTCGGGCAGGAAATAGGGCGACATGATACGGATCGAACTGCGCGCCACCGAAAAGGCGCCTATCAGCATCCTGTGATTGGTCTCAACGCTCCGGTCCGGCCCTGAGGCAATCACCCGCATGAGCACTGGCGCTCCGGGCTGTGTGGCTGGTGTCGGAACAGTCCAGTGCTCGCCGCGAAGCACTTCGCCGGTCGCAAAACGCCAGTCTTCCGCAGCAATGTGAAAGAGATCGGCAACCACGGGGCCGGTGACGCAGAAATGCGCATCGTGCGCGTAGTTCGCCCCGGCAAACTCGTGTGTGAACCCCTGCCGAATATTCATGCCGCCGGTAAAGGCAATACGCCCGTCAACGACCAGAATCTTCCGGTGCGTGCGCAGGTTCGCATAGGGTAGCCGCAACCCCATGATGACGTTGCCATTGAAGACGTCGACCTGAACGCCCCCATCCTTCAGATGGCCCATAATGCTCGGCACCGAATAGCGGGCGCCGACCGCGTCGATCAGGACGCGAACGCTGACGTCGCGCTTGACCGCAGCGATCAAGGCGTCCGCGATCCTGAAGCCGATAGGGTCGCGATCGAAAATATAGGTCTCCAGCATGATGCTGCGCTCGGCACCATCAATAGCAGCCTTCATCGCCGCATAGGCCGCATCGCCATCTTCCAGCATTTCTATCGTGTTGCCGGTCATCAGCGGATGGCGGGCGACGCGGTCGCCGAGGATTTTCATCGCCCGAAAACGACCCCCATAGGTGCTGGCGACCGTCTCGTTATCGGCATCGAAATTCGTCAGATCCCCAAAGGCGTCTTTTTGGTAAAAGACATTGCGTTGGGAACTGATTGTTGCCCTGCGGATGCGGTTAACGCCGGCGATGGCATAAAGCACCGCGCCGACGATCGGCGACAAGAGGATGACGCCAACCCAGCCAGTGGCGGCGCGAACTTCCTCCTTGGTCATAGCGGCATGGATAGCTGCCGCTGCGCCCAGCACGATCGACAGGGCGGCAAGGATATGCGGCCAATAGGTGGATAAGAGATCAAACATATTCAAGGAGTATAGTCATGCCCCCGCGAGATCTACTCGTCTGAAAAGTGCAACACATTTAGCCGTTTAGAGCAACAACAGATCCCAGGTGATTTCGAATTTCCTCAACCTGCGTTCGCAAAAGCCGAATCGATCGCAAAAGCCACCGCCCGCGGCCCAAGCTTTCCCTCCGCCGTTTGGGCTTTCCCGGAAGGCGAGCCATTGTCAAAAATGACGACGCCGTCGAGCGGAGGAATCGCTCTCATTTCACTTGAGAGATTGGCCCGCAATTCCAGCTTGTGTTCGCCTGATGTCCAGGAGACAGCGACGACGTGATCCGGTGCCCTTAAGATCTCCGCCCTGACGTTGCCGCGCTTCAGTACGGGCACGACATAGCGCTGGCGCAATGTCAGCAGATTGCGAACCAGCCGTCGCCAGTGCTGCCCATGTCCAGTGTCGACCGATTGCCATTGCAGTTTCGATCGATCGAAGGTCGATTTGGCATTGGGATCGGGCAGATCGACGAGCGACTTCCCGTCCTTGATGCCGCCGAAACCCTCAGCTTCCGCCGCCCTGCCCTTGCGGACGATCTCACCGAGTTCGCCGGGATAGTCGCAGAAGAAGAAGAAAGGTTGCGTTTCCCCAAAATCCTCACCCATGAACAGGAATGGGATTTGTGGCGACAACAGCATGATCGATGTCAGCGCCTCGACCATGCCATCGTCCGCGAGGCTAAGGAGCCTTTCACCGAATGCCCTGTTGCCAATCTGATCGTGATTTTGCAGGAAATTTATAAAGGAGGCTGGCGGTAGAACCGCGTTGTTGCCAGGCTCTGACAGGGCACTGGCCGAGGCGGCGCCACGGTTGGGAAAAATGAATCCCTCGGCCAGCGATTTGGCCAGTTTTTCCGCAAGATCGGTCGAAAATGTCTTGTAGTGACCCGCTACTTCGCCGGTAGCGATTACATGGGCGACATGGTGAAAATCGTCGTTCCATTCCGCCGTATAGGTTTTTACTCCACCACCGGCATTGCGCGCCAGGACGCCCGTATCATTGCGTTGGTCTTCTACGACAAGATGGATTTCGCGATCAGGGAACGCCCCAAGCACTCTCTCTGCAATCTCGGTCAGGATATGCTTCGGAGAACTGTCATAGATCTGCTCGATCGCATCGAGGCGGAGCCCGTCCAGCTGAAACTCGCCGATCCAATAGAGCGCGTTGCCGACGAAATAGCGGCGCACGGCCTCCTGGCCGTAGTCGATCGCAGCTCCCCATGGGGTCTGCACATCGGCGCGGAAAAAGGCCGGCGCATACCTCGGCAGATAGTTCCCTTCCGGACCGAAATGATTGTAGACGACATCGAGCAGCACCATGATGCCATGAGCATGGGCGGCGTCTATGAAGGCCTTCATGTCGTCAGGTGTCCCATAAGCCGGGTGCGGGGCGTAGTGGAGGACACCGTCATAACCCCAGCCGCGCTTGCCGGAAAAATGGGCTACAGGCATGATCTCGATCGCCGTGAAACCACTCTCGGCAAGATGCAGCAGCCTTTCCATCGCAGCCCGGAATGTCCCTTCCGGCGTGAAGGTGCCGATATGCAGTTCGCAAATCACGGCCTCTTCCCAGGGTCTGCCGCGCCATTTTGTCTTCCATTCATAACTATCAGGCACCGTCAGCAGCGACGGCCCATCGACCGCTGAGAGCTGCGATCGCGAAGCGGGATCGGCCACGGCAAGACCGTCAGACAGGATGAATTGATATTCGCTTCCGAAGGGCGGTTTCGCGCATCGATGCTCGAACCAGCCGCCTTCCTTCGCCGTCATGGCAAATTCTTGTGAATCAAGCCGAATTCTCACCTCTTTTTCGTTGGGCGCCCATAATCGAAAGATCACATCGCCGTCATAGATCTCTGGTCCCCAGTGCGCTCGGATACCGGCCAAGTTGCGGTTCAGGCTCGTCATGCATTGGTCTCCCGGAACGTTCGCATCGGTCGATCGGACACTCTGGGCAAAGGAACAGTCAAACCGGCCAATGGTTCCTGTCTCCCTGCAATGTCCATAATTTTAACGCTAGCCGCGGATCGGCAGTCATTTTGAATTGAACCGGCAGACCGGTAGGCCCATACTCGCTGCGTCGCTGCTTCGCCTCCACACTTCTTTTTGCACAAGTCTAGGGATCTCGTCGGCAGGAGGTCGCAGCGGATTTTGTAAGCGTAGCGTTCGGAAGATGTGCCTTCCGTGGCCCAAGGGGCCTGTTTTCACATGCAAGCCCGCGTTTCAAGAACGGGCATTCACTTAATCAAGCATTGGCGTGCACAGGATGCCGCAGGCCAGGAACTTTCGGCATTTTGCAAAGTTAAGCGAAGTCCAGTCATGGGAACGGAGATAAGCGATGACGGAATCAAGGGACGAATGGATCAAAAAGCGGGCATACGCCATCTGGGAAGAAGAAGGTTATCCGACAGGTCGTGACGCAGCCCATTGGGAACAGGCAAGCAAAGAGCGCGCCTCGGTCGAAAAGACCTCTCCCCATGGCATCGAAGTCAAGCCAAAGGCAAAGCGTAAAACCGCGCCAAAGGTGGCGGTTGGCAGCAACGGCGCTGCAGCTGCTGTAACGCAGGCAGTTGCCGCAAAACGCGCGCCGCGCAAGGCGCCCGCAGCAAAAGTCTGAGCATATCCTTCTTCGCCCCACAATTTCTCGATCCAAACTTTGCGATGGCCCGACGGTTCCCCGTCGGGCCATATCGTTTTGGGTCATTTCGGCGAAATTCTTCGGGATGGAACAATCCCGAGCGCAATGAATTTCATGTGCAGCGAAAAGCGAGGAACGGGAATTGATGCTCGCGAGCATCCAGGGACGATGACCATGGCCAAGTCGCAGAAGAAGAAATGGTCGCAGGACGTGACCGAAAACAGCGATGCGATGGACCTGAAGGAAGGTGTATTCAAATCGCACGATCCGAAGAAGATTGCGGACGCTCTGAAGCATTCAGCAGAGGCAAGTTCTCGACGCAAGTCCAGCCCCTTCCGATCGGCGATGTCGATGCTGAATTTCTACATCAATCGCGCGGGCAATCAGCTCGACAAAAAGCAGAAGAATAGGCTCGAAGAAGCGAAGAACGAGCTGCGTAAGGATTTCCATCGCAAGCCCAAATAGAACGTTCACCAGCAGCATATTGGACAAGGGACGATTTGGATGACCTATGAGCTATACTACTGGGACGGCATTCAGGGCCGTGGCGAGTTCGTGCGGCTCTCGCTTGAGGAAGCGGGAGCCGACTATGTCGACGTGACGCGCGGCCCGCAGGGCATGAGGGCTATGATGAAGATCATGGAGAGCCGGACCGAGCCCCATATCCCCTTCGCGCCGCCATTCCTTCGAGATGGCGACCGGATCATCTCTCATGTCGCAAATATCCTGATGTATCTTGGACCCAAGCTTGGGCTTGCCCCGGCGGATGAAGGGCTTCGGGCCGTCACACACGGACTGCAGCTGACGATCACCGATCTGGTCGCGGAGGTGCACGACACCCACCACCCGATCGCGACCTCCCAATATTTCGAGGACCAGAGGCAGGAAGCCAAGGCACGGTCTGCCGAATTCATCGACAACCGCATTCCGAAGTTTCTCGGTTATTTCGAACGTGTCCTGCAACAGAACCCGGAAGGACCGGAGCACATTGTCGGCAAGAGCCTGACCTATGTCGATCTGTCGCTCTTCCAAGTCGTCGAGGGGCTGCACTATGCATTTCCGCGCGGGATGCTCGGCTTTGCAACGAAATATCCGGCACTTGCAGCCCTGCACAGCTCAGTCCGCAAACGTCCCAGAATCGCAGATTACGTGAAATCCGAGCGGAGGCTTGCATTCAGCGAAGACGGCATCTTTCGGCATTATCCCGAACTGGACAAGGACGCCGCTTGAAGTGCGGCTGATGGAAACCCATGGCGCGACAGACCTTCTGGAAGGGATATCTCAAGCTCTCGCTGGTGACGGCATCGGTGTCGCTGACGCCTGCCACATCAGAGAGCACCAAGATTCGTTTCCATGTGCTGAACCGTGCCACCGGCAACCGCGTGGAAAGTCATTACGTCGACAAGGTGACTGGCAAACCCGTCGCCGACAAGGACCAGGCCAAGGGCTATCCGCGCGGCGAGGACGACTACGTCATCTTGGAAGACGACGAGATCGAATCCGTCGGGCTCGAGAGCACGCGGACAATCGATATCAGCACCTTCGTCCCACGCGGCTCCATCGACTGGATCTGGTATGAGAAGCCGCATTTCCTGACGCCGGAGGACAAGGTCGGCGTCGAGGCCTTCTGCGTGATACGCGAGGCGATGAGAGCGCAGAACGTGGTCGGCATTGCCCGCCTCGTGCTCTATCGCCGCGAGCGAGCGGTGTTGCTGGAACCTGACGGAAAAGGCATCGTTCTCTGGACCCTGCGCTATGGCGACGATGTCCGCGCGCCGGAAGGTGATTTCACCCTACACGGCAAGCCCGAGGCCGAGAGCATGACGCTCATGAAGAAACTGATCCAGGAGCGCACGCGCGACTGGTCACCCGATATGGCCGAAGACCCCGTGCAGGACCAGCTCTCGGACATCATCAAGGCCAAGAAGAAGGGTCGCAAGAAGGCGCCAGCGCCGAAGCCGGAACCGCCTCCCACAACAGGCAATGTCATCAACATCATGGACGCGCTGAAGAAGAGCATCGCCTCGGAAAATCGTGGTTCGAAACCGCGCTAGCCCTTCGCCTTCGGTTTGCCTGTCTGCAATGGCCCCGCTGCCTTGAAGAAGTTGCCCCAGGGGTCGCTCGAAAGCGCCTCCGGTCGCGCCGCCGCATTGTCGACCGTAAAATGGGCAGGGCCGATTTCCTTGCCGAGTTCATCCCACGACAGGGGCATAGACACGGCAGCGCCCGGACGAGCGCGGGTCGAATAGGCTGCGACGGCAGTGTTGCCGCGGCCATTGCGCAGGTAGTCGATGAAAATCTTGCCCTCGCGTTTGGCTTTGGTCGCGACCGAGAGATAGCGCTCCGGACTGTCCTTGCTCATCCCATCCGCAAGCGATTTCGCAAAGGCCTTGACCTCCTCCCAGCCTGCCCTCGGTTTGAGCGGCGCGACGACATGCAGGCCCTTGCCGCCCGAAGTCTTGACAAAGGAAGCAAGGTCGACCGCCGCAAAGCGAGCCTTGATCTCGCGAGCTGCATCGATAACCGCGCTCCATTCGACATCTTCGCCCGGATCGAGATCCATGGTGATCATGTCGGGTTTTTCCCAATTGTCGGTCGTCGTGCCCCAAGGGTGAATTTCAAGGACCGCGGATTGCACCAGCGCGATCAACCCATCGAAATCGATGATCCGCAACAGCTTCTCGCCATCCTTGTCTTTGGGATCGGTGATCTGTTCGATATGGGCATTGATGCCCTTCCAGGCATGTTTCTGGAAGAAGCGCTGGCCATCGATGCCATCAGGGCAACGCAGCAGCGCCAGGGGCCGGTTGACGACGAAAGGCTCCATATGCCGCCAGACCTGCGCATAGTAATTCGCAAGCCCTTCCTTGGTGACGCCTTCGTCCGGCCAGTATATCCGGTCGGGATGGGTGAGCGATACGCTCGCTTTCGGCAGGCTCGGTGCTGTTGTCTTTTCCATTTCGCGAACGATCTCTTTTGCCGGTTTATCCTCGCGCAAACCCCGGAAGGCAGCGTGGCGGAGATTACCGTCGCCCGACCAGGCGCGATACTCTACCTCGCCGACGAGTTCGGGCCTGACATAGACCAGCCCTCGCCGCTCTTCGGCAGTCAGCTTATCGTCGAAGGAACTTTCCTTTTGCTCCATTGCCGAGAGCCGGAGATAAAGGTCCTGCGCCAGCGCCACTGTGTAACCGGTGCCGACACGGCCGACATGGATAAGCTTGCCCTTTTCATAAACGCCCATGGCAAGCGAGCCGATCGCGTTCTTCAGCGTGGTTGAGGGCACATAGCCGCCGATCACGAACTCCTGCCGCTGCGAGCATTTGGACTTGATCCAGCTGCCGGTGCGTCCGGATGTGTACTCACTGTTTCGATCCTTGGAGACGACGCCTTCGAGACTTAGCTGGCAGGCATGCTTTAGCACGAGACCGCCATCATCAACGAAATGGGTGCTATAGCGAAGCACCTCACCGTGCTCCGGCAGGAGCTTCTCCAGCAATTCCTTGCGCTCGATTAAGGGCACTGATCTCAGATCGTAGCCATCGAGATAAAGGAGATCGAACGCGTAGAAGATGAACCGATCGCTCCTGCCTTCGCTGAGATCATGCTGCAGGGCAGAGAAATCCGACGCGCCGGAATCGCGCTCGACGACAAGTTCACCGTCGATCAGCGCGGTCTTGGCCGGAAGCGCCTGCAATGCGGCAGCGACTGTCTTGCCGAACCGATCCGTCCAATCGAGGCCGCTGCGCGTCAGGAGCTTCAACTCTCCATCGTCCAGCCGTGCCTGAAGCCGATAGCCATCGAACTTGATCTCGTGAATCCAGTGCTCACCGGCAGGCGGTTTTGGCTTCAGTTTGGCAAGGACCGGCTCGACGAAATCAGGCAGAGCCGCCCTCTCCGCCCCCTTGGGCATGGTGGGTCTCCTTGCAACTTCAGGGGCTTTCTTTCGCGGCGAAACCGGCTTGGCTGAAGTGGCAGGTTTCTCGGCTCTCTTTGCCCTGGAGTTCCAGGTCTTTTCCGGCGCTTCGGCGACTTCATCGAGGCTGCGACCGGTCTTTGCGGAATCGGGCATCTGCTCGAGTATGTCCTCGCCGTCGTGGCGTGCCTCGGCGTCGTCACCTTTTATCAGCAGCCAGTTGTCGTGCTTCTCATCGCTGCGTCCGGCCATGCGGACAAGGTGCCAGCGGCCATGCAGTTTCTCGCCGTCCAGCTCGAAATCGAGATGGCCCTTGGCATAACCCTTTTTCGCATCACCGATCGGCTTCCAGGTGCCACGGTCCCAGACGATAACCGTGCCGCCGCCATATTGGCCTTTCGGGATAGTGCCTTCGAAGTCTCCGTAGTCGAGCGGATGATCCTCGACATGGACGGCGAGCCGCTTGTCCTCGGGATTGAGGCTTGGGCCGCGGGTCACCGCCCAGCTTTTCAGGACGCCGTCCATTTCAAGACGGAAATCGTAGTGCAAGCGCGTCGCATCGTGCTTCTGGATGACAAAGCTCGATCCCGCCTGATGGTGCGCGCGACCTCGTGGCTCCGGCGTCCTCTTGAAATCCCGCTTCGAATGGTATGTTTCGAGGGCCATGGCTCATCCCGCCTTTCGTTGGCGCTGTGCACCCGCAGGCGGCTTGCCCTTGGGCGCGCCCCCCTTGCCCTTGCCGCCGAGCCCCGCGCTCTCGCGAAGAGCCTGAAGCAGATCGACGACCTTTTCTTCCTTTGCGGGCTTCCCCTTCGGAAGCGGCTTGCCTTCGATCTTGGCTTTCACCAATTCGACAAGAGCAGCCTCGTAACGATCCTCATAGGCTGCGGGTTTGAACTCACCCTGCTTGGTGCCGATGATATGGCCGGCAAGATCCAACATCTCGTCGGTTATCTTGAGATCGGGAATGGCTTTAAATGCCTCTTTGGCGGAACGAACCTCATAGTCGAAATTGAGCAGTGTCGCGACCAGCCCGTCTTCGTGGGGACGAATGAGCATGGTGCGATAGCGGCGAAAAAGCACCGCCCGCGCAAGCGCTGTCACTTTTCTTGCCCGCATCGCCTCGGCGATCAGCGCCAGAACCTCATCGCCCTCGCCCGGACCAGCCGCGAGGTAGTATGGCCGCTCGAAGAAGAGCTTGTCGATATCGTCGCTGTCGATGAAGCTCTCGACCGTGAGCGTCTTGTCGCCATGGGGCGTGATGGATGCGATCTCATCATCTTCGATCATGATGTAATCGCCCTGTTCGAGCCGATAGCCCTTGACCTGATCATCGCGCGAGACGGGTTTGCCCGTCTCGCTGTCGACGAATTGCCGCTCGACGCGATGGCCGGTCTTGCGGTTGATGATATTGAACGACAGGCGATCCGCTGAAGAGACGGCCGTATAGAGGGCGACAGGGCAACTCAACGCCTCGATCATCAGAAACCCTCTCCAGCTTGCACGTGTCGTCATGCACCAGCCCCTCGTTTATCGATTATCTCGTTCTCGCCGCATGCTCGCGGACGCTCACGTCTTCCACGTCCAGCTTCTGGCGCGCCGCCGCGCTTTTTGCGCCTTCGATGGCGTCCTCGCGATAGGCATAAGTCTCGGAGAGAGTATTTCCGAGCTTGTAAGCCCAGCCGCCGTCGTGGCGGACGATTTCATATGTGACGTAGGTCATGAAATTACTCCTCTTTCCTCAATGTTTGCGCCTGCTTCTATCAAGCGCGATGAGCTTCTCGAGCGCCGCCACATCCTCACTGGTGACGACCGGAACAGGATCGCCGGCAATTGCCTCAAGCACCTCGTTAGACAGTCCCCCGTTACGGATGACCCATTCGAGCGTTTCGCGGGTTTCCCGCTCTGCCTTCAGCTGTGCGTAAAGCGCGATGATCAGCCGATCGCGCGGATCCATCTTCTCTTTCGGTCGGTCGATTTTGCGGATTCCAGGCATGCATTTTCCTCGAGCTTAAACTCACGAATTCAACTTTTTCTCCGGCAAAAGGTTCCTCCTCCACCGGCCTCGAAGGGAACCTTTCGCCCGGCTTCGTTGTTCGACAGAACGATCCAACGTTTGCAGGGCAAACAAGGAAAGAAGAAAGCCATGCGATCGCATCAAACTAGGGTCGTCGACGGATATCAGACTCAGTGAGTTCCAGTTGAGAACACTTCTTCTTCTCATCATTGCCGGAATGATCGCGTCGGTCCTCAGCATCGTCGTCATCAAGCCCTTCGTGTCGGGTGGCGACCAGCAATCAAGCGAGCCACCCAAGACGATAGAACAATCCGAGCCGCGATGACGGTCTCGCCGTTATTTGCTTTCTGGTTGGCCCTGGCCGTTCGGGACATCGCCAGGCGGAATGACTGGCGTCTTCCCGCCCTCAGGGGCCGGCGTCACCATGCCGCTGTCTCCCGTTGCCGGCGGTTGAAGTATCCCGGAGCAATCCGCAAGCTTGCTGCTATCGATACCGTTTGTTGCTGCGGCCTCGCCATTTTCCTTCTTCGCCTGCTGTTGATGTTGCGGTGCCTTGCATCTCTCGCTTTGCGGAGCCTGCTGTGCAAACGCAACGCCTGCCAAGGCGAAGGTTGATAGAAATGCGGCTCCAAGCGCTAATTTTCTTGCCCATTTTGGCGGGTTTCTCATCGTTGATCTCCTTGCTTCATGGAGTTCAACGGGACATTTTCCGGAAAGGTTCCTAAAAAAGCGGACGTGAGAAACGCTAAATGCGGCCCCAGGAACCTATCTCGAGATAGTCGGGGGTGGCCAATTCGTCTCCGGTCCCGGAACCTTCGCAGCCTGTGGCAGTTTGGAAGACCAAACTCTCTGTAATCCGACCTTTGAAGGAGGCACCCATGGGCAAGACCAGAATTCATCCTGAGCAGGACCCCGCAGAGGGAGCAGACGATATTGTCGAGCACGAGCTCGAACGTGCCGAAAAGAAAGCCGATCAACGTCTGCAGGATGAGGCGGATCGACCTGACGATGAGACGGTTGAGCCCGACGACCTCCCGAATTTCGACGCGATGCGGGAGGCCGCCCGCGAACATAGCGATGCCTATATCGTCAAGAGCGATCTGGAGGACGTGGATCAACGCGAAGCGACGCCTGGCACGCGTGAGCAGGAATAACTCGCGCTTCCATTGGCGAAGGAAATCCGCGTCGAATTCCAGCTTTTCAACTGTTCTAATCTAATGGACACTTGTCGACCCACAGTTCCGTGCCATAGCTTGTTCCAGAGGAACAGGCCGGCGGCGGACAAAGGGGGAATCGAGGTGGATAATACGCAGCCCGGTTCGGATGAGGACATCGGTTTTCTCGGCGTGCAGGAATTGGGCGCTCGATATCGCGACGGTTCGCTGTCGCCTGTGGATGTCGTCGAGCAGGCGCTCGCCCGTCTCGAGGATGCCGAACCGCACCTGAATGCAGTCGCCCACGTTATGAAAACGGCGGCGATGCGTGATCCGGAGCAGTTGGCGTCGGAGTTCCGCTCGGGACGGGATCTGGGGCCGCTTCACGGTGTGCCGGTTGCCATCAAGGATATCATCGAAGTACGCGATGCGCCGACCGGCTTTGGGAGCCGTGTCCGAAAGCCGGCCATCGCCAATGCCGACGCGCCGCTTGTCCGGCGACTGCGGGAAGCGGGCGCTATCATCCTCTGCAAGACCAATCTGCTCGAATACGCCTATGGCATCGCCCATCCCGATATCGGCCAGACGAACAACCCTCATGACACCGGCCGGACCTCGGGCGGATCGAGCGGTGGTTCGGCGGCGGTGGTTGCAGCCGGCATTGTCCCGCTTGCGGTCGGAACCGACACGGGCGGCTCGATCCGCATTCCCGCCTCCTATTGCGGTATCGTCGGATTGAAGCCGACTTATGGGCTTGTGCCCACCGAAGGCGTGTTCCCACTGTCGTGGAGCCTCGACCACGCCGGGCCACTCTCGCGCAGCGTCGCCGATACCGTGATCATGCTCGAATGCCTCTCGGGCAAACCCTTCTCGTTGTCACCGGCGTCTCTTGCCGACGTGCGGATCGGCGTCCTCGCCTATCATGCCGACAGTCGCGAACTGACCCCCACTGTAGCGCAAAACCTGCGGCACTCCATCGAGATCCTGAAAGCCCTGGGCGCGACCATCAAGGCAATCGACATCCCGGAGCTTTCCGCGGCAAATTCGCAGTTGCGGAAGATCATCAGGCCGGAAGCGTCCTTGATCCATGCCGAACTGCATGCTGAAAATCGGGAAGGCTATGCGCCGAGGACACGGGCGCAGGTCGAAGCGGGGTTTGAGGTCAGCGCGGTGGAATATCTGCAAGCGCAACAGTTCAGAGCAACACTCCGACAATCGATCGAAGACCGCTTCGCCGAGGTGGACGTCTTGCTGAGCCCAAGCGTTCCCTTCCCCGCCCCGATAGAAGATCCTGAATTCACCGAGGACGGCGAGGAGGGCGAAATGCTTTCAAGCGGTTTCGCCAACATGACGGGCCAACCCTCGATCAGCATTCCTTGCGGCATGGACGGTCACCTGCCGCTCGGTCTGCAACTTACCGGCGCATTTGGCGCAGACGGAAAACTTCTCCAAGCCGCACTCGCGGTCGAAGCTGCGCTCAACGCCTACCGCAGACCCTCCATCTAGGCATTTTTTAAGCACATCGCATCGGATTTCGGCGTTGCAACGGAACGCCTGGATATGCCCCGCTCGGATGTGAATTCAAGTGTTCTGCAACGCTAGAACATGAGCGCCAGGCATGACCGCCACGATATCAGCATCCTCGCATTCCGCGCAATCTGGTTGCAATATGCTCACATTCTTTGAAAGAAATTTCTAATATTATAATACATTGCACAAGATTTAGGCGCTGCACGATATTGTGCAGTGCTGTTCTCTTGTGATAGTACGCTTTCCATCGTGAAATGTTGGGACAATCGTAGGCGTTGCCGTTGGCAACCCGAAAGAGGGGTACTGACTATGCATTCACCAGTCCGCCGAGCCATCGGCGCAGCAGCCACTTTCCTTCTCGCAGCCCTCGTAACCACCGGCGTCTCGGCCGCGGATTTGCGCATCGGCCTGAGAGCCGATCCGGATGTCCTCGACCCGGCCCAAGGCGTATCGGTCGCCGGCCGCGTCGTCTTTGCGGCGATGTGCGACAAGCTGATCGACACGACTGCAGATGGGAAATACCAGCCGCAGCTCGCGACATCGTGGACCTGGTCTGCCGACAACCTGACCTTGACGGTGAAACTGCGCGAGCACGTCCTGTTCCAGGACGGCCAGGCCATGGATGCGGCGGCCGTAAAGACCAATCTCGACCGCTATCGCACCGATCCGATTTCCAAGCGCAAGACCGAGCTCAAACCGGTCGCAAGCGTGGATGTCGTCGACCCCTTGACCGTAGCCATCAAGCTCAAGGAGCCCTACGCGCCGCTGGTCAGCGTCCTGACCGATCGCGCCGGCATGATGATGTCCCCGGCAGCCCTTGCCAAGCAAGGCGCCAACATCGGCGATCATCCGGTTTGCGCGGGTCCCTTCCAGTTCGCCGAACGCGTCTCCCAGGATCACATCCTGCTCAAGCGATTCGATCAATATTGGAACCGCCAAGCGATCTTCCTGGATTCGGTCACCTATCGCATGATCCCCGATGACAGCGTGCGCCTGCTCAGCCTGCGGTCCGGCGATCTCGATCTCATCGAACGGCTTTCGCCGAGCGATATGGCCACGATCAAGGATGACAAGAGCCTCAAGGTCATTCAGGGCCCATCGACCGCCTTCGACCTGATCTCGATCAATGTCAATCACGGCGACAGTGCCAACAATCCGCTCGGCAAGAACGCCAAGGTCCGGCAGGCACTGGAGCTCTCGCTCGACCGGGACGCCTTGAACCAGGTTGCCTATGAGGGGCTCTTCGTACCGGCAAATCAGACGGAACCGGTCGGCACCCAATTCTACGATCAGTCGCATCCGCTGAAGGGTCGCGACATCGCAAAGGCAAAGGCGTTGCTTGCCGAAGCCGGCACGCCAAATCCGTCATTCACGCTCGCGGTTGCCAACAGTCCGATCCTTGAGCAGGTCGGCCAGATGATCCAGGCGATGGCGGCCGAGGCCGGTTTCGACGTGAAGATACAGACACTTGAATCGTCGACACTCGCCGCCAATTCCGACGCCGGAAAATACCAGGCGTCCATGGCGATCTGGAGCGGAAGACCCGATCCCGATGGTAATATCAGCCCTTGGGTCTCCTGCGACGGCTTCCTGAACTGGGGCCATTATTGCAATCCGGATCTAGACAAGGTTCTGTCCCAGGCGCGACAGACCACCAATGATCAGGAGCGCGCCAAGCTCTATGCCCAAGGCGTCGGCCTCTATCTCGCCGACATGCCTTTCATCACCCTCTATCACTACAAATCGCTTTGGGCAGCACGCAACAACATAGATGGTTTCGTTCCCTATCCGGACGGTCTCATCCGGCTGCAAGGCGTCAAGAAAACCTCGGGCAGCTGAGGCGATTGAAGCGACTGTTCGCACAGGAGAAAGGCGCGCCTGCGCCTTTCTCAAGCAAGTCTCCAACACGTCTTTAGGCGCATCGCACAAATATTGTGCACCTGCGAAATTGCACAAAAAAGCGCTTGACGCTCGCCTGTCATATGGACTTCTATTGGACCAATCGGAAATTGGTTCAGATAGTTTCAGCCTCATGACCACCAGCAACTTGCCGGAGAATTCGACCTACGCCCTGGAGCGTCTCCGGGGGCTGTTGAATTCCGGCGAGCTCGAAGCGGATGGCAACAGACTGCCGACCGAGCGGGCGCTTTCGGAGCTGTTCGGCGTCAGCCGTCGCGCCCTTCGACGGGCGCTCGAAGTGCTGGAGGCCGAGGGGCGCATCTGGCGCAAGCAGGGCTCGGGTACTTATGCCGGCGCCCGGCCGGACGGCTGGAGCGAGCATGTGAACTCGCTCGTGGCCGGCACCGACCTCATGGAAATCATGGAAGTTCGCTTGCGCATCGAACCGCAGCTTGCCCAGCTCGCGGCGATCCGCGCCAAGACCGACGAAGTCGAGCGCATGCATGAGCTGACCAAGAAGATCTATGAAAGCGACGATGCCGATGGTCGCGAATTGTGGGACGGCGCCCTGCACCGACTGATCGCACAGAGTGCCGGCAACCAGTTCTTCCTGACGATCTTCGATGTCATCAATCACGTCCGGCAGGATGAGGCCTGGCAAACCATTCGCGAATTGGCCCGCAGCAGCAACAGGACCCGCGAGCGCACCTATGTCCAGCATCGGGCAATCGTTGACGCGATTGCTGCCCGCGACCCGATGGGCGCGGCCGAAGCCATGCGCCAGCACCTCCTCCTGCTGCAGGAAAGCCTCGTTCGCGTGACCTCGTTCGACGCTCACTCGAAGGAGGGCCTTAACGAACCGGCCTGAAGGTACTCCACCGCGTTGACGCCATTGACGGCTGGAAGGGAAGCCAGCCGACCAAAGCAACAAATTAAAAACAGGGAACAGATATGAAAATCGCCAAGTTTCTAGCAACTCTCGCCGCCGGAGCCCTGGTCGCTCTGCCGGCCTTTGCCGTCGAATTGAAGATCGGCCTGCAGGACGATGCCGACGTGCTCGACCCAGCCCAATCGCGGACCTTCGTTGGCCGCATCGTTTATACTGCGCTCTGCGACAAGCTGGTGGACGTCACGCCTCAGCTCCAGTTCGTGCCGCAGCTTGCGACCGCCTGGAAGTGGTCCGCCGACGGCAAGGAGCTGACGATGACGCTACGCCAGGGCGTCAAGTTCCATGACGAAACGCCGTTCAACGCCCAGGCAGTTGTCGATGACATCCAGCGCAACATGACGATGCCGGAATCTCGCCGCAAGAGCGAGCTTTCGTCAGTCGCCAAGGTTGAGGCGACGGGCGAATACGAAGTGAAGTTCACGCTGAAGGCGCCGGATGTCACGCTGCTTGCGCAGCTGTCCGACCGCGCCGGCATGATGGTGTCGCCGACCGCCGCCAAGGCGGCAGGCGCCAAATTCGGCGACCACCCCGTCTGCTCCGGCCCGTTCAAGTTCGTCGAGCGCGTGCAGCAGGATCGCATCGTGCTCGAGAAGTTCCAGGATTACTGGAACAAGGACAATATCTTCATCGACAAGGTCACCTATCTCCCGATCCCGGATACGACGGTGCGTCTCGCCAACCTTCGCTCCGGCGACCTCGACATGATCGAACGCGTCGCGGCCTCCGACGTCGCAACCGTCAAGGCCGATCCCAAGCTCTCCTATGCCGACGCCGTCGGTACCGGCTGGCTCGGCATCTATGCCAATATCGGCAATGGCGATCGTTCCAAGAACCCGATGGGCCAGGACAAGCGTCTTCGCCAGGCCTTCTCGATGGCGATCGATCGCGAAGCAGCCATGCAGATCGTCTTCGACGGCACGGCGCTCGCCGGCAACCAGCCATTTGCGCCGAACAGCCCTTGGTTCGACAAGGATGTTCCGGTTCCGGCACGCGATGTCGACAAGGCCAAGGCGCTCGTAAAGGCCGCTGGCTTTGACCGCGTCCCCGTCGAAATTGCCGTCACCAACGATCCGGTCACGCTGCAGACGATGCAGATCATCCAGTCCATGGTGGCTGAAGCCGGCTTCGACGTGACGCTGAAGCCGACGGAATTCGCCACACTGCTCGACGCACAGACCGCCGGCAATTATCAGCTCAGCCGCTCGGACTGGTCGGGCCGTCCGGATCCTGATGGCAACATCCAGCAGTTCGTCACGACAGGCGCAGGCCTGAACGACTCCAAATACAGCAACCCCCAGGTCGACAAGCTGCTTGTTGAAGCAAGGCAATCTCAGGACAACGCGGTCCGCAAGCAGAAGTATGATGCTGCGGAGGCGATCATGAACGACGAACTGCCGATCATCTACATCGGCCACCAGGCATGGATCTGGGCTTACAAGAAGGGCGTTACCGGCTTCGTGCCCTCGCCCGATGGCATGATCCGCTTGGCCGGCGTCAAGAAGAGCGGCTAATCGCGCGTGCCGCGCGGGGAGCCTCCCCGCGCGGCCGATGTTCAGGTCAGGATTGCCCATGTATACCTACATCGGAAAGAGACTGCTCGTCGCCATACCGACGCTGCTGATCATCTCCGTCTTCGTCTTTTCGCTGCAGAAACTGCTGCCGGGTGATCCCATCCTGGCCATGGCCGGCGAGGAGCGCGACCCGCAGGTCATCGAATTCCTGCGCGAGAAATACCGGCTGAACGACCCTGTCGTCTATCAATACGGCTATTGGCTGGGTGCGGTCCTCAAAGGCGATCTCGGTATCTCGCTGCGCACCAACCAGCCTGTCCTCACGCTGGTTGCCGAAAAGCTGCCCGTGACGATCCAGCTTGCCGTCATGTCGATGTTCTTTGCCTTCGTCATCGGTATCCCGATGGGCATTCTGGCCGCCGTCAAGCGCAATACGGTCATCGATTTCCTCGCCAACCTGATTGCCTTATGCGGGCTGTCGATCCCGAATTTCTGGCTCGGCATCATGCTGATATTGCTGATCTCGGTGAACCTCGGCTGGCTTCCTGCGTCAGGCTACCAGCCCTTCTTCGATGATCCGCTGCAGTCGATCAAGACGATGCTGATGCCGTCCTTCGTGCTCGGCAACGCGCTCGCCGCAACCCTGATGCGCCACACGCGCTCCTCGATGCTGAGCGTGCTCAGCGCAGACTATATCCGCACCGCGCGCGCCAAGGGTCTGCCGGAAGCCGCAGTGGTTCTCTCACACACGTTCCGCAATGCCATGCTGCCGATTATCACCGTCAGCGCGCTGCTCTTCGGCGAACTGCTCGCAGGTGCTGTCCTGACGGAGCAGATCTTCACCATTCCGGGCTTCGGCAAACTGATCGTCGATGCGGTCTTCAACCGCGACTATGCGGTCGTGCAAGGCGTGGTTCTCTGCACCGCCTTCGGCTTCATCATGATGAACCTGATCGCGGACGTTCTCTACGTCCTCTTGAACCCCAGACTGAGGGCCGCACTATGACCGCGATAGAGCAAACCACGGCCATTCAGGCGGCTGCCGCAAGCCAACGCTCTCCGAACCGCGCCTGGCGTAAGCTGAAGGCCAACAAGGGTGCACTCGTCGGCCTTGTCATCATCGTCTTCTTCACCGCCCTGGCGATCTTGGCACCCGTCCTGCCTATCCCCGATCCCGTCGCCACCAGCTGGTCGGCGATCCGCAAGGCGCCCTCGGCCGCCCATTGGCTCGGTACGGACGATATCGGCCGCGACATTCTCTCGCGCATGATCTGGGGCGCGCGGGCCTCTCTCATGGCCGGCGTCTTCTCGGTGACGATCGCAGTCGTCATCGGCGTGCCGCTCGGCCTGATCTCCGGCTATTTCGGCGGCTGGGTGGACATGATCATTTCCCGCGTGACGGAAGCGTTTCTCGCCATGCCCTTCCTGATCACGGCGATCGCACTTGCCGCATTCCTGGGTCCGAGCCTCACCAATGCCATGATCGCGATCGGCCTTTCCGCCATGCCCGTCTTCATCCGGCTGACGCGCGGCCAGGTATTGGCCGTCAAGACGGAGGAATATGTCGAGGGCGCGCGGTCGATCGGTCTTCGCCATCTCAGCATCATCACCCGCTATATCCTGCCAAACGTCTTCGCGCCCATACTGGTGCAAGCGACGCTAACCATTGCGACCGCGATCATCGCCGAGGCGAGCCTTTCCTTCCTCGGCCTTGGCCAGCAGCCGCCAGCGCCCAGCTGGGGCTCGATGCTCAATGTCGCCAAGAATTTCTTGAGCCAGGCTCCCTGGATGGCGATGTGGCCGGGTGCCGCAATCTTTCTTGTCGTCATCGGCTTCAATCTTCTCGGCGACGGGCTGCGCGATGCGCTCGACCCGCGCGACGCCTGAATCTTTCGAAAAGGACTTTTGAAATGAATGCATTCACGACCCGCCCCGAAATCCTTGGCACCTTCGGCGTCGTCACCTCGACCCACTGGATCGCCTCGGCGGTCGGCATGAGCATCCTGGAAAAGGGCGGCAATGCCTTCGATGCTGCCGTTGCGACCGGCTTCGTGCTGCAGGTTATCGAGCCGCATCTCTGTGGTCCCGGTGGCGATCTTCCGGCACTCATCTATTCCAAGAAGAAGGACAAGGTCGAGGTTATATGCGCGCAGGCCCCAGCGCCCGCAGGTGCAACGATCGAGCATTATACCGGCGAGGGCCTGACGCTGATCCCGGGAGACGGGCTTCTTGCGACCGTCATCCCCGGCTCCTTCGATGGCTGGATGCTGATGCTGCGCGACTACGGCACGATGACGGTTCGCGATGTCCTCGAACCCGCGATTTTCTACCTGGAGAACGGCCATCCCGTGCTCGCCCGCGTTTCCACGATGATCAAGGGGCTGGCGGACTTCTTCGAAAAGGAGTGGCCGACATCCCATGCCACCTGGCTCCCCGGCGGTTCGGCACCGGAGCCACTCTCCAACTTCAGGAACCCTGTCCTTGCCGAGACATGGCGGCGCGTCGTCGCCGAAGCGGAAAGCAAGCGCGGGCGCGAGGAGCAGATCGAAGCTGCGCGGGACGCCTTCTATCGCGGTTTCATTGCAGAGGCGATCGACAAATACGCCCGGAACAACGCGGTCATGGATGCCAGCGGCACCAAGCACAAAGGTGTGCTGACCGCCGACGACATGGCAGGCTGGTCGGCGACGGTCGAAGCGCCGCAAACCTTCGATTACAACGACTGGACCGTTGCCAAGATCGGTCCTTGGGGCCAGGGACCGGTATTCCTGCAGACGTTATCGCTGCTGAAAGGCTTCGACCTCGCTGCCATGGAGCCGACAGGCGCCGATTTCGTCCACACCGTGGTCGAAGCGATGAAGCTCGCCTTCGCCGACCGGGAAGTCTATTACGGCGACCCTGAATTCACCGACGTGCCACTCGATACGTTGCTGTCCGAAGCCTATGCCGCAGAGCGCCGCAAGCTGATCACATCGGAGGCGTCGCTCGATCTTCGCCCCGGCAAGATTTCCGGCTTTGAGAGCCAGTATGATGCGACCATGGCGATGCTGGACACATCCGCCTCCAAATCGGGTGCCGTCTACGAGCCGACGATGGCGCACCTGACGGAGAAGCGTGGCGACACAGTCCATATCGACGTCATCGACCGCGAAGGCAACATGGTGTCGGTCACGCCTTCGGGCGGCTGGCTGCAATCGTCGCCGACCGTTCCGGGCCTCGGCTTCTGCCTGAATTCCCGCGCGCAGATGTTCTGGCTGAAACCCGGCCTGCCCTCATCGCTCGCACCCGGCAAGCGGCCGCGCACCACGCTGACGCCGTCCATCGCGCTTCACGAAGGTCGTCCGACGCTCGCCTTCGGCACGCCGGGCGGCGACCAGCAGGAGCAATGGCAGCTCGCCTTCTTCCTGCATTATGTCCATCACAAACTGAACCTGCAGCAGGCATTGGACCTGCCGCTCTTCCACACCACCCATTTCCCGAGCTCCTTCTATCCCCGCACACGCGAGCCCGGCGGCCTGACCGCCGAAGCCAACTTCCGGCCTGACGTGCTCGAAGCCCTGCGCAACAAGGGTCACAAGCTAACGGTCGCCGAAGAATGGACCGTTGGTCGCCTGACGGCCACGCGGCGCGATGTCGACGGATTGCTGCGTGCCGCAGCAACGCCGCGCCTGATGCAAGCCTACGCGGTGGGGAGGTAAGCGCATGACCTGGTCCATCGTTACCCGCGATCCTGAAACCGGCTACCTCGCGATCGCCGTCGCTACCCGCTTCTTTGCGGTCGGCAGCGTCGTCCCTCATATCCGTGGGCGCATCGGCGCCATCGCGTCACAGGCCTTCTCCAGCCCTCTCTATGGTACGGACGGCCTGATCATGCTTGCCGAGGGCAAAACACCGCAGGAGGTGATCACTGCGCTGACGAGCCGCGATGACGGACATGAGCAGCGCCAGCTCCACCTCATCGACAGCAAGGGCCGCAATGCCGCCTTCACCGGATCCAAATGCATCGACTGGGCAGGCCATCTCGTTGACGAGAACGTATCCGTCGCCGGCAACATGCTCTCCGGCCCGCAGGTGATCGCCGAAACCCTCTCGACCTTCAAGAAGACAGTGGGAAAGCCGCTGGCGGAACGTTTGCTGGAGGCCATGGATGCCGGTGAATATGCCGGCGGCGACAAGCGCGGACGGCAGTCGGCGGCACTCGTCATCTACCGCGACCAGGACTATTCCTGGCTCAACCTTCGCGTCGACGATCATGCCGAACCGCTTGTCGAGCTGCGCCGTCTCTATGCGGTCGCAAAGGAGCGCTTCCTCCCGGTCACGGAAACAATGCCGACGCGGGAAAACCCGAGCGGGATGATCGATCGCAGGGAAATCGACGCGGAGATCGCGCGGATGGAAGCCGAGCGGAGTGCCGCCGGGCTAAGCTCCGCATCCTTTGCCACCTCGCCGAAGACCGCATGAGCTCGTCCGTCCGCAACATGAGTTTGGAATATCGAGGTAAGCCATGACAAATGCAGCCGCAACGCCCGTGCTGTCCGTCTCACACTTGACGACCTCCTTCCTCGTCGATGGCGAATGGCGGCAGGTCGTGCGCGACATCTCCTTTGATGTGATGCCCGGTGAAACGGTTGCGATCGTCGGCGAAAGCGGCTCGGGCAAGAGCGTCACCTCGCTTTCCATCATGCGGCTACTGGCGGCCGGCAGCAGCCGGATCGAGGGTCAGATCACGCTCGGCGGTCGTGATATTCTTTCACTGTCGGACAAGGAAATGCGCAAGGTCCGCGGCAAGGATGTCGCGATGATCTTTCAGGAGCCGATGACCTCGCTGAACCCGATTTTCACGATCGGCCGGCAGATATCGGAGGCGCTGACCTGCCATGGCGACATCTCCAAGGCCGACGCAAAGGCCGAGACTATCCGCCTGCTCGAAAAGGTGCGCATCCCCAATGCCGCGTCCCGCTTTGACGAGTATCCGCACCAGTTTTCCGGCGGCATGCGCCAACGCGTGATGATCGCCATGGCCCTGGCTTCGCGCCCCAAGCTATTGATCGCCGACGAGCCGACGACGGCGCTCGACGTCACCATCCAGGGCCAGATCCTCGACCTGATCAAGATATTGCAGGAAGAGGAAGGCATGTCCGTCCTCTTCATCACCCACGACATGGGCGTCGTCGCCGAGATTTCGGACCGTACCATCGTCATGTATCGCGGCGAGGCGGTCGAGACCGGAGAGACGGACGATATCTTTCATCGCGGCAAGCATCCCTATACCCGCGCGCTGCTATCAGCAGTCCCCCGTCTCGGCTCCATGGCCGACAGGAAATGGCCCCTGCGCTTTCCCATCGTCGATGCGACGACCGGCGAACGCGCGGAGCCGGTCGAAATCGCCGATACGGTCGATCGCCGCAAGACGCCGATCTTAGAGGTGAAGAACCTTGTGACCCGCTTCGATATCCACGGCGGGCTCCTTGGGCGAAAGACGGGGGCTATCCATGCGGTCGAGAACGTCTCCTTCGATCTCTTCCAGGGCGAGACCCTGTCACTGGTCGGCGAGAGCGGCTGCGGCAAGTCCACCACCGGCCGTTCGATCATGCGCCTGCTCGATCCCAACGCGGGCGAGGTTCATCTCGACGGCTACGACGTGATGAAGCTGGATTCGATCAGCCTTCGGCAGATGCGTCGCAGCATCCAGATGATCTTCCAGGACCCGTTCGCCAGCCTCAATCCGCGCATGTCGATCGGGTCAGCGGTCGCCGAACCCATCATCGAACATGGCCTCGGCACCCGCGCGCAGGCCCGCGACAAGGCCGCCGACCTTCTCGAGCGCGTCGGGCTGAAGGCGGACATGATGAGCCGCTATCCCCATGAATTCTCTGGCGGACAGCGTCAGCGAATCTGCATCGCCCGCGCGCTCGCCTTGGACCCCAAGGTCATCGTCGCCGATGAAAGCGTGTCGGCGCTCGACGTCTCGATCAAGGCGCAGGTCTGCAACCTCCTGATGGATCTGCAGCAGAGCCTGAACCTTGCCTATCTCTTCATTTCGCACGACATGGCCGTTGTGGAGCGCGTCAGTCACCGTGTCGCCGTCATGTATCTGGGGGAAATCGTCGAGATCGGGCCGCGCGCCTCGGTATTCGAAAATCCGCAGCATCCCTATACCAGGAAGCTGATGGCCGCCGTTCCGGTGCCCGACCCGTCGAGGCGCGGCATCAAGCGCAATTTTTCGACCGACGAGCTGAAGAGCCCCATCCGCCCGGTCGGCTATGTCGCGCCTGTTCGCAACTACCGCGAAATCTCGACCGGCCATCTCGTACGGCTGGACGAGGCCGCCTGAGTTTTTCACAATATGTCTACTTCGTCATTTTGAGGATCCGATCGATGAACGTCCTTCCCGCCCTGCGTACCGGCAAACCCCGTGTGGAATTCGGCCACGTCAAGCCAATCGAAGAGCTGGAGATCCCCTTCGCCATCATCGAAGGAGCCGAGGCCGGCCCCTGCCTGCTGATCACGGCTGGAGTGCACGGGTCGGAATTCTGCTCGATCGAGTCGGCGGTTCAGCTGATGCAGACCAAGCCGGAAGAGATTAAGGGGACGCTGGTCATCCTGCCCATCCTCAATGTGCGGTCCTTCCACAACCGCAACATCTACATCATGCCGCAGGACGGCAAGAACCTGAACCGAATGTTCCCCGGCAAGCCTGACGGCACGGTCAGCGAGCGCCTGGCCAACTGGCTCGTGACCGAAGTGTTTCCGAAGGCCGATGCCTATATCGATTGCCATGGCGGCGATCTCGACGAGGGACTTGCACCCTTCACCATATTCCCGGCCGGAAGCGAGAAGTCGCAGGCGCTTGCCGCAGCCTTCGGCATTCCGGTTGCGGTCGCGGCCGGCGGCTCGGGCTATACGGTCGATGCGGCCCACAAGCTGGGCATCCCGAGCATTCTGCCCGAAGTCAGTGGCAACGGCCTCTGGGGAGACGACACCGTCGGCATGATGACGAGCGGGATCCGCCGGGTGATGCAGCATATTGGCATGCTGCCGGGCGATGCGCCCATTACAGAACTCAACGTCGTGACCATGTGGGTGCCGACGGCACCGGTGACCGGTCTCTGGTATCCGAAGAAGGACCTGGCGGACCCGGTCGCCAAGGGCGAGCTTCTTGGAGAGATCAAGACCGTGTTCGGCGAAACGCTGGCGAGCATCCATTCGGAAAAGGAAGGTTTCATCCTTTACCGGCTGACCAGCCTGTCAGTAAACGAGAAAGAAGCGTTGCTCGGTGTCGGCACGCCAGTGTAATCGCATTCCTGTAATCGCTCTTCCTGCAGGAACCATCGAGAGGACAGGCTTCATGACATCGACAGCAAACACGACCGGTGGACAAGCCGGCGATGGCGAAGCACTGCGGGAGCTGACACCGAGTGGAGTGCTGCGGGTCGGCATCGTCGCGGCGCCGGCCCCATCGGCGCTGTTCGCCGTTGCGGATGACGAGACCTATCGTGGCGTAACGATCGACATCGGGCGGGCGCTCGCCGTGGAACTTGGCGTTTCCCTTTCGCTGGTGAATTTCCCCAATTCCGGCGCCTGCACCGATGCTCTCGAACAGGGCGCGATCGATGTCAGTTTCATGCCTGTGGACGAGGAGCGACGCAGGCGCGTGGCTTTCGGCCCGGCCTATTACATTCTCGAAAGCACTTACATGGTAACTGCCGCCTCCGGCATCACCTCGCTGCAGGAGGTGGATCGCCCTGATGTCCGCGTCGTCGGCATTGCCAATACCACCACGATCCGCGCTGCGACACGCTCGCTGAGCCATGTCGTGCCCGAACCTGTCCAGTCGATTGCAGAGGGTGTCGAGCGGATGCGCGCTGAAACGGCGGAAGCCTTTGCCCTCTCCCGCGACGCCTTCCAGACGCTGTTGCCGACATTGCCGGGCGCACTCGTCGTCGATGGCGGCTTCCAGTCGACGGGCATTGCGATTGCGGTCGGCAGGGAGAAACCGGCCGCCCTGTCCTTCGTCACCACATTCCTGGAAGAGGCTAAGCGCTCGGGACTTGTCCGCCGCGCGCTGGATGCCGCAGGCTTTCCCGATGAGCCCGTGGCGCCGCCACAGGGCTGAACCAAGAAGCGGCTAGTGCCCGTCCTTGGCCACGGCCTCGATGGGCTCGGCGTCCTCGACCACCTTCTTGCGATGGAAGATGAACAGGCCGGCCAGCACGATGATGCCGGAGCCGACGAGAACCTGCGTTCCGGGAATATCGCCGAAGATGATGAAGCCCAGGATGAAGGCCCAGAGCAGCAACGTATATTGCAGCGGGGCAAGCAGCGAGGCGGGGGCAAGCTTCAGCGACCGCGTGATCATCAGGTGGCCGCTTGATGCGACGATGCCGAGAAGCAGCATGCCGCCGAGATCGATCATGGACGGCGTTTTCCAGGCTCCCAGGCTGAGGACGCCGCCGACGATCATGGCGGCAATGGTCTGCCATGTCACAAGCGTCGCATCTTTGGTCGAGCGCAGCACACGGTTCAAGACAAGCGTCATCGCAAAGGAGGCGCTGCCGATCAGGCCGAATATAGACGGCAGTGAAAACATCGCCGTAGACGGCTTCAGCGCGATCACAACGCCGATAAAGCCGGCGAAGATCGCCAGCCAGCGCCGCCAACCGATCTTCTCACCGAGAAAGATGTGGGAGACGGCGGCGACATAGATCGGCCCAGCCATATAAAAGGTCATGACGTCGGCCAACGGCAGATAGGCAACCGCTGCGTAGAAAAGCCCGACATCCATGGTCGCCAGGACGACGCGCAAGAGATGCAGATGTGGGGTCTCGACACGGATCAGCGAGGAGACGCCCTGACGGGCGATCATCGGGCCGAGGATCAGGAAGGCGCCGATAGACCGGACCAGCAGGACTTGGCCGACGGGAAGGCTGGTCACCAGCCATTTTCCCATCGCGTCGTTCAACGCAAACAGGAAGTCACCCGCCAGCATGATGAGAACGCCGGCCAGAATGAGATTGTCTTTGCGACCGGATGACGTCTCTATGCTCATGATTTCATCATTGGCTGGGATTCTGTGTCTGCAACCTTGATGACGGTCAAAGCGATCGAGCGCAAGTGCTTAACGGATAGGCAGGCGGGAAGATTTCAGCCATCCTGCCGCTTCTTGCCACCGAACTTCTTGCCGGCAGGCTTGCCCTGCTTCGGCCGGCCGTCATTCTTCGCAAAATCGGGCTTCTTGAAATCCGGCTTGCCAGGCTTCTTGTTCCAGGGCTTGCGGTCCTGCTGTTCCGCGGACGCATCCTGCCTTGCAGCCGGGCGGGGTGACTTGCGCTGGAAGGCCGGTTCCGCATTGTCCTTGGCATAGGACTTCTTCTTTGTCGGCGCGAAAGAAACATCCTGACCCGAGCGGGAGGTGTCCGGTTTGCCATCCAGCGGCTTCACGCGGATACCTTTCTCCAGCGTACCCGCAGGCCCGATCGCCGCCATGAAACGCTCGGCACCCTCGGCGGAGAGTTCGACGAAGGTTTCGTCGGGCTGCATGCGGATTGCGCCGATATCACGCTTGGTCAGGTTTCCGTGGCGGCAGAGCATCGGGATCAGCCAGCGTGGTTCCGCGCTGTGCTTGCGGCCAACCGAGAGCGACACCCAGGCGCCATCGGTGAAATCGGCGCGGACCGGCGGGCCGTCTTCACGGGGTGCGGAGAAATCGTCCCGGCGAACGTTCTTGCGATCGTCGTAGACCGAAACCTCGGCTAGATCTTCCGGAGCGGAGTGACCAGCACGGTACTGGCGCAGGAAAGCGGCAGCGACCTGCTCGGGGCCATGGCGCTGAAGCAATTCCTTGATGAAGGAGACCTCGTCCTCGCCAGGCGCCTCGGTGAAGATCGGATCAGCAAGAATGCGCTCGTCGTCGCGCTTGCTGACTTCGTCGGCCGATGGCGGCTTGGCCCAGGTCGCGTTGATGCGCGCATTTTCCAGCAGGCGCTCGGCGCGGCGACGCGCGTTGAGCGGCACGATCATCGCGCTCACCCCCTTCTGGCCGGCGCGTCCGGTGCGGCCGCTGCGATGCAGCAGCGTTTCCGGATTGGTCGGCAGATCGGCATGGATGACGAGTTCAAGGCCCGGCAAGTCGATGCCTCGGGCGGCGACATCGGTCGCGATGCAGACACGGGCGCGACCATCGCGCATGGCCTGCAGCGCGTGGGTACGCTCGTTCTGGCTGAGCTCGCCCGAGAGCGCCACGACGGAAAAGCCGCGATTGTTGAAGCGGGCCGTCAGATGGTTCACGGCAGCGCGCGTCGAGCAGAAGACGATGGCGTTACGGGCTTCGTAGTAGCGCAGCACGTTGATGATCGCATTTTCGCGGTCGCTCGGGGCTACGACAAGGGCGCGATATTCGATGTCGACATGCTGCTTCTGCTCGGACGCCGTAGCGATGCGCACGGCGTCGCGCTGGTAATTCTTGGCAAGCGTCGCAATGGAACGCGGGACGGTTGCCGAAAACATCAGCGTGCGCCGGTCGGCCGGAGCGGTGTCGAGGATGAATTCGAGGTCTTCACGGAAGCCGAGATCCAGCATCTCGTCAGCCTCGTCGAGAACGACGGCCTTGAGTTCGGAGATGTCGAGCGCATTGCGTCGGATATGGTCGCAGAGGCGGCCCGGCGTACCGACGACGATATGGGCGCCACGTTCGAGCGCACGCCGCTCGCTACGGATATCCATGCCGCCGACGCAGGAGGCGATGGTCGCGCCGGTCATCTCATAGAGCCATTCCAGCTCGCGCTTGACCTGCAGCGCCAGCTCGCGTGTCGGCGCGATCGCCAGTGCCAATGGCGTACCGGCGCGGCCGAAACGGCCTTCGCCATCGAGCAGCGTTGGCGCAAGCGCGAGACCGAAGGCGACAGTCTTGCCCGAGCCCGTCTGCGCCGAGACCAGCGCGTCCGCACCCTCAAGCCCGCTATCGAGCATCGCCTTTTGAACCGGCGTCAACGTCGTATATCCGCGTTTTTCCAACGCCTGGGCGATCGCTGGTGCGATGCCTTCGAATTCAGTCATGTCATGTCTTTCGGAATTCGGTTTTCGCGCGCCGGACTATGGGAGGATCGGACTGGCGCAGATCGCCGCGGCCCGCACGTCGCAGGCCTGTTCATAGCGCGCTACATACGCGGTCGCCGGCGAAATGTACAGTGCCGATTAGGACATGCTTTCCGATGGTTAAAGCCAGGATGCAGGCGACTTCGGTAACCGCCCCTCGGGATCGACGACATCGAGCTTCGGCCCGCCAGCCATATTCCAGCGCCAGAGCGCGACGCATGTCCCGCCCGGCGACATGAAGGAGGGATAGATCACGCCGTCGAAGCCCTGCGCAAGCAGCCGCTCACGCAGGCGGTGCGTCTCCGGCACTTCTTGCCTGTCGAGCACAAAACGCCATTCGCATCGGTGGATTTCCACGGAAGCTCCGACGGCATCCAGTTGCACCGGATCGGTAAGGTCGGCAAGCAGCGCATTCCTCAGCTCAAGCTGCGCAATCAGGGCCGGATGCTGGACAAAGCCCTGATTATATTCCGCCCAGGCCGTCGAGAGTTCTCGCGCCGCATAGATGGTCAGCGCACCGACGGGATTCCAGCGACCGCCGAAGCGCGCGGCACCCTCGCCCGACAGCGGCGCATGTGCCCACCGCGGCACGAAAGCGCGCCATAGATGATGGATCGGAGGCTCCCTGGTCTCAGGCATAAACGCCGGACCGCACAGCCTCCAGATAGGCAAGCACGCGATCCGCCTTGCCCTCGTTGACGAGATCGAAGGCCGTTTTGCCGGCCCAGCCGGGAATGGGCTGATGCTTGAACCAGATGACTGCGCGGCTTTCGTCACCCGCCATTTCGGCAGCCATTGCCAGGATGCGGACGATCGGACTGAGAGCGCTGTCGACCTTGCGCGCACTCGATTTCGCCGTCAGCGTATTGCGCGCGACACCGGTCAGCTTGGCGAGTTCGGACAAGGTCACGCCCAGTTGCTCTGCAACGCGCCTTGCCGACAGAAAGGGCGAGCCACCGTCGCCGAACCGGCTTGCTACAACATCGAAACCCATCGCGGCCATCACAGCCTCCAGCATGCTTTGATCAGAACAATATCAAAATATGCTCAATTGACGCGCAATTCAAGCGCAGGGTGTAGTCAGCCCGGCTGCGCCCACTCCGGCTTCCGATGCTCAAGAAAGGCTGCGACACCTTCCTTCGCCTCAGCGGTTTCCCAAGTGTCGGCCAGTTGCTGCACCGCACTCTCAACGACCTCTTCCGTAATCGGCGCGCCCAATGAGCGCGCAAGCCTCTTGGCACGCGCCACCGCTCCGGGCGCAGCGGAGAAGAAATGCCGGATTTCGCTTTCGATTGCCTCGTCCAGTTCCTCTGCTGGTACGACGCGGGAAATAAAGCCGGCGGCATGCGCCTGCCATGCATCGATCACCTTTCCCGATAGAAAAAGCGGACGCGCCCTGCCCTCACCGATGCGGGCAACGACATAGGGGCTGATGGTGGCCGGGATCAGGCCGAGACACACCTCGGTCAGACCGAAGCGAGCAGTGGCTGCGCCAATCGCGAGATCGCAGACGCTCAGAAGCCCGACGCCACCGCCGAAGGCATTGCCGTGAACGCGGCCAATCAGAGGCTTCGGCATCTCGTTCAGCGCCTTCAGCATCAGAGCCAGCCGCCGGGCTTCGGCCACGCGTCCAGCGCGATCCGCATCGAATTGCGCGCGCATCCAATTCAGGTCGCCGCCGGCGCAGAAGCTTGCGCCCTCGCCCGCCAGAATGACCGCGCGCACGGCGTTATCCGATCCAAGCCGAAGCGCTGCCTCGGCCAATTCATCGATCATCTGCGCCGACATGGCGTTGTGCTTTTCGGGCCGGGCAAGCATCACCCGCGCCACCCCCCTTTCGTCGATTTCGCTGCGGATCGTATCTGCCATCAGACATTGCTCCTCAGGCGGGCGGCGAAAGCTGCAGCGCGCTCAAGCTTTTCGACGGAGAGCCCGGTCTCGAAGCCCTTGCTTCTCAGAAAGCGCTCGACCGACAAGGTGTCCACATTTCCCTTCGCGCCCGGCGCATAGGGACAGCCGCCGAGGCCACCGACGGAGGCATCGAAAACCCGCAAGCCATGATCCAGGGCCACTTCGATATTGTCGAGCGCCCGCCCCGACGTGTCATGGAAATGACCTGCCAGCATCGAAGCCGGAAGATCCGTAAGCACCGTCTGCAGCATTTTCGCGACCGCTTCCGGCTGACCTCTGCCGACCGTATCGCCGAGGCTGATCTCATAGCAGCCGAGATCCCGAAGATAGCGCGCGACGCGAGCGGCATTGGCCGGCGGAACGGCTCCCTCATAAGGGCACTCGACCACGCAGCTCACATAGCCGCGCATCGGTATTTGATGCTCGCGGCTTGCCTCCGCAACAGGTCGGAAGCGGGCGATGCTCTCATCGATCGAGCAGTTGATATTGTGCAGTGAGAAGCTCTCGGACGCTGATGCGAAGATTGCAATTTCATCGGCTCCGGCGTCCAAGGCAGCCGTGAAGCCTTTCATGTTCGGCGTCAGAACAGCATAGCGAACCCCCGGGTTCCGCGTGATTGCCGCCATGACCTCTGGCGCATCGGCAAGCTGCGGCACCCATTGCGGACTTACGAAACTGGTGACCTCGATCCGTTCGAAACCGCATTCGGAGAGCAGGTTGACGAGCGCGATCTTCTCATTCGTCCCGATCAGCTCCTTCTCGTTCTGCAATCCGTCACGCGGCGACATTTCGACGATCGATACATGTCCGGTCGAGGGCGCGGCAGACGAACTCATGACGCCTCCTTCGGCTCCAGCGATAGCAGAACCGTACCCTCGGCAACCTGATCGCCCTCCGCGACATGAACGTTTTCGACCACACCATCATCCATGGCTGCCAGAGTCAGCTCCATCTTCATCGCTTCCATGACGATCAGTGCATCGCCGGTGGAGACGGTATCGCCGGGACGTACTCGAACGATCTTGACGAAGCCCGGCATCGGCGCCACGAGATGGTCGCTGCCGGCAGCGTGGTCGACACCGCCAGCCAGCATATCCGGCACATGAAACTCATGAGCCTTGCCGTCGGCAAGCAGCGTCATCCGCTGAGGCGATCCGAATATCTGGATGCGCATCTGACGCCCGTCGACCTCCATGAGGCAACCATCCTCGAGACGTCGAATGATGCGGGTTGCGGTCATGCGCTGATCGGTCTGGACGACGAACAGATCCCGTCCCTTGGCAATGACCCTAAGAAGAATGCGGCCATAAGCATGTTCCAGTGTCACGATGCGGCTCATCTCGCCCCATTGCTGCCAATGGCCAAGGGCCTGCCAGGGGTCGTTCGCGTCGAAGGCCCGGTGGACATCCAGCGACAGAACCGCGGCCGCGGCGACGATTGCGTCACCCGGCGGTTCGATTGAAGTCAACGCGTCCACCTGGCGATCGATCAGCCCGGTATCGGGATGGCCGGCGACGAAATCGCCCTGCTTGCTGAGCCGCGTCAGGAAATCCAGATTTGTCGTAACCCCACCGATCCGGCATGCCTGCAGGCCGCGCGTCAGTTTTCCAAGCGCTTCGCGGCGGCTGGGCGCGTGGACGATCAGCTTTGCGATCAGCGGATCATAATAGGGCGACACCTGATCCCCCGCCCTGACGCCGGTATCGATCCGCACATCGTCATCGGGAAAGGTCAGGTGCGACAGCGTGCCTATCGCGGGAAGGAAAGCATGAGCGGGATCCTCCGCATAAATCCGTGCCTCAAAGGCCCAACCGTCGATTTCGAGATCGGCCTGCTTCTTCGGCAGCGGTTCGCCGGCGGCAACGCGCAGTTGCCACTCGACCAGATCGAGATCCGCAATCGCCTCTGTGACGGGATGCTCGACCTGCAGTCGGGTGTTCATTTCCATAAAGAAGAAGCGATCCGGCCATAGGCCGCTCGATGCATCGACGATGAATTCGACAGTCCCAGCACCGCGATAGCCGATAGCCTGCGCTGCCCGAACGGCGGCGTCGCCCATCGCCCGGCGCATCTCTTCGGTCATGCCAGGGGCCGGCGCCTCTTCGATCACCTTCTGATGCCGGCGCTGCAGCGAGCAATCGCGCTCGAAGAGATGCACCATATTGCCATGTCGATCGCCGAAGACCTGGATTTCGATATGCCGGGGCTGGACGAGGTATTTCTCCACCAGCACGGCATTGTCGCCGAAAGCCCCCTGCGCCTCGCGCCGGGCCGCATCGAGTGCTGAGGAGAAATCCTCCGACCGCTCCACCCGTCGCATGCCCTTGCCGCCACCGCCCGCGCGAGCCTTGATGATGACGGGATATCCGATCTCTTCGGCACGCTCTGCCAGAAAGCCGGCATCCTGATTATCGCCGTGATAGCCGGGAACGATCGGAACGCCCGCCCGCTCCATCAGCATTTTCGCCACATCCTTGCGCCCCATGGCGCGGATGGCATCGGGAGGCGGACCGATGAACACAAGACCAGCGGCTTCGACGGCCGCGGCAAAATCGCCGTTCTCGGAGAGAAATCCATAGCCCGGGTGAACGGCCTGGGCACCCGAGCGCCTTGCGACCGCGACGATGCGCTCGATCGAAAGATAACTCTCGGCGGCAGGCGCAGCACCAAGCCGAAATGCTTCATCGGCTAGCTCGACATGCAAGGCGCCGATATCGGCATCGGAATAGACGGCGGCAGTGCGGATACCCATCCGCTTTGCCGTCCGGATGACGCGGCAGGCAATCTCGCCCCTGTTGGCTATGAGGATCTTGTCGAACATCGCCGCCTCACATCCTGAAGAGCCCGAAACGCGTATCGTCGATCGGTGCGTTGAGCGTTGCGGAAAGCGAAAGTGCGAGCACATCGCGGCTCTTGCGCGGATCGATGATGCCGTCGTCCCATAGCCGTGCCGAGGCGTAGAGCGGATGGCTCTGCGCCTCGAAGCGATCGAGGATCGGTTGCTTGAACTGCGTCTCCTGCTCCTCCGTCCATGGCGTGCCCGCGCGTTCCAGCGCCTCGCCCCGGACGGTCGCCAGCACGCCTGCAGCCTGTTCGCCACCCATGACCGAGATCCGGCTGTTCGGCCAAGACCAAAGGAAACGCGGCGAGAAGGCGCGGCCGGCCATGCCGTAATTGCCGGCGCCGAAGGAACCGCCGACCAGCATGGTGATCTTCGGCACCTTGGTCGTCGCTACCGCCGTCACCAGCTTGGCGCCGTGTTTTGCTATGCCTTCGGTCTCGTATTTCCGCCCGACCATGAAACCGGTGATGTTCTGCAGGAAGACGAGCGGTATCTTTCGCTGCGAACACAGCTCGACGAAATGGGCGCCCTTCAAGGCGGACTCCGAAAACAGCGCGCCATTATTGGCGATCAACCCTACCGGCATCCCGTGAACATGGGCAAAGCCGCAGACCAAGGTCGTGCCATAACGCGCCTTGAACTCGTCGAAACGCGAGCCATCGACGATGCGGGCAATGACCTCTCTTATATCGTAGGGCGTTCGCAGGTCCGCCGGAACGATCCCGGCTATGTCAGCCGGATCGTAAAGCGGTGCTTCCGCGGCCTGCATTTCGATCGATGGCCTCTTCGGTCGATTGAGCATGGAGACTGCCTGACGCGCCAGCGCCAGCGCATGGGCATCGTCGCGCGCCAGATGGTCGGCAACGCCGGAGAGCCGGGTATGCACATCGCCGCCACCCAGATCCTCCGCGGTGACGATCTCGCCCGTCGCTGCCTTCACCAGCGGCGGCCCGGCAAGGAAGATCGTTCCCTGGCCTTCGACGATGATGGTGTCGTCGGACATGGCAGGCACATAGGCGCCGCCCGCCGTACAGGAGCCCATCACGACAGCGATCTGCGCAATGCCCGATGCCGACATGTTGGCCTGGTTGTAGAAGATACGGCCGAAATGATCGCGATCCGGAAAAACCTCGTCCTGATTGGGCAGGTTCGCTCCACCGGAATCGACCAGATAGATGCAGGGCAGATTGTTCTCGGCCGCGATCTCCTGCGCCCTGAGATGCTTCTTGACCGTCATCGGATAGTAGGTGCCGCCTTTGACCGTGGCGTCGTTGCAGACGATCATGCATTCGCGGCCTCGGATGCGGCCGATACCGGTTATCAGGCCAGCGGCAGGAGCATCGTCGCCATACATTCCATGGGCGGCCGTCGTTCCAACTTCGAGGAACGGCGTGGCGGGATCGATCAAGGTGGCGATCCGGTCGCGCGGTAGCATCTTGCCGCGGGCAACATGTCGTTCGCGCGCCGTCGCACCGCCGCCATTCGCGGCCTGCAACGCCGCCTCCTCGACCACACGGATCGCTTCGATCATCCCCGCGCGATTGGCCTTGAAAGTCTCTGAACTGGTGGAAATCTGCGATTTGAGGACGGTCATCTATGCCGTTTCCGAAAAGAGTTCTCGCCCGATCAGCATGCGCCTGATTTCCGATGTGCCGGCGCCGATCTCATAGAGCTTGGCGTCGCGCAGCAGACGGCCGGCGGGATAGTCGTTGGTATAGCCATTGCCGCCCAGCGCCTGGATTGCCTCGAGCGCCATGCCGGTTGCATGCTCGGCGGCATAGAGGATGCAGCCTGCTGCGTCCTTTCGGGTCGCCTCACCACGATCACAGGCTGCGGCCACGGCGTAGACATAGGCGCGGGCCGCATTCATCGTCACATACATATCGGCAAGCTTGCCCTGCATCAGCTGGAATTCGCCGATTGCCTGGCCGAACTGCTTTCGCTCGTGCAGATAGGGAATGACCACGTCCATGCAGGCGGCCATGATGCCGAGCGGGCCGGCGGACAGCACCACGCGCTCATAATCGAGGCCGGACATCAGCACGCGTACACCGCCGCCGACGCTGCCAAGCACATTCTCCTCGGGCACCTCGCAATCACGAAAGACAAGCTCGCCGGTGTTGGAGCCGCGCATGCCGAGCTTGTCGAGCTTCTGGCCGGTCGAGAAGCCCTTGAAGCTTTTCTCGATCAGGAAGGCGGTGATGCCCCGCGGTCCGGCCTCCGGATCGGTCTTGGCATAGACGACCAGCACATCGGCATCAGGGCCGTTGGTGATCCACATCTTGCTGCCGTTCAGGACATATCGGTCACCGCGCTTTTCGGCGCGCAGCTTCATCGCGACGACATCCGAACCGGCCGCCGGCTCCGACATGGCGAGTGCTCCGACATGCTCGCCGGATATCAGCTTCGGCAGATAGCGCTGCTTCTGCTCATCGGAGCCGTTTCGACTGATCTGATTGACGCACAGATTGGAATGGGCACCGTAGCTCAAGCCCACAGAGGCAGAGGCACGGCTGATCTCTTCCATCGCGACGCAATGGGCGAGATAGCCGAGGCCGGCGCCGCCATAAGCTTCAGGCGCGGTAATGCCGAGCAGGCCAAGAGCACCCATCTCCCGCCAGAGAGCCACCGGAAAGTTGTTTTCTCTATCGATAGAAGTTGCAAGCGGCGCAATGCGCTCGTCAGCAAAGCGACGAACACTTTCGCGCAATGCTTCAACATCCTCCCCCAGAGCGAAGTTCAGTCCGCCTGAATACATTTCTCCTCCCTCCCCGTTCAGCCTCAGTCAAGCTGCATGCGGCATGCGTGGCCTCTTCTCCCTCGACGTTTTTTCATATGCGTCCATGCGCTGCGAAACCTGCACCATGATATCTGGGACGACCGCCTCCTTGACCGGCCCGAAACCACGAAAGGATCGGGCAAAACTCCACGAAGGTTCTTAGCCGAGCAAGTTGGCGCAGCAGCCGCAAAATCCAAGAGCCGAACTCCCCTTTCTTCGGCCATCCATTCGGCTCTTTGCCTGCAAGCTGACGCGCATGTTTGCGGCTTGTTTGGTTTCTCCTCAAAAACCGATTGGATCGCCTTCGCAATCCTGACCACGTGCTTTTGATATTAGCACTCCTGAATGCTAACTTCCGAACGAAGACAGTCGTGCCCGCGCATGATTTATAAAGGAACATGCCCCGAAATGTTCCACTCTTTGCCGAAAATGATCCGACGACCGGCACGAATCATCCGCTCGGTCTTTTGTCGGCAGCCCGTCCTTCCCTTCGGAGAGGACACGGCAATGTGATTATCCGTCCGGAACAGTGCGCCGAGAGAGGCGTTACCGATAAGGGTGAACCACCCCGCAAGCTGGAGGATAACGACATGATCAGAACGACGATTATTGCGGTGATGCTGGCTGGAGCAAGTGCTGTGCCGAGCTTCTCTGCAAGCATGGCAATGATGAAATGCGACAATGACTCGATGACGAAAGTGCAGTCGCAAGTGGACGCCATGACGGATGCCGCCAAGAAGAAGACGGCCATGAAGAGTTTGGCGATGGCCCAGACGGACATGAAGGCTCACAAGATGAAGTCCTGCGCCACCCATATGAACAATGCGATGAAATCGACGATGTAGGGCGGCGGCCCTTCGACAACGCAAGGCCCCGGGTCGGGCTTAGAAGCTCGACTTTCCAGTTAAAATCTCACGGCGTGGCGCGCTTCGGCTCGCCACGCCGTTCGCGTGCTTGTAATATGTTTTCGCATGAGGATTCTGATCGTCGAGGACAACCGCGAACTGGCTTCCTGGCTCGGCAAGGCGCTGCGCCAGGCGCAGTATGCCGTCGATATAGCGCATGACGGCGAAGACGCGGAACACATGCTGAAAGTCGCTGCCTACGCCGTCGTCATTCTTGATCTGTCTCTGCCGAAACTCGATGGCCTGACCCTGCTGAAACGGCTGCGCCAGGGCGGCAACAAGGTGCCCATCATCATCCTGACGGCCAATGCCAGCCTCGATGGCCGTGTTGCCGGCCTTGACAGCGGTGCCGACGACTATCTCGCCAAACCTTTCGAAATTGCGGAACTGGAAGCCCGTATCCGGGCGCTCGTTCGTCGCGGCCATGACCGCGCAGCACCGGAGATCGCCATCGGCGATCTGGTCTTCGACGGAGGCACACGGCAATTTTCTCTCGGCGGCGATACGCTGGCACTGACGCCCCGGGAGCATGCCGTGCTTGAACACCTCATCATGAAGGTCGGCACGACAGTTACCAAGACAGCTCTTTCGGAGAGCGTCTTCGGCTTCGATGACGTCGCTGATCCGAGCGCCATCGAAATCTACGTACATCGGGTTCGCAAGAAGCTGGAGGGCAGCACGGTGCAGATCGCCACCCTGCGCGGCCTCGGATATCTGTTGCGCCATGCGCACTGAAGACACGGCAATTAGACGCGGGAAAATGAGCCGCGTCTTTCACAGGCTCCGCGAGAGCCTTCAGATCCAGTTGCTGGCATGGGTGCTTTTGACGCTGTTTGGCGCAATCTGCATCAATCTCTACCTTAGCTTTCGCTCGGCCGACATCACGGCCGATCTCGTCACTGACCATACGCTGCTCGCCTCGGCCCGCGTTATCGCGGAAGCTGTCCATGTCGATGCGGGCGGCACGGTCGCGGTCGATATTCCCCCTGCTGCACTGGAGATGTTCGATACGGGATATGGAGACCGGGTGTTCTATCAGGTGGTGACTGCATGGGGCAGCCTGGTGACCGGCTTTCCCGGCATGCCCCAGCCCAAGATCGAACAGACCGGCGAAGACGGCAATTTTCGCGGCGACCCGGTGCGCATGGTGATGCTCAACCATCCTGTCGTCGGCTTGCCGAATGATGGCGACATCTCGGTGACCGTCGCGGTGACGCGCAATGGCCAGCATGCTATGCGCCGCAGTCTCTGGCTGTCGGATTTCACCAAGCAACTCGTGCTGGTCCTGCTTGCCGGCCTGGTCACCATCATCGGCTTACAGCGCGGATTGGCACCCGTCCTGCGGCTGCGCGACGCGGTCCGCGATCGCGGCCGCGACAGGCTCGACCCCTTGCGGCCCGATATGGTGCAAAGTGAGCTTCGCCCGCTCGTCCATGCCCTCAACGACCATATGGAAAGGGTGCAGAACCAGATGGCTGCGCAGAGGCGCTTCGTTTCCAACGCCGCCCATCAACTGCGCACGCCGCTCGCGTTGATTTCGACGCAGGCAAGCGTCGCCGCGCGCGAAGCGGACTCGGGCCGCAGGGACGAGGCTCTGCAAGCGCTGCGCGGCAGCACCCGTCAGGTGACCCGCCTGGCGAGCCAGCTTCTCACGCTGTCGCGTGCCGAACACGGCGCGCGTCGGCCGCGCAATGACAGGATCGATCTTTCCGCCATCGCCCGTCAGATCCTGGAAAGTCACGCCGAGGAAGCGCTGAGGCGAAACCTCGACCTCGGCCTTGAGGCGGAAGAGCCTGTTTTCGTCGAAGGCGACGGCACAATGCTGCGCGAGATGCTGGTCAATCTGGTCGACAACGCGCTGCGCTATACGCAATCGGGCGGAACGGTTACGGCGAGCATTTCGAAGCAGGACGACGTTGCCATTCTCGCTGTCGAAGACAACGGACCCGGCATTCCCGAAGCCGAGCGCGGTCAGGTATTCGAGCGTTTTTACCGCATCATGGGCACCGAGCAGGAGGGCAGCGGTCTGGGCCTCGCCATCGTGCGCGAAGTCGTCGACAGCGCCGGAGGCTCGGTTGAGCTCGACGAAGCGGCGGGCGGCGGGCTCCGGGTGACGATACGGCTGCCGGCGGCGTAGGAGTCAGTCTCAAGGCAAAAAAGAAGGCCGGGTGGGGGCGCCCGGCCTTTTGAGTTTGCGGGTGGATTCTGTGTTTATTGAATGTCCATGTGCTGCTGCGGGCGCCATTTGGCGAGCCGGTTCTCGACAATGGTCATGATCGCTTCGGCAGCCAGCGTTACGATCATGACAAGGATGATCGCCGCATACATGCCGGCGGCATCGAAGGTTCCCTTGGCGATCGAGATCAACTGACCGATGCCGAAGCGCGCACCGACGAACTCGCCGACGATCGCACCGATGATGGCAAAGCCGAAGGAGACGTGGAGGCTGGCGAAGATCCAGCTCATGGCCGAGGGGACGATGACCGTGCGCGTCACCTGCCAGTTGGAGGCTCCGAGGATGCGGGCGTTGGCGATCATGTTGCGATCCGCCTCACGCACACCCTGGAAGGCGTTGGCGAAGACGACGAAGAAGACCATGATGAAGGCGAGCGCCACCTTGGACGGCAGGCCGAGCCCCATGATCATGATGAAGATAGGCGCAAGCACGACGCGCGGGATCGAGTTGATCGCCTTGATATAGACCGAAAAGATATCCGACAGGAACCTGTTGCGGCCAAGACCGATGCCAACAAGGACGCCGGTGATCGAGCCGGCGAAGAAGCCGATCAGCGCCTCTTCCATGGTGACCCACAGATTGTACCAGAGCGAGCCCTCGGTCGTCCCTTCCGTCGCCCACTCATAGAGACGCTGCACGATGGCGCTCGGGCTCGAATAGAAGAATGGGTCGATCCACTGCAGATTGGAGGACAGTTCCCACAGGCCGATAACGATGACGAGGATCGCGATCTGCCAGAAGAGCACCAGATTCTTGCGACGCTGGATCGATTTCAGCGCCGCTGCTTCGATTTCCGCATCCGAGGTCCCGGTGCGGAACACGGGAGCCGTTCCGGCCTCAAGGGTTGTATGTGCCATGATCCTGTCCTCCCTTACGCCGCTTCGCTGGCGCGGCGATAGCTGGTCTCGACCTCTTCGCGAAGGTCGTCCCAGATGGTCTTGCAATAATCGATGAAGCTCTGCTCGTAGCGGATTTCCGAGACGACGCGCGGGCGCGGGAGATCGATCGGATAGACCGACTTGACCGTTGCCGGGCCGGCGGTGAGCACGTAGACCTTGTCAGCAAGCGCCACGGCCTCTTCGAGATCGTGGGTGACGAAGACGACCGAGGCCTTGCGCTCTGCCCAGAGCTTCAGCAGCTCTTCATGCATGACGGTGCGGGTCTGGACGTCGAGCGCCGAGAAGGGCTCGTCCATCAACAGAATTTCCGGCTCGTTGATAAAGGTCTGTGCCAGCGAGACGCGCTTGCGCATGCCGCCCGAGAGCTGATGCGGATAGTGGTGCAGGAATCTCGAAAGACCGACGCGCGCGAGCCAATCCTTGGCCAGTCTCTCCGCTTCCGCCTTCGACTTGCCGCGAAAGAGCGGGCCGGCCATGACGTTGTCGATGACATTCTTCCATGGAAACAGCGCATCCGTCTGGAAGACGAAACCAACACGCGGATCGATGCCGCTGACCGGGCCGCCCATCAGGCGAACTTCGCCGGCGCTCGGGCGCGCAAGTCCCGTCACGAGATTGAGCGTGGTCGACTTGCCGCAACCGGTCGGACCGACAACGGCGACGAATTCGCCGCGCTCGACGGACATGTTGAAATCGCGCAGCGCCGTCAAAGACTTGCCTGTCGGCGATACGAAGCGGCGGCTGACATTGATCAGCTCGATTGCCGGTGTCCGGCCTTTATCCTGTTGCATCGTGATAACCTGAAGCGTGCTTTCAGCGGGCATGCACGCAAGGCCCGGGATCAATCTGAGCCGCTTCCGGCGGTTGGCCGGAAGCGGTGCGATGGACGCTTACTTGACGTTCTTGACGAATTCGGTCGTGTAGGTCTTCGAAAGGTCGATCTGCTTGCCCTTCACGTTCTTGGAGAACTCGGAGAGCACGGCGAGAACCGTCTTCGGGCCGTCTTCCGGCATGACGCCATCAGGCGTGAACATGCCCTTGCCTTCGTCCAGCGCCTTGATGTAGCCGTCCTTGTCGCCGACGTAGAAATCCTTCGGCATCTTGTCGGCGATCTCGGCGGCAGAATGCGTGTTGATGAACTTCAGCGTCTTCACGAAGGCATTGGCGAGCTTCTGCGATTCTTCCTTGTGGGCTTCGACCCAGGAGGTCTCGAGATAGAAGGAAGCCGCCGGATAGGTGCCGCCAAGTGCCTGGCGGGTTGCTTCAACGGTGCGCATATCAACGAGAACCTTAGCTTCGCCGGTTTTCAGCATGCGCGAGATCGTCGGCTCGGTGGTCATGCCGGCCTGGATCTGATCCTGTTGCATGGCGGCAATGAAAGTAGCGCCCGCGCCAACGGGAACGGTAACCACGTCACCCGGCTGCAGGCCAGCCTTCGAAGCCATGTAGAGCGTCAGGAAGTTGGTCGAGGAACCAAGGCCCGTAACGCCAAGGCTCTTGCCCTTGAAATCTCCGGGCGACTTGATTTCCGGATGCTTGCTCGAGACAAGCTCGACTTCGCCGGGAGCCTGGCTGAACTGAACGATGGATTCGACGAACTTGCCCTTGGCCTGCAGGTCGACGCAGTGATCGTAGAAGCCGACGACGCCTTCCACGGCACCGGCAAGCAGCTGGTTTTCGGCGTCGACGCCGGCGGATTCGTTGAGGATCTCGACGTCGAGCCCCTCATCCTTGAAGTAACCGAGAGCTTCGGCAAGCTTGGCCGGCAGATAAATCTGCTTCTCATAGCCACCGACCATAATGGTGATTTTGTCGGCCGCGTGGGCGGTCGCGCCGAGCGAGGCGGCGGTCATGACGACGGAAAGGGCTACAGTATGAAAAAGAGCGCGTGACGAGCGCATAGGAAATCTCCTCCTGAGTTATGGTCCTCATCGCTTCCCGTCGCCCGACAGGCATCCGGCTTCCTCCGCGATGTTCTCTAAAGCTAGCACGCTAACCTTTCAGTCAGCTTTCAGCGCCAGGACTTTCCGAGAGAGCGGCGTCGCCCGTCGAATTTCACACGCAAAGGACGCACGGCATTTTCAATCCGCTGCAAAATTTCACGGATTATAAGATAGAGGCTTAGCCCCAATTGATGAGGCAACCTCCCTGACGAGTAGGTTTTTCACAATGCTTGTGCGAGTTGCGCAATCAGGAATTAAAGCACAAGTTTGTGGACGGACGTAGCTTTCTGGTGGATCGTCCGCAGCGCCGTGCTTGGACGGCCGGGGCTCGCTGTCCCCCCTTGCCGCTAGGCATGGCGAGCCCCGCAAAGATAGCAAAAAACGAATAAAAAAAGACCCGCTGTTCTTGGTTCAGCGGGCCAAAGACTCCAGCAACTTGTCCGGGCGCGGGCACGACCGGACAACGTGCATTAAGTGCCCCTAATATTACAGGGTCAAGACGTAAATTGAACCAATTTTGGACTTTGCTTATACAATCGGTGATAGATAACTCGTTTGTATCACCCCTAATCCGTTGACTTCGCTCCCCAAAGATGACGAAATTGTAAAGGTCATTGGCGTGCAATGAATGCCTTTCGATTGGCTTCATTTGTTGCTGCAGGCCAGGGGAGCTCAGAATGGAATGGATGCCGGTGAAATCATCACTCATCGAAGCAGTTCGCTACGACGATGAGGTGAAGCGGCTGGATGTGCACTTCATGAACGGCGAGGTACGCTATTTCGGTGTCGTGCCTGCGAAGGTGGTGAAGGAGCTTGTGGCCGCGAAATCACCGGGCCGCTTCTACATGGACGAGATTCGCCGAGTCTATCCGCGGCTCTGAAAACGAGCCAATCGCTCAGTCGAAATTGTGCCGACATACCACGGGTTATTGCGAGGCTATGCGGCTCGCAGCTCAGTCCCCACGAAAGACAATCTCGCCTGCCCGGTATTTCGTTGCGGGTCGGCGTCGGTATTCAACCCGCAATGAAGCTGTATTTGAGCTGCCCGTCATCCCTATGGCTGTTGAAAGTTTATACGGGTGAAGACTTTTAGTTGAAACTCGCCGCGTTTTATTACAGATTGTGCGATTAATGGGATTAAGTCCTTGCCTCTTTCCCGGGGGCACAGCGCAGGCGGGTTCATGCGTAGTTGCACCGTGCTGTTGTAAAACAAGGAGACGGCGCAGTGAGTGTAAAGCTACCCAATCCCATCGACGCCTATGTCGGTTCGCGCGTCCGGATGCGCCGCCTGATGCTCGGCATGAGCCAGGAACGACTGGCCGATCGCATCGGCGTAACATTCCAACAGGTCCAGAAATACGAAAAGGGCACCAATCGCATTGGCGCCAGCCGGTTGCAGACAATTGCCGCCGTGCTTGCCATACCGGTCAGTTTCTTCTTCCAGCAGGATAATTCGCAGGCTCTGACCACCGATGGCATCGGCGGCTTCGACGGCCTGGAAGATCTGTCTGAATTCCTGACATCCAAGGAAGGTCTCGGCCTCAACAAGGCCTTCATGAAGATCACCGATCCGAGCGTCCGCCAGTCTGTCCTCATGCTCGTGCAGTCGTTGGCGAACGCGTCGTCTGCGGAATCCGCTCTGCCCCATAGCCAACTTTCGGCTGACTTGTCTGTCGGTCTGCGCAACTAGACCGACGCAGTTCCCGTGAGCCGACGTTCATGCCGGCCGTAATTCCTTGATTTTCTGACGACTATCCCCTTGTTTGGCGCCCTGGAATTGAAAAATGCGAGCGCCAACGCAATCCATACCTGTGTCACGCCTCCTGTCACGCGCCAGCCCACACGACATGGGCTATAGTCCCTTCAGGAAGCACCTTGAGAGAAGGTGCACCTGATCGAAGATCGGAAGCAGGCTGCTCTTTGAGGGAAGTGCAGCGCTCCGGTCGCGACAATAACAAGGCAAGGGGCAGACAATGACAGCAATATTTCCGATCGAACCGACGAGCCACGATTCCCACTCGTTAAAGGAACTCGCTTCGATCGCGCGCCTGATTACCTACGCACGCCAGAGCGCCAAGGGCTTGAACGCGGATTTTCCCGTCTGGTGCCTGGATCTTGCACTCAGCGCCGTTCTTCAGGAAATGTACGCAAACGGCCTACAGCAGCCGGTTTTTGAAGAAGTCCTGGAAACAAACGTCTCCATGCCCAGGCACTGACAGTTCCATCGAATTTTTTCTCTGGTGGGGGCCGGAGAAAAACATATGCCGGCATGATCCGATGGGATCATGCCGGCATGTTCGTTTGAGGTGGGCGCTTATTGTACCAGCATGCTCATCGCCCCGGACGAACGCCGTTGAGAAAGACATCTATGCAGCGTCGCAGGTGCCTGCTCCGCGTTTCTCTATCAGGCCAATAGTTGGCGTGCCCGGATGGGCCGACCATCGCGGCAAAGATCATGTCCATCAGCATGCGGGCGGCGCTCAGCGTATCGTCGATATCGATCTTGCCCTCGGACCGCTGTATCGTCAGCCAGTCGGCGAGAATCTGGCGTGACTCATCGACGCCATATGTCTGCAAGGCTTCGCTGATTTCGGGAAATTGCTGTGCGTCCAGTATCAGCGCCTGAATGAAAGGCCAACGCTCGCGTTCGGCCTCCTCATCGATATCGATCATGAAAATCTCTGCGAGCTCTTCAGCAATCGGCATATCCGCACCCGGCGCACGCGGGAGCGCCAGCATGCTTTGGCGGTGAACGGCCATCACAGCGACGAAAAGTTCAAGTTTACTAGCAAAGAGTTGATAGAGCGTCTGCTTGGAAATCTTGCAGCGCGAAGCAACAAGGTCCATTGTCGTTCCGCCGTATCCCAACGTTTCGAAGGTTTTTTGCGCTTCCGCGATGATTTTCATTCGCTTAGCGGTATCGCTAGCAGCTTTCGGACGGCCCCGGGGCCGTCGCACTGGCGGAGAGGATGCGCCTTCAGCTATGAGTTTTTGCCGACGCTCCATTGATCTTTCCGAACCTTAAACCGATTGACATTTGCCCCAACACACATATTTTCTGTACTCCATCGTACAATAATTAGCATCCTGGGAAATAGCAACGTGGAAAAGCTCGCCTCTACCTCTCAAGCTCTCGGTCGGTTCCGCGAGGTCTCGTTCGACGGGCATCGGGTTCGCGGATACAGGCTTGGTCTCCTTGCCATGGGTATCGCTGCCACGGTGCTGCTCGCAGGCTGCAACGAACAGAAGGCCTCGCAGAACAATGCGCCGGCCGTGAAGACCGAAGTCAGCGCCGTGACATTGCATCCGCGGTCGGTTGCAATCACCGCCGAGCTGCCGGGCCGCACCTCCGCCTATCTGGTCGCCGAAGTCCGGCCGCAGGTCGGCGGCATTATCCGCCAACGCAATTTCCAGGAAGGCAGCGAGGTCAAGGAAGGCGACGTTCTCTACGAAATCGATCCTTCCGCCTATCAGGCCGCCTATGACAGTGCCCAGGCGGCGCTGACGAAGGCGCAGGGTGCGGTTCCAAGCGCCCAGGCAAAGCTTGATCGCTACAAGGGCCTCAGCGCACAGAACGCGGTCAGCCAGCAGGATTTCGACGACGCCAATTCGACGCTGATCCAGGCACAGGCGGATGTAGCCTCCGCCAAGGCCGCGCTGGAGACAGCCCGGATCAACCTTGACTACACCAAGATTCGTGCACCGATTTCCGGACGCGTCGATGCCTCGACCGTCACCGTCGGCGCGCTGGTGACGGCGGATCAGACGACAGCCTTGACGACGATCCGCAAGCTGGACCCGATGAATGTCGACGTTACGCAGTCCAGCACCAACCTCCTGAAGTTCCGTCGCGCAGTGGACGAGGGGCGCCTGAAGACCAGCGGCGACAACGTCTCGGTGCGTCTGACCCTCGAAGACGGCTCGACCTTCGATCAGGTCGGCAAGCTCGAGTTTCTCGAATCCGCGGTTGCCGAGGCGGTCGGCACCGTGTCGGTGCGCGTCGTATTCCCGAACCCGCAACGGATCCTGCTGCCCGGCATGTATGTCCGCGCAACGTTGCAGGAAGGTGTTGCCGAAAACAGCTTCCTCGTTCCGCAGCGCGCGGTCACCAGAAACACCAAGGGTGAGCCGACGGCAATGTTCGTCACCGCAGACGGCAAGGTGCAGCAGCGCGTGCTCGCCGTACAGCGCAGCGTCGGCAACAGCTGGCTTGTTGCTGACGGCATCAAGGATGGCGATCGCGTCATCGTCGAAGGCACCCAGCGCATCCGTGACGGCCAGGACGTCACTGTCGCTTCCGTGACCATCGACGACGCCAGTGGCGAGTTGAAGCAGGCTGATGCTGGCGACAGCGCCAAGCCGCAGACCGGTGGCGCAGACAAGAGCGTCATCACCGGCTCGACGAAGTGAGGTAGATCGATGTCGCGTTTTTTCATCGACAGGCCGATCTTTGCCTGGGTTATAGCCATTATCATCATGCTGGCCGGCGCGTTGTCGATTACGACGCTATCGATCTCGCAGTATCCCCAGATTGCACCGACCACAGTGCGTATCAGCGCCACCTATTCAGGTGCGGACGCGCAGACCGTCGAAAACTCGGTGACCAAGGTCATCGAGCAGGGCATGACCGGTATCGACAACCTCGACTACATGGCCGCGACTTCGACATCGACCGGCCAGGCATCGATCTCGCTCACCTTCAACAACAAGGCAAACCCCGACGTTGCCCAGATGCAGGTGCAGAACAAGCTGCAGCTGGTTACCGCGCAATTGCCTCAAATTGTCCAGAACACGGGTATCGTCGTTTCGAAGTCGACTTCGAACTTCCTGATGGTTATCGGTTTCGTGTCGACCGACGGCAAGCTCAGCAGCAACGACCTTGCGGACTATGTCAACAGCACGCTCAACGACACGCTGAAGCGCGTGCCAGGTGTCGGTGACACGCAGCTGTTCGGCGCCGGGTATGCAATGCGTATCTGGGTCGACCCCGACAAGCTTGCGAAATACCAGCTGATGACGTCAGATGTCGTTGGCGCAGTGGAAGCCCAGAACACGCAGGTTTCCGCGGGCCAGCTCGGCGCTCTTCCGCAGGTAAAAGGTCAGCAGCTGAATGCGACGGTGACGGCCAAGAGCCGCCTGCAGACGCCGGAGCAGTTTGAAAACATCATCCTGAAGAGCCAGCCCGATGGCGCGCTCGTCCGGTTGAACGACGTGGCCCGTGTCGAGCTGGGTGCCGACAGCTACACCAGCTCGAGCGCCTACAACAACCAGCCTTCGGCCGGTCTCGCCATCAACCTTGCATCGGGCGCAAACGCGATCGATACGGCCGAGGCGGTGGAAAACACCATCAACAGCCTGAAGCAGACGCTGCCGCCCAATGTTGAGGTCGTCTATCCTTACGATACGACACCCTTCGTCAAGCTCTCGATCGAGGACGTGGTCAAGACGCTGTTCGAAGCAATCGTGCTCGTCTTCATCGTCATGTTCGTGTTCCTGCAGAACATTCGCGCGACGCTGATCCCGACGCTCGCCGTTCCGATCGTTCTGCTCGGCACGTTCGGCGTGTTGTCCTTCTTCGGATATTCGATCAACACGCTGACAATGTTCGGCATGGTGCTCGCGATCGGTCTTCTCGTCGACGATGCGATCGTTGTTGTCGAGAACGTTGAGCGCGTCATGGAGGAAGAAGATCTCTCGCCTCGCGAGGCGACGATCAAATCCATGGAAGAAATCACCGGCGCCCTGATCGGCATCGCCACCGTTCTGTCCGCCGTCTTCATTCCAATGGCCTTCTTCTCCGGCTCGGTCGGCGTTATCTATCGCCAGTTCTCGGTGACCATCGTCTCGGCCATGATCCTGTCGGTCGTGGTGGCCTTGATCCTGACGCCGGCGCTCTGCGCGACGATCCTGAAGAAGCCGAAGCATGGCGCCAAGGAACGCGGCGTCTTCGGTTGGTTCAACCGCAATTTCGATCGCGGTACCCGCGGATATCAGCGGTCCGTCCGCGGCATCATCAGGTTCACGCCGGTCTTCCTTATTATCTTCGTTCTGATTGCAGGTGCTGTCGGCTATCTCTTCAACAAGCTACCGACCTCGTTCCTGCCCGATGAAGACCAGGGCATTCTGCTCACCAGCGTGCAGCTGCCGCCAGGCGCCACCGACTATCGAACGAAGCAGATTCTGGCGCAGGTGAGAAACTACTATCTCGAAAAAGAGAAGCCCTATGTAGACGCCGTCTTCACCGTTGCCGGCTTCGGCTTCAACGGACAGGGCCAAAACGTAGGGATCGCCTTCATCAAGCTGAAGGACTTTGCTCAGCGGCCGACGAAGGAAGGGAAGGCGCAGGCGATCGCCAGCCGCGCCATGGGGGCGTTCTCCAAGATCAAGGATGGTAGCGTATTTGCGCTTGCCCCGCCGGCAATTCCCGGCTTCGGCAGCTCGTCAGGTTTCGACTTCTTCATCAAGGACATTAACGGCGCGGGCCATGACCAGCTCATTGCTGCCCGCAATATTCTGCTCGGAGCCGCCGGCAAGGATCCCAAGCTTTTCGGCACCCGTCCAAACGGGCAGGAAGACACGCCACAATACTCAGTTGAGATCGACCAGGAAAAGGCGAGCGCGCTCAACATCAACCTCGCCGACATCGACTCCACCCTGTCGACGGCCTGGGGCGGCACCTATGTCAACGACTTCATCGATCGCGGGCGCGTGAAGAAGGTCTATGTCCAGGCCGATTCCAAATTCCGCATGCAGCCGGAGGATTTCGATCGCTGGTATGTCCGGAACTCCAGCGGCGACATGGTGCCGTTCTCAGCCTTCGCGACCGGCAAATGGACCTATGGCTCGCCGCGCCTCGAACGCTATAACGGCTCCTCCGCAGTCGAAATCCAGGGCGCGGCAGCTCCCGGCGTTTCATCGGGCGACGCCATGAACGAGATCGACCAGATCATGGCCAAGCTGCCTCCGGGCTTCAGCCATGAATGGACGAGCTTGTCCGCACAGGAAAAGCTTTCGGGCAACCAGGCGACGCAGCTCTATGCGATCTCGATCCTCGTGGTCTTCCTTGCGCTGGCAGCCCTCTATGAAAGCTGGTCGATCCCGCTCGCCGTCATGCTCTCGGTTCCGATCGGTATCTTCGGCGCCTTGGCAGCGGCAACCCTGTTCGGCCAGTCGAATGACGTTTACTTCAAGGTCGGCCTGCTCACGACAATCGGTCTGGCTGCGAAGAACGCCATTCTGATCGTGGAATTTGCGATCGATCAGCAGAAGACCGGCAAGCCGCTGATCGAAGCGACGCTGGAGGCGGCAAGGCAGCGTCTGCGCCCGATCCTCATGACCTCCCTCGCCTTCATCCTCGGCGTTCTGCCGTTGGCGATCGCCAATGGCGCCGGCTCCGGCAGCCAGAACTCGATCGGTATCGGCGTCATGGGCGGCATGATCTCGGCGACCGTGCTCGGCGTGTTCTTCATACCGTTGCTCTTCGTCAGCGTCCGCCGCATCTTCAAGGGCAAGTTGCCGGAAGAGAAGCAGCCTGACGTTCCCGAAGGGGCAAGCGAAGCGGCCCAATAGTCGCTGCTGACATCAAAGGCGCCACGGCTTTTGCAAGAGAGCCGTGGCGTTTGCTTTGCGAAATAGATATGAAGGCTGGATACCTGTCCGGATGCCCGAAAGATCGGCGCTCGGCAGGCGCCGGGGGAGGGCAGCATGATCAAGGCATTGATGATCGAGGCGGAGAACGTTACCCGCTTTCACGAGGTGGAAGAAGCGCCGCTCGGGAACGGCCAAGTCCGGGTGAGCGTTCGCCATATCGGCCTCTGCGGCAGCGACCTCAATACATTCAAAGGCCTCAATCCGCTGGTGAAGCTTCCGCGCATCCCCGGCCACGAAATCGGCGGCGAAATCCTTGAAGTCGGCGCAGGCGTCGATGCGGCCTATCAGCCCGGAAAGCGCGTCATCGTTCTGCCCTATACCAACTGCGGCAAATGCACCTCTTGCCGCAAAGGCCGATTGAACGCCTGCCGCTATAACAAGACGCTCGGCGTTCAGCAGGATGGCGGCCTGGCGGAGGAAATCGTTCTGCCGGCGGAAAAGCTCATCCTGAACGATACTCTGCCTGCGCATCGCCTTGCTCTTGTCGAACCACTCTCCGTCGGCTTCCACGCGGTCGAGCGTGGCCGGGTTTCACACGGCGACCGCGTTGTCGTGCTCGGTTGCGGCATGATCGGCATGGGCGTGCTGATTGCTGCGGTCGCGCGAGGCGCCGAGGTGATTGCCGTCGATCTCAGCGAAGAAAAACGTGCTCTCGCTAAGACCTTCGGTGCGGTCGAAACGATCGATGCCGGCAATGAAGATGTGGTGGCAAGGGTCAGCGAGCTTACGGGTGACGACGGCGTCGATGTCGCCTTCGAAGCCGTCGGCCTGCCCGCGACCTTCACGCAGGCGATCGATCTGGCCTGCTTCGGTGGGCGTGTCGTCTATGTTGGCTATTCCAAGGCACCGGTGACTTACCAGACGCAGTTCTTCAATTTGAAAGAGCTCGATATCATGGGTTCACGCAACGCCGTCATGCAGGATTTCCGCGACGTCATCAGCCATCTCGAGACGATCGGCGACCAGGCCGATGCGCTGATCTCCAAGATCGTGCCGTTTGACGAAGCGGAAGGCGCCCTTCCCTATTGGGACGGCAACCGCAATGCGCTGAAGATCATCATCGAGCGTAGCGTCTAAGACAGGGGATGGAACAAACCTCCTGAAGAGCTGAAAAGATCAGACAGTTCTTGCACCGTTGACAGAGCGCGACCGGACCTCGATCCGGTCGCTGTCGTCTTCTCTTGGTGCTTCCTCCTAAAGGGTCTCTTGCGGACCCTAGACGAGGAACGTCCGATCCATAAGGATGTCCCTGGAACTCGCCGGATCATGAAAGGTGATCGAACAACCCCAGTGGCAAGGCGCTTGAGCCTTATGATTTGCTCTTGCCGGCCGATGGGACAACGGTGTTGCGGGCAGTTCGAGAACTCTTTGGCAGGGATACCGCCTCTTCTCTTAGCGATGCCGATTTAGCGGCCTGTGCCACAGGTTTCTTCTTGGTTCGTTTTCGATCGACCTTCGCCTCGATGCGTTCGGCTTGCTTGTGCAGGCTCTTGCTGAGCGCGCGCAGCTCGTTCTCATCGAGATTTTCGACGCCGATGAATTTGTTTTGCGCCTTGCTGGTGAGGATGAGTTCGTCAAGTTTCGTCTGGATCGCCTTGCTGTCGCGGTTCTGCGAATTCTGAAGGACGAAAACCATCAGAAAGGTCACGATGGTGGTCGCTGTATTGACCACGAGCTGCCAGGTTTCGGAATAGCCGAAGAACGGGCCAGAAATGGCCCACAGGATAATAACAATGAAGGCAATGCCGAAGGTTACGGGCTTGCCCGCACCTTCTGCCACGGCAGTGGAAAAGATCGTGAAGATATGGTTCAGCTTCATGGCCCCCGGGTCGCTATCCGCTTCAACGTTACAATTGAAAATTAGAAAGGTCGCAACGCTTTCAAGGGCGCTGCGACCGTAACGTTCAACTTCAAGCGACCTTCTTCTGTGCAGCGGAATTCACCGCTGATTTTGCCAGACTTGTCAGCGCCATATCGGTCTCGGATTCCTCCTGGAGGGTTGCGTCCAGAAGCTTGGCGGCATTCTTCATCCCGAGCTTTTCCGCCCAGGCCTTCAATGTTCCATAGCGGGTGATCTCGTAATGCTCGACGGCCTGTGCCGAAGAGATGAGGCCGGCGTCGAGTGCCGCGGTGCCCTTGAATTCCTCGATGATTTCCTCTCCTTCGGCAATAATGCCTTGGATGGCTTCGCAGGTCTTGCCCTGTGCCCGCTTGCCGATGATCTCGAAGACTTCCTGCAGCCGGTCGACATGGCCTTCCGTCTGCTCGCGATGTTTTTCGAAAGCGGCGCGCAGTTCCGGTGCCTTTGCAGCGCGTGCCATTTTCGGCAGGGCTTTCAGGATCTGCCGCTCGGCATAGTAGATATCCTTCAGTGTGTCATGGAAAAGGTCGTCCAGCGTCTTCTCGGCCATGGGTTCAACTCCCTGTTTAGCGTTCTACGCGCTCCCCAGGACCTGCAAACGTCTTGTTCATGCGAATGTTCCGGCCCAACGAGCTGCCTAGAGCCAAGTGTCCGGATGGCGGGATTGTCGGCGAACCACTTCCCTTCTTTCTCCCGCCAGGGAAGCGTCTAGAGGACACCCCAGCCGCGATAACGCCCTCTGCCGGTCATTTCCCGTACGCCGAGTTCACCAACGAGATTGAGGGCTCCACGGGCCGTCACATTGACATGCCGAGCGACCATATTCACCGATACGATCGGTCGCGACAGGATGAGTTCGATCACGCCGGGCAGCTTGCTGTTCGAGCGCCGGTCCTTCATTCGCCGCTCCATCTGGCTCCTGGCAAGCGAGAGCCGGTCGAGCTCCTTCAAGCCGGCATCAGCCGCCTGTGTCATGGCATCCAGGAAGGCCAGCAGGCGAAGCGTACCATCGCGGGACCGGCGGCGTTCGTGACGGATCGACTTCAAGCCGACATTGAGACTGAAGAGATGGGAGGTGACCTTTCCGCGGCTGCGCAGATAGGCGCTGACGAGCAGGCTGCCCATCCAGTGCTGCCGGCGCAGCGGCTCGATCCGTTCCCAGGCATCGAAAAGTATGGCGGCACCGAGAGATGGCGGTAAAGCATCCGCATCGCGGATTACGTTTCGCCATGCCTGAAGCCGTTCTTCCTCGTCCCATTCTTCATCATGGACCAGCCCCAGCGGATCGACGTCCGTGGCAGCCGAGCGACTTTCTGAGATGCCGGCGCCTGCCTCGAGAGCGCGTTCGGACCGCGCAAGAATAGCGTCGATCTCGGCAAATTCAGCGGCGAGAGAATCTTCCTCTTCGTCCTCATCGCCGATTTCGCCTGCATCTTCGGCTGTCTGCAAAGAGGGAGGACGTGGCACGACGACATCGTCCGCACCCTCCGCCCCGCCCCGTATCGCCGCAATTCCGGCCGGACTGATGCCCCAGGCCGGTTCGGCATTCCAGAGGCGGCGGCGCGCCCGCAGGACAGCGTGGGCGATGGTCAACTCATGGGTCGGGGCACGCGCATCCATATGGGCGTCATGCAGCACCAAATCCTCGACATGGACGAGTTCGCCGCCGACCCAGAGCGCCGCAACAGAATCGAAGAAATGACCGCGCTCCTTAAATCCATCGGCGACAGCGTGTCTCAACACACGTTCATCAAGCCGCGCCAGCATGTCCTCCGCCTGGCTTAAGGCAGGCAGAAGTTCGGATAGCGGGAGGTCGCTGAGATCGTATCGCATTGGAATCACTTCACGGAAATCGTCATGCGGAACCTATCAGCAAAGTTCGCTTCACGACAGTTTAGTGGACGGTTCGAAAAGTGCTTGACCTTCCAGTTGCTGGAAGGTTCATAAGGGCTGCCAACTGCTCTTGCGAGCATCTGGAGCCTGACATGACATTGCATGAAGAACATGATCACACGCATCACCACCATGACCACGGAGGCCATCACACCCACGGCGGCGACGGCGCGGTAATCCGCGACCCCGTCTGCGGCATGACCGTCGATCCCCGTGCCGGCAAGCCCACGCTGGATTACAACGGCCGTACCTATCATTTCTGCAGCGACAGCTGCCGCGGAAAATTCGAGGCAACGCCGCAGGACTACCTGACCGCCAAGGACCCGGTCTGCGGCATGAATGTCGATCGTTCGACAGCGCGGCATTTCTTGACGCACGAGGGCGAGAAGTTCTATTTCTGCTCCGACGGCTGCAAAGTGAAATTCGAAGCCAATCCCGATGCCTATCGCAGCGGCCAGCCGGCGGCGAAACCGATGCCGAAGGGCACGCTCTATACCTGCCCGATGCACCCGGAAGTCATCAGCGAGAAACCGGGCGATTGTCCGAAATGCGGCATGGCGCTGGAGCCGATGGGAGTTTCCGCAGCCGACGAAGGCCCCAACCCGGAACTCGTCGATTTCACGCGCCGCCTCTGGATCAGCGCTGCCCTGTCGATCCCCCTGCTCATTCTCAGCATGGGACCGATGCTCGGCCTGCCTTTGCGCGAGGCGATCGGCGAGTCCGCCGCAACTTGGATCGAATTCATCCTCGCAACGCCTGTTGTCATCTGGGCGGCCCAGCCTTTCTTCCGCCGCGCCTGGAACTCGCTGGTCAACCGCAGTCCGAACATGTGGACTCTGATCGGGCTCGGCGTTGGAACGGCTTATATCTACAGCGTGGTCGCGACGCTGGCGCCGGATATCTTCCCGATGAGCATCCGTGGCCATGACGAGGCCGTTCCGGTCTATTTCGAGGCGGCATCCGTCATTGTTGCACTGGTTTTCGTCGGCCAGGTTCTGGAGCTGAAGGCACGCGAACGCACCGGCTCAGCGATCCGCGCCCTTCTCGACCTTGCTCCCAAAACGACACGGCTTATCCATGCCGACGGCAGCGAAACGGACATCCCGGTCGATGACGTCAGGACAGGCGACCGGCTGCGCATCCGGCCGGGCGAGCGCGTCCCCGTGGATGGCTCGGTTACAGAAGGTCAATCGACGGTCGATGAAACGATGATTACGGGCGAGCCCCTCCCGGTCGAGAAGAGCAAGGGCGATGCCCTGACTGCCGGGACGATCAACCGCAACGGCGGGCTTATCATGATCGCCGAGAAAGTCGGTGCCGACACCATGCTGTCGCGGATCGTCGACATGGTCGCCAAGGCACAGCGGTCCCGTGCACCCATCCAGGGCATGGTCGATCGTGTGTCGGCAGTCTTCGTGCCTGCCGTCGTTCTTGCCGCCATCACAGCCTTTGCAATCTGGGCTTTCGTCGGCCCGGAACCGCGGCTGGCGCATGCGCTGCTTGCAGCCGTTGCCGTCCTCATCATCGCCTGCCCTTGTGCGCTCGGCCTTGCCACGCCGATGTCGATCATGATCGCGACGGGCCGCGGCGCGCATGCCGGCGTGCTCATCCGGGATGCCGAGGCGCTGGAGCGCTTTGCCAAGGTGGATACATTGATCGTCGACAAGACGGGGACGCTGACCGAAGGCAAGCCAAGGCTCACCGATGTGCTTGCCGTGGACGGCATGGAGGAGAACCGTCTGCTGTCGCTGGCCGCCAGCCTCGAGCGCGGCTCGGAACATCCACTGGCCGAGGCGATCGTCGCTGGCGCCGAGGAGCGCCGTGCCGTGCTCGGCGACATCTCAGGCTTCGAGGCCATAACCGGCAAGGGTGTTCAGGGCCTGTCCGGCGATACCGCTGTTGCGCTCGGCAACAGCGCAATGATGGCCGATCTTGATATTGATGTCGCCACGTTGAATGCAGAAACGACCACTCTCCGCTCCGACGGCAAGACCGTGATGTTCGTCGCGCTCGGCGGCAAGCTGGCCGGATTGATCGCGGTCGCCGACCAGATCAAACCCACGACGGCGCAGGCGATCAGGGCGCTGCATGCAAGCGGACTGAAAATCATCATGGCAACAGGCGACAATGCGGTCACTGCTGCTGCCGTCGCCAGGAGCCTTGGCATCGATGAGGTCCGTGCCGATATATTGCCCGAAGGCAAGAAAGCGTTGGTCGATGAACTCCGCGCCCGCGGTGCGGTCGTCGCCATGGCCGGAGACGGCATCAACGACGCGCCGGCGCTCGCTTCCGCCGATGTCGGCATTGCCATGGGCACTGGCGCCGATGTCGCGATGGAAAGCGCCGGCATCACGCTCGTCAAGGGCGATCTGAACGGTATCGTCCGCTCGCGTCATCTGTCTGAGGCGACGATCCGCAACATCAAGCAAAACCTCGGCTTCGCCTTCGGATACAACGCGCTCGGCATACCCCTCGCGGCCGGCATTCTCTACCCGGTCTTCGGCCTGTTGCTGTCGCCGATGATCGCGGCTGCAGCCATGAGCCTGTCGTCGGTTTCGGTCATCGGCAACGCTCTACGGCTGCGGCGGGAAGAGCTATAGGAGAACGACATGAATATCGGCGAAGCATCTGATCGATCCGGCCTGCCGGCAAAGACGATCCGTTATTATGAAGATATAGGCCTGATCCATCCGGATCGGGCCGATAATGGATACCGGGACTATGGCAGCGACGACGTGCACAAGCTGCGCTTCCTCCACCGCTCGCGCGGTCTCGGCTTTTCCGTCGAGGAATGCCGGCAATTGCTGGCGCTCTATGAGGACAAGAGCCGCGCCAGCGCAGACGTCCGCGAGATCGCCTCATCCAAACTGACCGAGATCGATCGCAAGATCCGAGAACTGACCGAGCTTCGGCGAACGCTCGAGCACCTCGTCCATGCCTGTCATGGCAATGACAGGCCCGATTGCCCGATCCTGGAAGAACTTGCTGAAGCGGCGACCGTCCAAACCGGCTAGCCGGACGCTTTTTCGGAGTTTGCGCATTTAGCAGCGAACGCCGCTACGGCTGGTGAGCCGTTGGGGCAGTTCAGTTCACCCGTTCGACGGCGATCGCCGTCGCCTCGCCGCCACCGATGCAGAGTGCAGCCACGCCCCGCGTGGCGCCGCGGCGCTCCAGCGCGTGCAGCAGCGTCACGATCAGCCGGGCTCCCGTCGCGCCGATCGGATGACCGAGCGCGCAAGCGCCGCCATTGACGTTCAGGCGATCACGCTCGATGCCGAGATCCTTTGCGGCGGCCATCGCAACGACGGCGAAGGCCTCGTTGATCTCGAAAAGGTCGACATCCCCGACCTTCCAGCCGGTCTTGTCGAGCACCTTGCGGATCGCAGGGATCGGCGCGGTAGTGTACCAGGCCGGCTCCTGGCTGTGGGTCGCATGGGCCTTGATCTCGGCGAGGATGGGAAGGCCCTCGCGCTCGGCAACGGAGCGCCGCGTCAGCACCAAGGCGGCCGCGCCATCGGCATTTGCGGATGCACTAGCCGCCGTGATTGTTCCGTCGGCGCGGAAGGCTGGCTTTAGCGTCGGGATTTTTTCGGGCGAGACCCTCAACGGGTGCTCATCCTTGCTGATCGTGACAGGACCACCTTTCGCGGGCACCGACAGGGGCGTGATCTCGGCTTCGAAGGCGCCGCTTTCGATCGCCGTCCGCGCCCGGGTCAGGGTTTCGACAGCATAGGCATCCTGATCGTCACGGGTGAACTGGTAGGCCTCGACCGCTGCCTCGCCGAAATCACCCATCGGCCGGCCCCTCTCATAGGCGTCCTCCAGGCCGTCGAGCATCATGTGATCAAAAATCGTGTCGTGGCCAACGCGATAGCCACCCCTCGCCTTGGCCAGCAGGTAGGGCGCGTTCGACATCGATTCCATGCCGCCCGACACCACGATCGAGGCTGAGCCGGCAAGGATGAGATCATGCGCCAGCATCGTCGCCTTCATGCCGGAACCGCAGACCTTGTTGACCGTGGTTGCGCCGACTGCATCGGGAAGGCCCGCCTTTCTAGAAGCCTGCCGGGCGGGCGCCTGTCCCTGGCCGGCCGGAAGAACACAGCCGAAGAGCACTTCCTCGACGCGTTCCGGCGAGAGGCCGGCGCGCTCAAGCGCCGCGCGAATGACATGGCTGCCGAGTTCCGGCGCAGCAAGCGCCGATAGTTCTCCCTGGAAACGCCCGAGTGGTGTGCGTGTGGCCGAAACGATGACAACGGGATCTGAGGCGGACATGGCATTCCTCTCTGCGACGACTTAAATGACGACCATCATCATAAACCAATTAAATGACATATGTCATGAAAACTTCCATTCCCGACGGAAGAATCTTTGTCGAGACCCGGACAATGCCGTGACAAGATTAGCCGGAAACCATTTCGCCAAAAGTGCGTTCCCTTCCGAGCCTGGCAGCTTACCTCTTTGCCCTCCGCATTTTTCCGGACATGATCGACGCCAAGGGGAACCTCAATCATGGCCTTCTTCGAAAGCTTGCTCACTCTGCTGGCGGTAGCGGTCATAGTCCTGCAGCCGTCGCGCCGATTGGTCATTCCATATCCGACCATGCTAGCGGTCGCCGGCGTACTCGTTGCGGCGCTGCCCTGGGCGCCGGCGATCTCGATCGATCCCCAGCTTGCGCTCGCCTTGTTTATTTCACCCGCCCTCTTCGACGCCGCCTACGATCTGCCGCCGCGGACATTGAGACAGAATTGGCTGCCACTAATATCGCTGGCCGCCATCGCCGTGATCCTCACCACACTCGCCGTTGCCTGGCTCGGCGTTGCCTTTGCAGGACTGCCGGTCGCCGCCGCGATCGCACTCGGCGCAATCGTCGCGCCGCCGGATGCGGCCGCCGCAACGGCCATGCTCAGCCGCTTTTCCCTGCCGCGCCGGGCATTTGCCGTGTTAAAAGGTGAAAGCCTGCTGAACGATGCCGTGGCGCTGCTCATTTTCAGCGCCGCAGTTTCGACGGCATCTGGGATCGTCCCCCTCGTGGAACTCGCCCCTCGGCTTGCCCTTGCCGTCCCGGGCGGACTGCTCCTCGGCTTTCTTCTCGGCAAGCTCTACCTGCTTCTGGCGACAAGGCTCGCAGGCACGCTCGGCGGGTCGCTTTTCGAATTCGTCGCCACCTTCGGCACCTGGGTGATCGCAGAGCGGCTGCATCTTTCCGCCGTGCTTGCCATCGTCGTCTATGCAATGGTCATTGCCCGCTACATGCCTGAGCGGCAGACGGCGCGCAACCGTATCCATTCCTACTCGGTCTGGGAAGCGACCATCTTCATGCTCAATGTACTGGCATTTCTGCTGATGGGCATGCAGGCGCGCGCGACGATCATGCAGCTTTATCAACACGACCTGGCTTTTGCCTCGCTTTTTGCCGCCTCGGTATTCCTTGTCGTGGTCGGCGTTCGCATGCTGTGGGTGTTGTTCTACAATCGGGTGCTCCATTGTCTCGCCAAGGCGGGGATCGTTTCGGAGAGGTCGCCATCCATGGCGATGACCATCCTTGCGGGATGGTGCGGCATGCGCGGCGTAGTCACGCTTGCAACCGCAATCGCTCTTCCGGCTTCTTTTCCTTCGCGCGATCTGATCGTATTCAGCGCTCTCGCCGTCGTACTCGGCACGCTTATCTTGCAGGGCCTGACGCTGGGCCCCCTGATCCATCTGCTTAAATTTAAAAGCGACGACTCGTTGCGCGACGAGATCGCCGCCACGCGACTGGCATTGCTCGATACTGCACTCGATGAATTGGACAAGTCCGAACAGACGGATGAGGTCCGTACGCTGCGCGAAATCTATCGCGGAGAGCGCAAACTGACCAGCAGCGGAATTCACCCCCGTGAAGCCAGCGAGTTCGACAAGCTTAGGCGGAAAACCATCAGGGCCAAACGCGTCAAGCTCGCAGAGTTGCGCCGCAGCGGGGCGATCGATGACGATGTCTTCCACGCCCTTGAACGGGAACTCGACTGGGCGGAACTTGCCGCGGCGACACCCGACCAGTTCGAGATCATCGAGGGTTAGGCCGGGGTGCCCGAACGACATCCAGGTTGATACCCAAAAGCTGGCGTAGCGGCACCGAGGGGCGAACGAGATCCGCCAGCGTATAGCCGTCGAGCACATCCAGAAAAGCAGCAGCCGCAGAAGCCAGCGCACGCTTGAGAACGCAGGCTGGCTGAACCGCGCAGACCATGGTTGACCCCGCCTCCATGCAGGGAACGATGGCAAAATCGGGCTCGCATGCCCTGACGATCTCACCGACACCGATCTCGGAGGCACCGCGTGCCAGCCGCATTCCGCCCTGACGCCCTCGCACAGTTTCAATGAGACCTTTCTGTCCAAGTTCATGGGTGATTTTCATCAGATGAGCCTTCGAAATATCGTAGGCTTCGGAAATCTCTGAAATGGTCGCAAGACGATCGCCGTTCAGCCCGAGATACATCATCAGGCGCAACGCATAGTCGGAGTAAACGGTCAGTCGCATGGTCTGCTGTCCGAACAACGATGGAAATGGCGGATGGATATCTACCACACAAAGATACCTTGCCAATCCATCATTTTATCGGTGAAATCTAAAATAGGCCTCCGGACTTCAGGCCGGAATCCGGAGGCACTCTCAGTCTTTGCCGTCAAAGATTATCGGCAGGGCCGAAGAATTCGTAGTGAATACGGCTCTCCGGCACGCCGGCACCGGCCAGCCCCTTGACGAAGGCGGCGAGGAACGGCTTGGGACCGCAGAGATAGAAATCGGCCTCGGCAATCGGCGTATTGTCGGCCAGCCAGTCGACGGTGACAAAGCCGTCATGGTCGTAATGCACGCCCTTCTCGTCCTCATCGGTCGGCGCCTGGTAGAAGATCGTCGTGTTCAGATGCGGACGGTCAGCCGCCAGCGCGCGGACATGCGAGCCCATGGCGTGGACGCGGCCATCCTGAGCGCCATGGACATAATGAACGGGCACATTGCCATCCGAGCCGGCAATCGCTTCCAGCATGCTTACCATCGGCGTCAACCCTACGCCGCCGCTGAGCAACACGATGGGGCGCTGCGGCTTTTCGATGAGGAAGAAATCGCCGGTCGGCGGGGCGACATCGAGCAGCGCGCCCTCTTCAAAATCGTTGTGCAATGCGTTGGAAACCAGCCCATGTGGTTCGCGCTTGACGGAGATACGATAAGTCTCGCCGTTCGGTGCCGACGAGATGCTGTAGTTGCGCCGCTGGGGCGAGAGCCCAGGCAAAGCAACGCGAAACGTCAGGTACTGGCCGGGGCGGTGACGTATCACGGCGCCGCCATCGACCGGCCGCAGGATGAAGGACGTGATGATGTCGCTCTCCCGCCGCCTGGTCTCGATGCGGAACTGCCGCCATCCCGTCCAGCCGCCTTCGGAGTTCTGCAAGTCCCCATAGATCTGCTTCTCGCGGCCGATCAGGATGTTTGCCAGAAACCAGAAGGCTTCGCCCCAGGCCGCAAGGACCTCGCTCGTCGCAGCCTCGCCCAGCACTTCCTCGATCGCGCCGAGCAGCGCTGACGCGACATAGGGATAGTGAGCCGGCAGTATCTGCAGGCCGGCATGCTTCTGCGCGATACGCTCGACGGCTGCCCCCATGACGCCGAGATTGTCGATGTTGCGGGCATAGGCAAGGATCGCACCGGCAAGTGCCTTGGTCTGCCGGCCGCCCTCCCCCTGATTGGACTGATTGAAGAGATCGCGCACTTCGGCATCCCTAAACAGCCGCCGATACATCGCCGCTGTAATGTCCGTTCCATGCGCCGCAAGCGCCGGCACTGTGGCCTGGACGATGGCCCTTATCGGTTCGCTGAGAGGTTCTGACATCTTGGTCTCCTTGCTTTCAGATCTATCGATGCAGGAGATTTATTCGACAAAAGATATACGTACAATGTATCTTTTATCGCAAAATGGGTTCCGCGCCATTCTGTCACAGCGCGTCCCTGCAAGGGTAAGCCGGTCCGGATCTGCACTGCCGCAATTGCCGAGACAGAGGCCACAGAGACGGGCTGGTTAATACACTTTCTCCAAAATCTGCGAGAAATCGCCCTCAATATTTCAACGCTTATTTCAGAATGTTACGATAAGAAACATTCGACATGTTGGGGGTGAGGATGTCGGATTTTCTTCGTACGAGGGCGGGAAAGCAGTTCCTGTGTTTGCTGGTGCTGGGTCTTGCGCTCTGGCTGCTCGGTATCGAATTGCAGTTCCAGCAGAACCTTCTGGGGTTCCTGGAAGCCTATCGAAGCTACGGCGCCGAAGCGGTGGTCCTTGCGCTGAATATCGGCGGCGCCATGAGCTTCCTCTACTCCATCTTCCGCATCTATGACCTGCGTAAGGAAATGGACCTGCGCGCGAAAGCCCAGGCACGCGCTGATTGGACGGCCACCCACGACCATCTGACGAAGCTTCCAAACCGATATGCATTCGAGCGCCGGCTCTTCGGCCGCCGCCAGATGAGATCCTCGGATGATGACGGCGAGCCGGAGGACCAGACGGTCACCGTATTTTCCGTCGATCTCGACGGATTCAAGAAGGTGAACGACCTTGTCGGACACAAGGGCGGCGATGCCCTGCTGATCGAGGTCGCACGGCGCCTGAGCGCGCTCGGCGATGTCGGTTGCGTCTATCGTTTCGGCGGCGACGAATTCATCGTCGTCGCAACCGGATTGACGCGCGAGCGCGAAGAGAAATTCGCACGGATGATCATCCATGCGCTGACGCGCCCCATCCATATCGGGTCCCTCCCTGCGGAGGTTGGCGCCAGCATTGGCTACGCGACAACGACGATGGCGGACGCAAATCTCGAGGAAGCGGCCCACTGCGCCGATCTTGCGATGTATGAGGCGAAGAGCCAGGGACCGAACCGCTATTTCGCCTATGAAGAGGCGATGCAAAACAAGGTGACCGAGCGGGCAGCACTGGAATCGAAACTGCGCGCGGCGATCCAGGAAAACGAAATCCGGCCCTTCTATCAGCCTCTCATTAATCTTAGGAGTGGCGATCTCTGCGGTTTCGAGGCCTTGGCACGCTGGACCGACAATGACGGTATAAGCATTCCTCCGCCCGCCTTCATCGGCATTGCCGAAGAGACGGGCATGATCACGGAACTCTTCGAGAATCTCCTCAAGCAGGCCTGTCTCGATGCCCGGCATTGGCCGGATCACATTACGCTTTCCTTCAACGTCTCGCCCGTGCAGATGGAAGACAAGCTGCTCGCGACGCGCATTCTGCGCATTCTCGCCAAGGGACAATTGCCGCCGCATCGGCTCGAGATCGAAATTACCGAGAATGCGCTCATCCAGGAGCCGGAGATCGCCGCACTCATTCTCGACGAACTCCACGGCGCCGGCGTCCAGATTGCACTCGATGACTTCGGCACCGGCTACTCCAGCCTGGCGCAGCTGGCACGCTATCGTTTCGACAAGATCAAGATCGACAAGAGTTTCGTTGCCACCTACGGCAGCGAGGAGCGGCAGGAAAAGATCGTCCGCGCCATGCTGGGCCTCGGCCGCAGCCTCGGCATCAAGACAACGGCGGAAGGGATCGAGGAACACAGCCAACTCGTCTATCTCGTCAACCATGGCTGCGATATCGGACAGGGCTATCTCTTCGGAAAAGCGGTTCCCGCAGACCAGGCCATCGCATTCATCGCGTCGCGGGAAAGCGACCTGCCTTCGGTAAGCCAGGCCTGAAAGCCGGCTCAGATGCCGGCGTACCATTCATAGCCGCGGTCTTCCCAGAAGCCGCCATTCCCGCCCCAGATATCGCTGAACTTGTCCCTGACCTCGATGCGCATCAGGTATTTGGCGTGCTTGTAGCCCAGGTGACGCTCGACACGCAGGCGCAAGGGAGCGCCATGGGCGACTTCCAGATCCTTATCGTTCATCGAATAGGCAAGAATGGTTTGCGGATGGAACGCGTCGATAAGATCGATGCTTTCATAGTAGCGGCCACTGCCGTCAAGGGTCTGTTCGAGCTCATCGGCACAGTAGAAGACGACATAACGCGCGCCCGGCTTCACCCCGACGCTGCGCAGCAGGAGACCAAGTGGCACACCGGTCCATTTGCCGATCGCGCTCCAGCCTTCGACGCAGTCGTGGCGCGTGATCTGCGTTCGGGACGGCAGCTTTTTCAGATCCGCGAGCGAGAGGTCCATCGGCTGGTTGACCAGGCCATCGACTTTCAGCTTCCAGGTGGAAAAGCCGTTCTCCACCATCGCAGCATATTCCTCGCTACCCGGCTGGCTGGTGCCGTTCGGGCGGAAGGTCGGAGAGATATCCTTCTCGGTGAATTCGCGCGCGAGCTTCTGTTGCGGCACGAGCAGGCGCTGGCTGCGCATGGTCAGCTGCTCGGCCATCGCCAGGACCTTCTGCACGTTCTCGTTCTGCACGACATCATCGCACCCGGTCAGTCCCACTGCGCCGAGCGCGGCCCCGGAACCGATCAGAAAGCGTCGGCGGTTTATGATCGAGGTCATATGTTCGATCCTTCGGTGCGGATAGCATAGCGCCCGGTCACCATGGAACGGAGGTTGTTCCAGAGGCCAGAGAGAATGACCATCACGAGATGGACGATGACGAAGAGCACGATCGTCCAGGCGCTGATGAAATGGATGCTGCGCGCGGTCTGCCGTCCGCCGAAGACGTCCAGCAGGAAGGGATAGCCGGCGTCGATGCCCGGCGACATGGTCAGGCCGGTCGCCAGCATCAGCGGCAGCAGAATGAAGATGACCACGAGATAGGTGACCTTCTGCAGCACGTTATAGTGCCGCGCCTTGTCGCCCTTCGGAAAACGCAGCCGCGCATGGTCGATGATTTCGTGCCAGATATTGCGGGGCTTCAGCTCGCCGCCCGAGGGCGCGAGATCGCGGCGGAAATGGCCGGCGGCAAAGCCATAGACGAGATAGACGAAGCCATTGATGACGAAGAGCCAGGCAAAGAAGAAATGCCATCGCCTGCCCGTCGCCAGATCCTGATAGCTCGGGATTGTCGCCCAGGCCGGAAAACCGCGCTCGGTCATTTCGCCGTCAACCCTGGAAGCGCCAAGAATGCCGGTCGTCGGGATCGTGATGTCGCCAATCCGGGTCGTGCCGCGCAGCGTCTCACCGTCCTCGACTGCCTTCATCTGCAGCCAGGACGGATCGGCATCCGCACCATACTGACCCCAGTAGAGTGCCGGATGCGCGTTGAAGATCTGCATCCCGCTCATCAAAAGCAGGCTGAGGCACAGGACGTTGATCCAATGGGAGATGCGCGTGACCAGGGAGTGGCGACGAATGTAGACGGTTTTAGCTGATGGCAACGACAGACCACCTTCGCTCTCGGCCATGACGGTACTCCTCGTAAGAGTGGAAGGACCGATCGTCGCCTATGGCGTCATCCCTCCCACGAATAGGAATACGATGCTTAGCGGCAATTTGTTACAGTCCGGGAGAGATTTTTTGCCATGGGCCGCTGCCGCGTCCGCGACGCGGCCCATGGAATGGATCACATCGGCGGAACAACACCGTTGAGACCCACAGCGACGCGATCGGTGGAAACCATGCCATCGCCGGAGCTGTCGCCGGTGATGAAGACGCCTGCACCGGCCTTCAGGTCATCCTTGCTCGCGGATGCGAAGGTCACGACCGGCGTGCCATCAGGAATATTGATCTTCTTTTCCTTGCCCTGGAAGGTAAGTGTCAGCGTCGGGCCACTCACCGATTTGACGGCATTGGCGACGGTCGCATTGGTCATCGAGCTGTTCGGCTTGGAGTCCCAGGGACGATCACCCTCGCCGGTGCCCTTCATCGCAGCCGGGAACACCACGACCTCGATTGCGCCGTTGACGCCGCTGGAGGTCGGCACAGATGCGATGCCGACAAAATCGCCCGGCTTGATATCGGCAGCGGATGCGTTGACGACGCCGGCCACGGCCCAGCCTGACTTCAGCATCACCATGATTTCCTTGCCGTCATGGTCCTTGACCTTCAGCGTATCGCCGTCGAGGCTTTCGATGGTGCCACGCACGCGCACCCGATCTGCGGCGTTTGCTGCCTGAACAGCGGCGAACGTGACGACGATACCCGCCGCCAGCGCAAAGGCGCCCTTTGCCAGATGCTTACGATCCATCTTATATCTCCTTTGACTGACCTACTAGTCGGTAGACGTTCCGACAACACAACTGGATGCCAGATCGATCGATTTGGGCGACGAACAATCTGAAAGCGTTCGCCCAATCCGTCTCTCTGCGATATGGGCGATCCTATCCAGCCACCGACAGAGCGGCCAATCAAACAATGGTGAGGCTGACTTGATCGCAAACAGGCGCTTGCGCACCCGTGATCAATGACGGACTGAAAGCCGATCAAACAGCGGCCCGACGATCACAGCAAATGCCGCCTCGTCGCCTTCGACGCGCGCCGAGAGCATTGCACCATGAACCGTTGCCATAAACGTGGCCGCCTCGTCGGCAGCCGTGCGGGATAACGAAAAACGCCCCTGCCGCACACCTTCCTCCATCACCGAAGCCAGCCAGGCGGAAAGATCGCGGAAATGGCCACGCACCTCGACCGCCACATCAAGCGGCAGCACCGGAAGCTCCGCCGCGAGCATGGCGCAGATGCAGAAGGGCGCCGAGCTATCGCGAATGCAGGCCTCCCAATAGCCGGTATAGGCGCGCAATCGCGCGACCGGATCCGGAACGCTCGCCTCCAGCGACGCCATCGCCGCGCGAACGCCTTCGCGGTAGCGCGCCACAACGGTCCGCACAAGGTCGGCCTTGGTCGCAAAATGATGATGGATGCTCGCCTTTCTGATACCCACGGATTCAGAAATATCAGCGTAACTGAATCCGTTATATCCGCCGAGAATGATCAGGTTGCCGGCGGACTGAAGAATCTCGTCCGCTTTGGAAGAAGGGTTTCGCATGGGCAAAACCTGCCCAGCGCAGAGAAGCTTGTCAAGCAGATCGAGAGGGGAAGCCCGCGGATGGACCCGGGCTCCCCGGAGCTGCTATCTAAACTCGGGTTCGCTCAGGCTTGCACCTCGAAGACCATATTGAACGGCGTTTCCGTCGCCCTCCGGAAATGATGGAATCCAGCATCCATCGCGACTTTGCGGAGCTTCATTTCTCCCGCCTGCGCACCCAGTCCGAGCCCCACATCCTGGGATAGCGAGGCAGGCGTGCAGATCATGGTTGAGGCGGAATAGTAGACCCTGCCCACCGGATTGAGATTTTCCTTCAGCGTGTCATGGGCAAATGGTTCGACGATCATCCAGATGCCATCCGGCGCCAACGTCTCCCTGACGTGCCGACCGGCGCCAACAGGGTCGCCCATGTCGTGGAGGCAATCGAACATGGCAACGAGATCATAGCCTTGTCCAGCAAACTGATTTGCCGGCGCCTGTTCGAACGTCACGCGATCGGACACGCCGGCTTCCTTCGCCGCCTCGCGCGCCCGCTCGACGGACGGACCATGATAGTCGAAGCCATGGAATTTGGATTCGGGATAGGCCCGGGCCATGAGGATCGTGGATGCCCCGTGGCCACAACCGATATCGGCCACCCTTGCCCCTCTTTCCAGCTTTTCCTTCATGCCCTTGAGCGCGGGGATCCATTCATCAATGAGGTGATTGTTGTAACCTGGCCGGAAGAATCGCTCGGTCCCGCGGAAGAGGCACAGGCTGTGCTCATGCCAGCCGAGGCCCTTGCCCGTGCGAAACGCCTCGGCCACCTTCGGCTCATCCATCCACATGGATTGTATCATATCGTAGGCGCCCATGAAAAAGGCGGGGCTGTCTTCCTGCGCAAAGACCATCGCCTGCTCCGGTGTCAGGCTGAAGCGGTCGGTCCGCTCGTCGTAGACGATATAGTCGGATGCCGCCTGTGCGGACAACCACTCCCGCACGTAGCGTTCCTTGACGCCCACCCTGCCTGCAAGCTCCGCTGCCGTCAGCGGTTCACCATCGGCCATGGCTTTGAAGAGACCGAGATGATCTCCAAGAATAACGAGGGCGCCGGAAGTGGCCGCCCCGATATCTCCGAGCAATCGATTAACGAAGGCGTCGAGTTTCTGCATGTCAGGTTCACGCATAGTATCCTCCCGTGGATAAAGCAGCGTCAGGCCAGCAACACGGTAAGAACAACTCAACTCGGCTGTCTTGAATGAACCGATCAAACTATCATCCCAAAGGGGGTTCCCCATGGGCAACTGCCTCAAAAACCTCGTGCTCTTGTGTTATTTGTCCCATAACGGTCACACTAATGAACGGAGCAGCGAGCGATGGCGATCCGCCCCCTACTGATCGGCCTTTCCCTCATCTTTGCCTTGGTTTTGGTCATTCTCAGCATATTGCTGGTCAACCCCTCGCAGCCCATGCGCGAGTCCGAGGGTCTGATGCCCAATCAGCAGAGCCCATCGCAACAGTAGATCAGCAACGCTACGGGAACCCAGGCCCATCGCCAAGCGTTTTGTCGCGAAGGTTGATGAGGATACCGTATGCGAGTGATGATTGCCGTCGTAGTTCTGATGATCGCTTCGATCCTGAGTCTCGTAGTCCTAAACCCCTCGGGCGAAGGGCAGGCAGCCAATGGCGGCCAGCTGGAAGCCAGCATAACACCGCCGCAGGCCAAATAGCGGCCCGCGGCAAATGTTTCCCAATCTCTTCGGACAACCCCGTCAGCGCGACCGAAGCTGGGCGATGGAAAGGAGCGTGTCCGCGTTGATTCCGACCGCTCCCCCCCCGGTTAGGATGGAAAGCGATGGCGAATTGGCAGTGCCATTCTGTTGGTCGTACATCGCCGTGAACCGCTTCAGCAACGAATCGACTTTTTTCGGATTCTGCAGGTCCTTGATGTCGATGAACTGCTTCAACGCCTCGGCCTGTTTGTCGACATCCATGTTCGATATGCCGCTCGGCAAGTTGAACGTCGTCGTGATGACCTGAAACAGAGCCTTGTCCCCCATCAGGTCGAACATCGAGGTCACGCCGGAAGCCTTGCGCTCGAAATAGAGTGCGAGCCGAACCCCGTCGCTCGTCTCTCCCTCCTGGTTCTCCAGGGTTTGACGAAGAAACGTTGCGTTCAATTGCTTCAACCCGATCTCCGACTGGGCAACGCCTGAAGTGTCCCGCGTCAGATTACCCTTGGTGTCGAAGTTGAACGAGACGACGATATCCTTGATCTTGGCGTTTTCGGGCTTGTTGAGAATGCTCTTCGCGTCGTCCGGATCCGCAGCGAAAGCCTTCTTTAGGAAGTCCTTGTCCTTCTCATAGGTCTTCGGGTCCAGGCCCTCGGCAGTCAGCACGAAGGAAACAAGCTTCTTGTCGGCAAGGAAGTCCGACGCTGTCTTCACCTTGCTCATAGTCTCTTTGAAATAGTCGGTATCGTCCTGCACAGTCTTCTTAGCCGCCGTCAATTGTGCGCCTGTCAGCAAGACGGTCTTCTGCTTCTTGTAGTCGGACGCATATTTGCTGATCTGATTTTGAGACAGCGCTTCCAGGGGCGTTGTGATTTTGCCGTCGCTGTCGAAATTGAACGCCTTGGCGAGTTTCACCAGACGGTCGTCCTTCAGCGAGTTGACGTAGCTCTTGGGATCATAGGGATCGCTTGTCAGAACCTTGCGAAGGTCCGATTTGGTGATCGTATCCGGTTCGATCCCGTAGGCCCGCAGCGCAACCTCGTACAGTTCAGGCTGCTTGTCGTTCAACGGGCTCTTGTCGTCCTTGTTGCTCAGGAAGAAGTCGTCGATCGTCTTGATGCCGCTGGTCGTGCGATTGATGAAATTGTTGGCGGCGTTGGTCACATCCAGATCATGGCTACTACTGTAGTTGGCAAGATAGTCTTTCGAAGTCAGCTTTATCTGCTCATCGCTCTGAGCCGGGGTTCCACTGGGAAGCGTCCCACCCTGGTTGAAATTGAACTTCTTGACCGCTGAGGCAAGCCCCAGAATGTTTGCAACGCTCTTTGGATCATCCAGATTGCTCTTGAAAACCGACTCCGCCGACGTCGCACTCAGCGTTGCAGGCATGTTGAACGCCGACTTGATATAGGCGAAAAGACGGGGATCGCCGGTCAGCTGCGAAACGGTTGTGATCGACCCGATCTTGCTTTCGTAATAGGCCTTGTTGTACTTCGCCGCCGTCTCCGTGACATAGGACGGAACGGTCAGGTGATAGGCCTCCACCAGCTTAGATGTCTGGTCGGCGGTCTGGGCCGTATCGCCGGACAATGTCCCGTCGGCCTTGAAATCGAACAATCCGGCAAGGGTCTTGAAGCCGGCAATGCCGCTCTGATTGGCGACGCTGTTGGGATCGTTCGGATCGCTCGTCAGAACGGACTTGAGAAAATCCTTCGACACATAGGTCGGATCGATATCCGTGGCCTTCAGCATGAAGTCGCGCATGCGACTGTCGTTGAGGAGGCCGCTGACGTTCTTTACCTTGCCGATATTGGCGTTCCAGTAATCCGCCTCGGTCTTTGCCGATGTCTCTTCGTCGGCAAACGAATGCTTGTAGAGGCCGATCAGCTCGTCTTCCTGGGCCTCCGACTGGACGTCAGCAGTACCGTTTCCGCCGAAGTTGAAAGCCGCAGCGAAATCCTTGTAGCGCTGGTCGGACATGCGGTTTGCAAAGCTGTTGTCGTCGCTGAGATCGCTCTCCAGGACCTTCTTGATGAAGGCTTTCGCATATCCCACATCGTCAAGGCCATAGGCCTGAACGGCATAATTATAGAGACGATAATCGCCCATGAAATCGTCAACGGTTTTCACCTTGCCGATATTCGCATTGTAGTAATCAATCTCTCGCTTTGTCGCCGGCTGCGCCGCGACGCGATCGAGCGCTGCCGGGATATCACGATTCACGATCGAATATCCAAGATACGTGGAAAGCATTGAAGCCCCCTTTCCCCACCTGCCTCCGGAAACAACGGAGACCGGCAAGGAATTACACGGGGACCTTGCGCGAAGGTGATCCCAACCACCTCTCGGCTGCAACGGTTCAGTGGAGCCAGCCTCAGCCGGCGAGCAGTTCCTGCATGGCAGCGCCGAAGCGTTTGGCGATCGCCTCGCGCTTCACATGCCGCCCGCGCTCAACCTGCTTGCGCCCGAGCGCCCAGACGCAATCGACGGAAACGCCGCCGGCAAAGATCCACTGGTCGAGAAGTTGATCGTCGGCGAGATAGGGAACCGCGGACGCGTCGAGCGACACCATATCGGCGAAACCTCCCTCGGCAAGACCGGACCCGGCCCTCAGCGCAGTACCGCCACCGGCCAGCGCGCCCTCGAAGAGCGAGCGAGCCGTGGAGCCGCCCGTTTCGGCAATGACGTTGCGGGCGCGCAGGCCAAGGCGCTGCGAATATTCGAGCTGGCGTAGCTCTTCGGGGATCGAAATCAGGATATTCGAATCGGAACCGATGCCAAAGCGACCACCCTCGCCAAGGAAATGCGGTGCGGCAAAGATCCCATCGCCAAGATTGGCCTCGGTTATCGGGCATAGGCCGGCAATCGCACCGCTCCGCGCCATGCCGCGCGTTTCCGCATCCGTCATATGGGTCGCATGGATCAGACACCAGCGATCATTGACCGGTGCGTGGTCGAGCAACCATTCGACCGGCCGCTGCCCGGACCATGCGACGCAATCGTCAACTTCTTTCGTCTGCTCTGCCACGTGGATATGGATCGGCCCTTCACCAGCGGACCCAACAGCTGCAGCCAGTTCCTCCGGCGTGACGGCACGCAGGCTATGTGGCGCGATACCGAGTTCCGCCCCCGGCAGGCGTGCGACCACCGTTTGGCAGCCGGCCATCAGGGCCTGGAAACTATCGAGCGAATTGATGAAGCGTCGCTGTCCTTCGATCGGAGCCGTCCCGCCGAAGCCGGAATGAGCGTAGAGCACGGGCAGAAGCGTCAGGCCGATGCCGGTCTCAAGGCTTGCCGCCCCGATGCGCTCAGCCAGCTCGGCGATATTGGCATAGTGGCTGCCATCCTTGTCGTGATGCAGGTAATGGAACTCGCCGACGCGAGAGAACCCCGCCTCCAGCATTTCCATATAGAGCTGTGCTGCCACCGCCTCGACATGTTCAGGCGTCATCGACAGCGCGAATTTGTACATAACCGTCCGCCAGCTCCAGAAGCTGTCGTTGGCGGGGCCGCGCACTTCCGCGAGGCCCGCCATGGCGCGCTGGAAGGCATGACTGTGCAGGTTCGGCATGCCGGGCATGATAACCCCATGGCGCTCGTCGCCGGCTTCCGGCGCGGCACCGATTTCGATCGAAGCAATCCGGCCATCGGCCAAGGTCAACCGCACGTTTTTCTGCCAGCCGTTCGTCAACAGCACCGATTCCGCATGAAGTCTGGTCATGGCCTCTTCCCTTCTTTTCTGGCCTTCTTTTCTGGCCTTCTTTTCTGGCAGTGCGCATCTTTCTTTTCCAACAGAAGCGCACAAATTCCCACTTGTCACCTTTTCCATTATGTATATACATGATGCCCAATAAAGAAAGGCGCAAAGCTGATGAGTGGGAACAGTTTTTTGGCGCGCAGCTCGGACATCGAGGCCCGTCCGCGCCTCTGGCGCAACGTGCGCCTGGCGACGCTCGCCGCAGATCAGGCCGGGTTGGGCATCATCGAAAAAGGCGCGCTCGTCACCGAGGGCGGTCGGATCAGTTTCGTCGGCGCGGAGAGCGATCTTCCCGTGGCTGCGATCGAGAAGGCGGAGATTGTCGATCTCGAAGGCCGCTGGGTCACACCCGGCCTCGTCGATTGCCACACCCACATCGTCTATGGCGGCAACCGCGCCCGTGAATTCGAGATGCGGCTGGAAGGCGCGACCTACGAGGAAATTGCACGCGCCGGCGGAGGCATCGTGTCCTCCGTGAAGGCGACCAACGCGCTTTCCGTCGGCGGTCTTGTCGAAGCAGCCCTACCGCGCCTCGATACCTTGCTCTCCGAGGGAGTGACGACGATCGAGATCAAGTCGGGCTACGGACTGAACGTCGAAGCCGAGCTGAAGATGCTTCAGGCGGCCCGCGCGCTCGAAACAATTCGCCCAGTCCGCGTCCTGACCTCCTATCTCGGCGCCCATGCGACGCCGGTCGAATACAAGGGCCGCAACAACGAATATATAAGCGATGTCGTTCTGCCCGGACTTGAGCAGGCGCATGCGGAAGGGCTCGTCGACGCCGTCGACGGCTTTTGCGAGGGCATCGCCTTCTCCACTGACGAAATCGCCCGCGTGTTCGATAAGGCAAAGGCGCTGGGCATCCCGGTAAAGCTTCACGCCGAGCAACTCTCCGATCTCGGCGGAGCCAAACTCGCGGCCTCCTATGGGGCGCTGTCCGCCGACCATCTCGAATATCTCGATGAAGACGGCGCCCGCGCCATGGCTGCGGCCGGTACCGTTGCGGTCCTGCTGCCGGGTGCTTTCTACGCCATTCAGGAAAAGCAGAAGCCGCCGGTCAGGGCGCTCCGCGACGCCGGCGCCCATATCGCTATCGCCACCGACTGCAATCCCGGCACCTCGCCGCTGACCTCGCTGCTTCTGACCATGAACATGTCGGCCACGCTCTTCGGCCTGACCGTCGAGGAATGTATCGCCGGCGCCACACGCGAAGGTGCACTCGCCCTTGGTCTGCTCGACGAAACCGGCACGCTGGCGGTCGGCAAATCCGCTGATCTGGCGATCTGGAATGTCGAGAGCCTGGCCGAACTGGTCTACCGCATCGGCTTCAATCCACTCCATGCACGTGTCTTCAAGGGCGAAAGGATCGACCGATGACCATCGCGCTTCATCCCGGCTCCGTCTCGCTGAGCGAACTTTCCGCAATCTATTGGAGCGGCGAACCGGCAAGGCTCGATCCGTCCTTTGACGCCGGCATTGCAAAAGCCGCGGCACGCATCGCCGAGATCGCCGCCGGCAATGCACCGGTCTACGGCATCAACACCGGCTTCGGCAAACTCGCGTCGATCAAGATCGACAGCGCCGATGTCGCCACCCTGCAGCGCAATCTGATCCTGTCGCATTGTTGCGGCGTTGGCCAGCCGCTGCCGGAAAACGTCGTGCGCCTGATCATGGCCTTGAAGCTGGTCTCACTCGGCCGCGGCGCCTCGGGCGTCCGGCTTGATCTCGTTCGGCTGATCGAGGGCATGCTCGAAAAGGGCGTCATCCCCGTCATCCCAGAAAAGGGATCGGTTGGAGCCTCCGGCGATCTCGCTCCACTTGCGCATCTGGCCGTCGTCATGATGGGAGAAGGCGAGGCCTTTTTCGCCGGCCAGCGGATGGATGGCGCTGCGGCACTTGATAAGGCCGGCCTCAAGCCAGTCGTACTTGCGGCCAAGGAAGGCCTTGCGCTGATCAATGGCACACAGGTTTCGACAGCGTTGGCGCTTGCCGGGCTCTTCCGCGCCCACCGTGCGGCCCAGGCCGCGCTGATAACAGGCGCCATGTCGACAGATGCGGCCATGGGATCATCCGCTCCCTTCCATCCAGACATACACACGCTGCGTGGCCATCGCGGCCAGATCGATACGGCAGCTGCCCTGCGCGCTCTCCTCGACAATTCCGTGATCCGCCAGAGCCATATCGAGGGCGACGAGCGAGTGCAGGACCCCTATTGCATCCGCTGCCAGCCGCAGGTCGATGGCGCCTGCCTGGATCTCCTGCGTTCCGTGGCCCGCACCCTCGAGATCGAGGCCAATGCGGTCACCGACAACCCGCTGGTTCTCTCCGATAATTCCGTCGTGTCGGGCGGCAATTTCCACGCCGAGCCGGTCGCTTTTGCCGCCGATCAGATCGCGCTCGCCGTGTGCGAGATCGGGGCGATCGCGCAGCGACGTATCGCGCTGCTCGTCGATCCGGCCCTCTCCTATGGCCTGCCGGCCTTTCTCGCCAAGAAGCCGGGCCTGAACTCTGGCCTCATGATCGCCGAAGTGACTTCGGCGGCGCTGATGAGCGAGAACAAGCAGATGTCGCACCCGGCCTCTGTCGATTCGACGCCGACCTCGGCCAACCAGGAAGACCACGTCTCCATGGCCTGCCACGGCGCCCGCCGCCTGCTCGGCATGACCGACAATCTCTTCGGCATCATCGGCATCGAGGCGCTGACGGCGGCACAGGGTGTGGAACTGCGCAGCCCGCTAGCCACCAGCCCGGAACTGCAGAAGGCGATTTCGACCATCCGCGCCGCAGTCCCTTCGCTCGAAGAAGATCGCTACATGGCGACCGACCTCAGGGCCGCAGGCGATCTCGTCGCAACAGCCGCCCTCAACCTTTCCGTTTCCGCAGGTATCCTGCCCTCTCTGGAGATCTGACATGACCAGCAACCCACGCCACAACATCCGCGAAATCCGTGCCCCGCGCGGCGACCAACTGAACGCCAAGAGTTGGATGACAGAAGCGCCGCTGCGCATGCTGATGAACAATCTCGACCCCGATGTGGCGGAAAATCCGAACGAACTGGTCGTTTACGGCGGCATCGGCCGCGCCGCCCGCACCTGGGCCGATTTCGACCAGATTGCCGAAACGCTGAAGACGCTGACGGAAGAAGAGACCCTGTTGGTTCAATCGGGCAAGCCGGTCGGCGTATTCCGCACCCACAAGGACGCGCCGCGCGTCCTGATTGCCAATTCCAACCTCGTGCCGCACTGGGCGACCTGGGATCATTTCAACGAGCTCGATAAGAAGGGTCTTGCCATGTACGGCCAGATGACGGCCGGCTCGTGGATCTATATCGGCACGCAGGGCATCGTCCAGGGCACTTACGAAACCTTCGTCGAAGCCGGTCGTCAGCACTACAGTGGCGACCTTAGGGGCAAGTGGATCCTGACCGGCGGCCTCGGCGGCATGGGCGGCGCGCAGCCGCTGGCGGCCGTCATGGCCGGCGCCTGCTGCCTCGCCGTCGAAAGCGACGAGACCCGCATCGATTTCCGCATCCGCACCCGCTATGTCGACGAGAAGGCAAGGACGCTCGACGAAGCGCTAGCGCTGATCGACAAGTGGACCAAGGCCGGCGAAGCCAAGTCCGTCGGCCTGCTCGGCAACGCCGCCGAAATCTTTCCCGAGCTTGTGAAGCGGATGAAGGCCGGCGGCCCGCGCCCCGACATCGTCACCGATCAGACCTCGGCTCACGACCCGCGCAACGGCTACCTGCCGGCCGGCTGGACCGTTGCCGAGCACAAGGCCAAGCGCGAGAGCGACCCGAAGGCCGTCGAAGTTGCTGCCCGCGCCTCGATGAGGGCGCATGTGGAGGCAATGGTTGCCTTCTGGGATGCCGGCGTTCCGACGCTCGACTACGGCAACAACATCCGCCAGGTCGCCAAGGATGAGGGTCTCGAAAACGCGTTCGCCTTCCCGGGCTTCGTGCCTGCCTATATTCGCCCGCTCTTCTGCCGCGGTATCGGCCCCTTCCGCTGGGCGGCTCTGTCGGGCGATCCGGAAGACATCTACAAGACCGACGCCAAGGTGAAAGAACTGCTGCCCGACAACAAGCACCTGCACAATTGGCTCGACATGGCCAGGGAGCGCATCGCCTTCCAGGGTCTGCCGGCGCGCATCTGCTGGGTCGGCCTCGGCGACCGCCACAAGCTCGGCCTCGCCTTCAATGAGATGGTGAAGAACGGCGAACTGAGGGCCCCTGTCGTCATCGGCCGCGACCACCTCGATTCCGGCTCGGTCGCCTCGCCGAACCGCGAGACGGAAGCGATGAAGGACGGCTCGGACGCCGTTTCCGACTGGCCGCTGCTGAACGCCCTGCTCAACACCGCATCGGGCGCCACCTGGGTGTCACTGCACCACGGCGGCGGCGTCGGCATGGGCTTCAGCCAACATTCCGGCATGGTCATCTGCGCTGACGGCACGGATGACGCGGCAAGGCGCTTGGAGCGCGTGCTCTGGAACGATCCGGCCACCGGCGTCATGCGCCACGCCGACGCGGGCTATGACATCGCCATCGAATGCGCCAAGGAAAAAGGCTTGCGGTTGCCCGGTATTCTCGGGAACTGATTGGATCGCCGATCAAATGAACTCAAAGACGCCGCCGAAAAGAACGGCGGCGTTCTAGAAGTCCCATGGCGAAATTAATTCGACGCCCGTGGTACTAAAGTCGCTGAGGTTACGGGTCGCAAGTTTGCCTCCGTTTACCCCGCGCTATCGCGGCGATCATGCCATCAGGCACGGACATCACACGCCCCTGGCGTGCCGCGGATCCCATGATTTCGCCGTAGGCAAGAGCGGCCTCTTCCGTCAATCCGAATATCCGGTCTGCAAAACGTCTGCGCCATTCGTAAAGACCTTGCTCCAGACGATCCGCCCGTTGATCGGGCCTAATTTTTTGAATGCCGAAAGCAACTTCAGCAATTGTCACAGTCGGCAACGCGAGTTCGGAGTCGTAGCGCGTAAGCCATGCGACAACAGCTTCGTCGGGATATCTCTTCAATGTTTCCCAGACGACATTCGTATCGAGCAGGATCAAAGGTCGATACCCTTGTGAGGCTGGCGACCTTCTCGGATAACGTCTTCCAGATCGATATCTGTACCACTTTTTTCTGAAAGCCGACGATAGAAGGAAGACGCAGGCTCACGCCCAGTTTCCCGGATATCGTAGGCCTCCAATGCCCTCTCAACGATCTCCGCGATCGAACGATTTTCTCGGCGAGCTAGGCGATGGGCGAGATCACGCGCCTTAGCACTTCTGACTGAGAGTTGAGGTTCAACCATCGGAATCTCCTTTGCAGCAAATATAGACCCCGACAGGGTTGCCATCAAGATGGCAGCTGACGGCTAGCCATCCAGCGGTTCCGGTTGCCAACCATCATGCTGCCAACCGGATGACCCCTCTTACGCAGGCATCACTATCAGGCTGCTGCGATCATGGCCAACGACCAGTTCGATCGTCTGGCCCGCGATAACCTCAACCGGCTTGGGGAAGGTGTGCAGCACCTGGAGCCAGCCGCCGTCATGGTAATCGTCCGGATGGTTGCTGAAGGTGATATCGTCGATGAGGTCGATATGCATCCACTGCACGATACCGGTCGCCCGACCCGAAACGCTGACAGGCAGCCTTATCTTCCTGCTCGCCGCTGCATGTTTCGGCTGCGTAAGGTCGATGCTGACCAATTCGAAATCGTCCGATAGGCGCGTCCAGCCTGTCATCGTCCCGTGAAGGGGCAGGCGGTTCGGTGCCAAGGCATTGAAGCGGGAGACATCAAAGCCGGAGGCCGTCTGGACATGGGCATATTCGGCAAGGGTGTCGCTTGCCACAAGGCACCCGAGCGCCGTCGCCGCGCGCGGGATGATGATCGCATCGTCGCTGAGAAGCCTTGAATGCGCATCTTCGAACGTCGCTATGACATGCTCGGCCAGCAGGTCGCTTGAAAGAATCTCCGAGATCAGAATATCGGCGCGACTCTCCATGTCCTTGCCGATCACCAGATCCTGCGATGTTTTCGCAGCGACACTGATCCTGTCCTCGAACCCGTTATCGGCAATGATCTCGGCAGCGGTCTTCGCAATGACGGGGACGGCTTCGCAGGTAGCGATATTCCTGGCACCAGCTCGGGCCGCCATCATCGAGAGCAGGCCGCTTCCCGAGCCGATATCCAGGATCTGAGCTTCAGCACCGCGCATTTCGATGGCGCGCTTGATCGCGGCCTCGAACGCATCGTTTCTCGGCTGATCGTTCATCATCGCAATATGCCAGAAGGGCACGATCGCCGAAGACAGACGCCGGATCTGGTGCCGGACGTCGATATTGTCTGGCTGCAGTCGGAGAACCTGATGAAACATCTCCAATGCCTCATCCCGGCGACCGGCATCCGACATGGTCACAGCGAGATTGTTGAGAATCAGCGGATTGCCGGGCGATACCGAGAGCGCCAGCTTGTAGCAGGCAATGGCATCGGCCAATTGGCCGCGCTTGTGCAGAATGCCGCCCTTTTCGAGAAGGCCGACCAGATGGCCGGGCTTCAGGGTCAGCAAACTATCCCAATAGTAGAGTGCGAGCTCGTAGTCGCCGCGCTTCGCGACGATGCCGGCCAAGAGCGGCAGGATATCCTCGGTGCGGTAGTCCCGGTTCAAGACCTGCACATAGTGCTTTTCCGCCGTCGGAAGATCCCCCGAAACGTGGGAACTCATAGCCTCATTCAAGGATTTGCGCGCAGCGAGGCTGTCGTCATTGTTTTCGATCGTCGACATTACGTCTCCCATGGTCGTTTCAGTGCACACGGCAATGGAGGTAACAACCGTGCCCCTCCCGAGGCTTGCGCCTTGTTCGGTGGCCGACTGATTTTCCGCCTACGATCTACATTGGAAATCCACCCCGTATGCCCCCTACGGCGCGGCGCAGCCGAACGTTACAAGGGCCAGAAAAATTTCAGCAAGGGTGCCAAATCACGCTTTGCTCAGCAGACGGTGCGAAACCGTTCGATGCATGTGGAAAGCACCTCATGGCCGGGCCTCTTCCACCAGTTCTGAGCCGAGAATATCTCGACCTCCTGAGCGCCGAAATATCCAGCCTTTTCAATGGCCTTGCGGATACGCTTCAGGTCGATGACACCGTCGCCCATCATGCCGCGGTCAAGCAGCAGGTCCCGGGTCGGCACGAGCCAGTCGCAGATATGGTGAGCCAGAATTCTATTCGACGTCCCTGCCCGAGCGATCTGATCTTCAAGCTCCGGATCCCACCACACGTGGTAGACATCGATCGCAACGCCAATGCCGTCGCCCAGGAGATCGCAGATGTCGAGGGCCTGCTCCAGCGTGTTCACGCAAGCCCGGTCGGCCGCATACATCGGATGCAACGGCTCGATCGCCAAGGGAATTCCGGCAGCCCGCGCATGCGGCAGGATTGCCTCGATGCCCTCGGCGACCATCTCGCGAGCACCGCGGATATCGCGCGAACCGGGGGGAAGCCCGCCGACAACGAGGACGAGACAGTCGGCGTTCAGTGCCGCGGCCTCATCGATGGCCCGCTTGTTATCATCGATGGCTGCCGCCCGTCCGTCCGCGTCGGCGGCGGGAAACATGCCTCCGCGGCAGAGGCCGGTCACACGGAGCCTGTTGTCCGCGACGATGCGCGCGGCTTCATCGAGACCGATCGCATGAACCTGGTCACGCCAGGGCGCAATTGCCGTGATGTCCTGTTTCAAGCAGGCCTCGACAGCCTCGCGCATGTTGTATTGTTCTCGCACGGTGGCGAGATTGATGGAAAGGCCTTCGACAGCCATTCTGCTTGTCCTCCCACCCAACCGCCGGCCCTCTCTGCCGGAAGCAGGTACTTAAATTCCAGCAGTCGCGAGTATCGTCTTCATCCGTGTTGCCGCCATATCAGGATCACGTAGGACGCGAGCCTTGTCGGCAAGGCGAAAGAGTTCCGAAAGATGCAGGATGGAGCGCGTGCTTTGCTGGCCGCCGAGCATATGAAAATGGTTCTGGAAGCCGTTCAGATAGGCGAGGAACACCACGCCGGTCTTGTAGAAACGCGTCGGCGCCTTGAAGATATGCCTTGAGAGCGGGACGGTCGGCGCCANAAGATCGTCCTTGGAGCCCCAGTAGCCGCTGAGCGCCGGATCGAACATGTCGCCGAGCCAATGAATGATGACGGGCTCGCGCACCTGGGAGAGTATCCGGTCATAGACGCGGACATAGTCATCCGGTCCCTTGGCGGCAGCCGCCAGGGCGCGGCTTGCCATCAGGATGATACGGCCGCCCTGCCCTTCGACAAAGGCGAATTGTTCCTCGTAGGCCCTGATGACGTCATCCACGCTGACGTCAGGACCGGATGCAAGGTGATCCGTACCCGCACCATAGGCAATCAAAGCGTCGGAACGGCCGCGTGCCGCCGACTGGGCATGGGTGATCAGCTCCTTTGCGCCGGCCCAATCGAGCCCCATCCCGCGTTGCGCCGTGTCCATGGCCTCGGCGACGCCGAGACCGAGGTCCCAGAGATATTCGCGAAACGCGATCGTGCGCTCCCAGTCGATGTTGCGATCAAGCCAGGGATCGTTGTCGGCCAGCGGGTCGACGACGACGTGTGCCGCGGCGAAGGCAACACGGTTGAAG